>JAYENK010000047.1:0-28778 GCA_034722035.1 Patescibacteria group bacterium | reverse complement strand
GATTTAATATTTGGCATTTTTTAGTGATTTAAAATTTGTTATTTATATTTTTTGTTGAGCTTGCCCCGCGTAGCCGATAGGCGTAGTGGGGAGCATTTGAACATTATAGCGCAGGAACTTAAATTAAGCAAGGGCTATTATTTTTTACATTTTTTCTTGAGCTCTTCTTCTCTTTTATTGACTGCAATTGTGGTTTTGATTACAGTGTCAGGGATTAAAGAAATTGAATCGATTCCGCACTCTACCAAAAAAGTGGCAAAATCGGGGAAATCGGATGGAGCTTGACCACAAATTCCGACCTTAGTACCGGTTTCCTTGCCAACATCGATTAAATAGCGGACCAGCGTTTTGACTGATTCGTTTTTTTCATTGGAAACACCGGCTACCTCAAGCGTGCCGGAGGCATCACGGTCGATGCCAAGAGTCAGCTGAGTTAAATCGTTTGAGCCGATCGAAAAGCCGTCAAAGTGCTTGGCAAATTCGTGCGCGAGTACAATATTGGTTGGGATCTCCGCCATCACATAAACATCCAATCCGTTCTTGCCACGCTTGAGTCCATGTTCGGCCATGATACTTTTAACGCGCTTGCCTTCTTCAATAGTACGGCAGAACGGAATCATTATTTTTAGATTACTTAGTCCCATTTCATCGCGTACTTTTTTAAATCCCTCACATTCCAGGCGGAAAGCCGGCAAAAATTCCGGTGAATAATAACGGCTCGCTCCGCGCCAGCCGATCATTGGGTTAGATTCAACCGGTTCATATTCGGCTCCGCCGAGCAACTGCGCGTACTCGTTGGTTTTGAAGTCGGACAAACGTATAATAACATCATTGGGATAAAAGGCGGCCGCAATCATGCCCACACCTTCAGCAATTTTATCAATAAAAAATTGTTTTTTGTCGGTGTAACCGACAGTAATCTTATCTATTTTCTTTTTTACTTTAGCGTCTTTAATTTTATTATAATTGATAAGAGCCAAAGGATGAATTTGTATCGAATTGTTTATGATAAATTCCAGTCTGGCCAGACCAACACCGTCGTTGGGAATCATAGAAGAAGCAAAAGCCAAGTCTGGTTCACCTACGTTCATCATTATTTTAGTTTTCGGTCGTTTAAGATTTTTAATATTAGTTTTGTTTATTTTAAAAGGAAGTTCGCCTTCGTAGACATTGCCATCTTCACCTTCAGCGCAAGAAACAGTCACTTTTTCTCCGGGTTTAACTTTGGTGCTGGCAGTGTTTGTGCCAACCACGCAAGGAATACCCATCTCGCGGGAGATAATAGCGGCATGACAAGTCCGTCCGCCTTTGTCTGTCACGATAGCGCCGGCAATTTTCATAATCGGTTCCCAGTCCGGGTCGGTCATATCGGTGAGTAGTACTTCGCCCGGCTTGAATTTGGAAATATCTTTTACGTCCATTATTTTGTTTACCTTGCCCACTCCGATTTTACTGCCAACACTTTGCCCAGAGATTATGAGCTTGCCTTTCTTTTCCAGCTTATAGTTTTCTATTACATTAACATCGCGTTGACTTTGAACGGTTTCGGGTCGGGCTTGGATGATATATAATTTGTTATCTTTGCCGTCCAGGGCCCACTCCATATCCATTGGGCGCTTATAATGTTTTTCAATTAACATCGCCCACTCAGCTAATTGTATGACCTGTTCATCGGAAATAGACTGTTTTTTTTGATCTTTTAAAGCAACTTTAATGTCCTTGACCGGATTTTTTGGATCTTTATTATAAACCATTTTGAGTCGCTTGCGCCCGATACGGCGGCTGATTATTGCTTTAGTCGGTTTGAAAACAAAAAATTCATCAGGATTCACTTTGCCTTGCACGATGTTTTCACCTAGTCCGTAGATTGAATTAATTAAAACCGCGTTTTTAAAACCTGATTCTGTATCAATCGAAAACATCACACCGGATGATGCTAAATCACTTCTGGCCATTTTTTGTACGCCGACCGATAAGGCAATTTTGAAATGATCAAAGCCTTTGTCAACCCGGTAAGAGATCGCGCGGGTGGTAAAAAGCGAAGCAATGCATCTGTGTACAGCCTCGATTATGTGTTCACTGCCCTGAATATTCAAATATGTGTCTTGTTGACCGGCAAACGAAGCATCGGGTAAGTCTTCGGCGGTAGCAGAAGAGCGTACCGCTATGTCAGTCGCTTTCGTTTTATAATTTTTACTTAATTTAATATAAGCGCTTTGTATTGCATCTTCAATTTCTTTTGGAAATTCTGCCTTAAGGATTGTTTTTCTGACTTTGGCGCTACGCTTCATTAAATCGTTAACATTGCGCGTATCAAGACCTTTAAGAATTTTTTTAATTTCTTTTTTAAGGCCGGCTTGCTCCATTAAATAGTCATAGGCATAGGCAGTAGTCGCAAAGCCATTGGGTACACGCACGCCTTTATTGGTTAATTTTTGGTACATTTCACCAAGCGAAGCGTTCTTGCCTCCTACTTGTGGAACATCTTTTATTCCAAGTTCGCTAAAGAATTTAATGAAAGGTTTTTTTGGCATATTTTAATTAAAAATTAATTCAAAATTTGTTTTCTTTATTATATAATAATTTAGATATTAATTTTGTCAGAGAATTTTCCGATTACCGGCAACTCTTCTTTTTTGCCGGAGTAGGCATTGTAGATACCAATCATAACCAGAACAAAGATTGCAATTTGATACAAAGGAATGAGCCAGGCAAGAATCGTTATGCCTAGGCCAATTGAACCGACAAGACTGACAATAATTAAAACAATCGCTTGTTTGACATGAAATTTGGCAAATTCATTTTTTTTGATTTTGTTATCCGCAAAATACCAGACAATACCCAGGAGTAAATAGGCAAGGATTGCACATAACCGGTTGTCATTGATTGGTTTCTTGCTTGGCTCTTTTGTTTTTTGTTCTTGAATTGAATTGTTTTCTTCAGACATAAATTCATTTTTATAATTATAAAAATCTATATTTTAAGATACAAGGTACAAGAAACAAACAAAGCTCAAATTAAAATAAACAAACAGTTTGTAATTTGTGATTTGTATCCTTGTAATATTATACCACAAAGTTGACAAAATTTGAAAATTAAGCTAAAAATAGGAGCATGGACAATGCGGACGTGGTGGAATTGGTAGACACGCTAGCCTTAGGAGCTAGTGCCGTAAGGTGTGTGGGTTCGATTCCCACCGTCCGCACTAGAACGGATCATTTAAAATATATATACATTAAACAAGGTGGAATTTTATGAAAAATAATTATGCAGTTGCCGTGGTTAGTCCAAGATTGAAATATACATAATTTCAATAAATTTTGATATTTTTAACTTATTTTAAGATTTAGTTTAATTTTAGTTTTATTTTTAGTAAACTTGACTTTGCTTTTAGTTTATGATACTGGCCTTATGTAGATGCTGTGGCTTAAAGAGCTACAGCAAGAGATCATTGGCACTGTTTTTGAGACTAGTGTTTTTTCCGAGTTAGTGAAAAAATATGCTAAATCCGGAATTTACAAATATTAATTATTAGGTTAAGATTAATGTATTAAATATTAATATAATAAAATTATGGGAATTGAGGACAATTTACAAAAAAATAACGAAGCCATCAATCAGACTAATGTCATTGAAGAAATGGGCGACGATTACGAAGTTATTAAGGATCTGGCTGATGAATTGTTTAAAGACGATATAAAAAAGAAAAACAGGTACACTCGAAGAGGAGTCTGGTTGTGGTCAAATACGAAAAACATAGAGCAAACGGTAGAAGCTCTAAAGCAAGAAGCAATTGATGAGCAGAATAAGGTTCTTCCGGAAGATACAAAAAAAGAATTTATTGGTTAAGTGTAAAGAAAAAAACCGGCTAAGCTGAAAAAGCTCGCCGGTTTTATGTTGGATTATCCATGTTCGATTTTAATGATCTTTGCCAGGCAAAGATCGCATTCTTTAAGATGTTTTTCCATTTTTTGGATAAAAACATCATTTAGAACTGTACTATCGTTATTAATGTACAAGGCTAATTCTTCGTCTTTGAAACAATTAATACCAGGTTCTAATTTTAAATCAGACCATTCATCTCGATAAGCATAATAGTCTTTGATTTTATCAAAAAGCCTGTCATCTTCTTTGGTTCTTATTTTTTTGGTTCGAAAATTTACTCGAATTAGGTTCATTTTTTATCTCCTTTTAAAGTTGATGAGCGAATAAAACTATAACAAAGTATTAAAATATTGTCAAGGGGATATAAAAAATGTTATAATAGATTAGCCGTGAATAAAAATTATGAAAAACATTACCATTATTTCTTTGGGTGGTTCATTAATCGTGCCAAAGACTGGAATTGATTTTAAGTTTTTGAAAAAGTTTCGGGCTTTAATCGTTGAACAGATAAAAAAAGGTGGGCGTTTTGTGATTGTGACCGGAGGCGGGAACACGGCTCGGCAATATCAGGAGGCGGCGGTAAAAGTGACTAAGCTAACCAATGATGACCGGGATTGGATTGGGATTCATGCGACTCGTTTGAATGCGCATTTGATTAAAACTATTTTTCGCGCCTACGCTCATCCGCGGATCAACAAAAATCCTCGCACCAAGGCTGACCTTAAAAAACATTTTGCCAAAGGTGAAAAAATTATGCTCGCGGCCGGTTGGCATCCTGGTTGGAGCACGGATTATGTCTCTACAATTTTAGCCGAGCGTCTGGGTACTAAAACCGTTATCAATCTTTCCAATATAAAATATGCCTATGATAAAGATCCTAATAAATTTAAGGGCGCTAAAAAAATCAAAAAAATAAGTTGGAAAGACTTTCAAAAGATAGTCGGTAGCAAATGGGATCCGGGTTTAAGTGCTCCTTTTGATCCGATTGCCTCTAAACATGCCGCTAAATTAGGCCTTAAAGTAATTATCGTGGAAGGGAAAAATATAAAAAATTTGGAAAAAATATTTAATCAAGAAAAGTTTCAAGGAACAGTTATTAAATAAATATGCCTATTAATTTTGTTCATAATTTTCATTTTAATCGTTTTGTTCATAACGAATATAATGATTTGGTGATAGCAGATACCTTGCGGCAAATTGCTTTGTCTATGGTGTCGGTCTTTATTCCGATTTATCTTTTGAAAATAAATTTTTCTTTAAATGAAGTTTTTTTATATTTATTTTTATCTTATATCGGTCAAATTTTTGCGGCTTATTTGGCTACAGTCAAGATTGAAAGCTGGAGCGTAAAGCGGGTTTTGATTTTTTCTTATTTAATTAATATTGCTTTATATTTAATTTTGTCTTCAGCTGAGATAATGATTTTGAATATACCCAAACTGTTATTTATTTTTCTTATTGCCGTTATTGCCGCCATTCAAACTGCCTTTTTTTGGACGGCGCATCATTTTTATTTTCTTTCAATCGGTAAAGACAAGGATAATAACAGCGGCTCTAAAACCGGTATTTTAAATGGTATTCCGGTTTTGTTTGGTGTAATCGGACCGTTTTTAGGCGGATATTTGATTACCAAGTCAGGTTTTTCTTTGGTATTTATGATTAGCGCTTTGCTTTTGATAATGGCTTCGATGGCTTTATTTTTTTCTAAAGATATAAAAATTAAAAATCGTACAATTAGATTTAGAAAAATTATTGATGCAAAACGACCGGTTAAAAATTGGATTTATGTTTTACAGGGAATAAAATTGGTTATATTCGCAGTGTCTTGGCCTTTGATTATGTATTATCTTGATATTTCTTTAGTCGGAATCGGTTCGGTTTATCTTTTGTCAAATGTTGTTCATAGTATTTTTTGCTACGAGGCCGGACATTGGAGTGATCGGCGCGGTTCGCGCGCCATTATTCAAATTGGCTTGTTTGGACATAATATAAGTTTGGTAGCGCGAGGATTAATATCAACAATTGCTGGTGCCGGCGTGTGGACGACTGTGGGGGGAGTATTTGGGGCTTTGAACGCGATTCCTTTAGAGGCTGATTTTTATTATTATGCTAGAAAAATTCGTGATTATGCCAATGCTAATGTGAATCGTGAATTTTATGTTATCGTAGGACAGGTATTTACTGTTTTATTCTTTTTCATTACTTCAAATTTTTTTTCAGATCTTATTACTTTGCGCTTATCCATGTTCATGGCCGCTTTAGCAACCATTATAATGATGATGTTTGTGAGCGTAGATAAAGATTTGATAAAGTAGAGAGTTAATTACTATTTACTATTTATTAAAAAATGAGTACAAAAATATTGTCGGCTGCCGTAGTTGGTTTGGACGCGGAGATTGTTGAAGTTGAGGCAGATCTAGGAGGGGGCGATATGGGTACCTTTGCCATTGTCGGACTCCCGGATACTGCCGTGTCCGAATCAAAAGAACGGGTTAAAAGCGCGATTCGGAATTCAATTGGCCAAATGACCAGAAAAAAAGTGACAGTTAATTTAGCCCCGGCTGATTTAAAAAAACATGGTCCCAGTTATGATTTACCGATCGCGGTAAGTGTTTTAATTGTTGCTAATTATTTAAAAGCGAGTGACGCGTTTAAGGAGTCTTTGTTTGTGGGGGAGCTGGCTCTTAGCGGCGAATTGCGTCCGGTCAGCGGAGTGTTGTCAATCGCGTTTAAAGCACAAAAACTTGGCATCAAAAATTTATTTGTGCCAAAGAAAAACGCCAAAGAAGCGGCTTTGGTAAAAGATATCAAGGTACTGCCTTTGGAAAACTTAAGCCAGTTAGTCGACCATTTAGAAGAGAAAAAAAAGATTCAAAAAACCGCTAAGCAAGAGTTTAATTTTGCGCGCGTATCGCATTCTTCCGATATGTGCGATATTAAGGGGCAAGAGCACGTTAAGCGCGCCATGGAGATCGTCGCTTCCGGGGCGCATAATATGCTGATGAATGGTCCGCCTGGTTCGGGTAAGACTTTGATTGCTCGTACTCTCCCTTCGATTTTGCCAAATTTAACACTGGAAGAAGCTTTGGAAGTTACCAAGATTTATTCTATTGCCGGTCATTTGCCTGATAATGCGGCTTTGATCGACACACGTCCGTATCGTTCACCGCATCATACTGCCTCGGGTGTTGCTTTAGTTGGTGGCGGCGCCTGGCCCAGGCCGGGCGAAATTTCCCTGGCACACAGGGGAGTTTTATTTTTGGACGAGTTTGCCGAATTTCCTCGCTCGGTTTTAGAAAATCTGCGTCAGCCACTCGAGGACGGCGTTATCAATGTTTCTCGTGTTGCCGGCAACCTTAATTTTCCGGCTAAGTTTATTTTAATCACCGCTATGAATCCTTGTCCTTGCGGATTTTCCAGTGATGAAGAAAAAAAGTGTACCTGCTCGCCACTCCAGATAATTAATTATCAAAAAAAGATTTCCGGTCCGATTTTGGACCGGATCGATTTGCATGTAGAAGTTCCGCGTATTTCTTTTGATAAGCTCAGCTCGGATAATAGAGGCGAAAAATCAAAAGACATTAAGCAAAGAGTTGAGGCTGTGCGCGCGCGCCAATACGAACGTTTTCGGGGTGAAAATATTATTACCAATTCCGAGATGAGTTCAGAAATGATTAAGCGTTTTTGCCAGGTAGATAATATGAGCCAGCGTTTATTAAAAAACGCAGTTGAACAAATGCATCTCTCTGCCAGAGCTTATTTTCGCATTCTCAAGCTTGCGCGCACAATTGCGGATTTGGCTGAAGAAGAAAACATAGCATCCACTCATATCGCCGAAGCTTTACAGTATCGAGAGAGGGTGCTTTAAATGCTTAGCTTTTTGCTATAAATACTATTTATCTGTTATAATAGTAATAGTTATAATAAATTGTTTTATATGAAATTAGGAAAATTTAAAATTTTCGTATATTTATTAATTCTTTTTTCAGTATTAATTACTACCGCTTTTGGTTGTAAGCAAAAGATTAGCGGAAAGTTAGCTCAGAAACTTCAGCCTATTACTTTACAATATTGGCGGGTTTGGGATGGGCAGGATGATTTTGCTCCGATTATTGCCGCTTACAATCGGGTGCATCCCAATGTAAAGATTCATTATCGTAAATTTCGCTATAGCGAATACGAAGAAGCTATTACCGAAGCTTTCGCTTCGGATCGCGCGCCGGATATTATTTCTCTGCACAATACGTGGATGCACGAATACCAGAAAAAGAATTTTTTAGCACCAATGCCGGCTCGAACCATAATGGCTTATCCCGAGATTGCCGACAGCATTAAGAAAGAAATAGTTTGGAAATTGAAGCCAAACACAAGCCCTTCTTTGGCTGCCATTAAAAAAGCTTTTATTGGTACGGTTTATGATAATATTGTGATTAAATCAGTTGATCCTAAGACCAAGCAAGCAAAAGAGAATGTTTATGGATTGCCTTTATCAGTCGACACGATGGCTCTTTTTTATAATCTTGATTTATTTAATAATGCCGGCATTATCAATCCGCCGGAATATTGGAATCGTGAGTTTCAGGAAGATGTAAAGAAGTTAACTATTCAGAATAACCGCGGAGAAATTATTCAGTCTGGCGTTGCGCTTGGAGGAAGTGATAACATAAATCGTTCAACCGATATTTTGTCTTTGCTCATGATGCAAAACGGAGCCGAGATGACGCGTGGCTCAAATATCGCTTTCCACCAAGCTCCCACTGATTTTGGCGATAAAGGGTATAATCCCGGGATTGACGCATTAAGATTTTATACTGATTTTGCCAATCCAGCCAAAGAAGTTTATAGTTGGAATGATAATTTGGATAGTTCTTTGGATATGTTTGTGTCAAATCGCCTGGCAATGATGTTTGGCTATTCTTATATGCTTCTGGAGATAAAATCACGTGCGCCCAAATTAAACTTTGAAGTAGTCAAGCTTCCACAAATTGAAGGAAATACATTGAGCATGAATTACGCTAATTATTGGGTGGAAGCAGTGTCGCGCAAAAGTGAGCATACGGAAGAAGCTTGGGATTTTATTAAGCACCTTGCGTATAACAAAAAAAATGTTCAGTCATATTTAGAGGCAACGCAAAAACCGCCGGCGCTTCGGTCTTTGGTTGAGGAAATGCGGGAAGAGGAAAACGCTCTAGGAGTTTTTTCCAATCAAGTGCTTACAGCTAAAAGCTGGTATCGCGGGTATGATGCCGAGACGGCTGAGATTGCGATGAAAGAAATGATGGACAAAGTTATTAAAGGGCAGGGTAGTTTAAATGAGATTGTAGAGTTTGCCGTGCGTAAAATGCAGCAGACTTTTAAA
Organism: Patescibacteria group bacterium; assembly: GCA_034722035.1. Classification (GTDB taxonomy): domain Bacteria; phylum Patescibacteriota; class Patescibacteriia; order Patescibacteriales; family UBA12075; genus JAYENK01. The sequence continues at coordinate 19,534 of JAYENK010000047.1, read as the reverse complement.
TAGTATTTATGAAAATTATTTTTAGTTTATTATTAGTTTTGTTTTTGTTTGGTGGGGTTTTTTGGCTTGGGAGCGCTGTACAGGCGCAGAGTACTTTGGTGCCGAAATGTAATTGTCTTCCCATTACTAAAAAAAGACCAGAGTGCACAGGATCGTGTTCGAGCGATGCTGGTAAAGGATGCGATGAGAGTGATTGTATAAAAATGTGTTGTGGTACTTATGAAGTTAACGATATTATGAATTATGTTATTAAGGCAATGAATATAATGTTTGGCTTGGTTGGTTCGCTGGTATTGCTTTTCTTTATTTATGGTGGGTTTTTGTTTTTGACGGCAGCTGGCAGTAATGAGCGCGTGACCAAAGGAAAGCGAGTGATAATTGGCAGTGTTGTCGGTCTTTTAATTGTCTTTTTTGCCTATACTATTATTGGTTATGTTTTTGTTATTTTGGATGTTAATACTGCCGGTAGTAGCTTTTCTTCAAGTAAATGGTTTCAGCAAACAAAAAAACAATAAAAGAAAATCAGGAATTAATTTCTGATGAGCTTAGGCGAATACGGAATGAGAAAAATATCAGCATAGAAAAAATCGCCAAGGATCTTGGGATCAATGAAAAATATTTAAAATCGCTTGAGGCAGGAGATAGGGATGCTTTGCCGGAAGGATTATATGGTAAAAATTTTCTCAAACGTTATGCCGTTTATCTTGGCTTTGACCCAAAAGAAATTGCTCAAGAATATTTTGATATCGGCACTGACAAGACAAAAAATAATAAAAATGTTTTCACACGCAAAGTTCCTTCCGCGTTTTATTTTTTAACAATTCCGCGTTTAGTGCGGAACTTTTTTCTGTTGATCTTCGTTCTTATTTTGTTTTCTTATTTGGCCTATGCGATTTATAATGTTATTTCTCCGCCCATTTTGATAATCAATTCGCCTGAGCTAGACTACCAAACCATAAAAAAAAGTCTCTTGGTTTCAGGAGTGTCCGAAAAGGAGGCTGACGTTCGGATTAATAATGATCCGGTGCTCGTGAGTGATGATGGTAGTTTTGAAAAACTTGTTAATTTGCAAACCGGGATTAACACAATTACAGTATCAGCCCAGATGAAATATAGCCACACCAAATATGAGAGTCGGCGTGTTTTGGTTAGTTCAAATTAAAACTCTCTGCTACTACCAACAATTAAATTTATTTTCTCTTTGGCAGTAGTAATTTTAACCGGAAGATTTAATTCGACGACAAAATCAAGAATTAAAGGATGCTTGCTATCACTTAAAAGCAAATTTTTAAATGGAAACAAACTGTTTTTGTTTCTTTTTTTTGTAGTAATTAATAAATTCAAAGTATTTTTTAGATTTTCAACTTTGATTAATCCCGGTTTTTTTATTTTAATAGTATAATTTTCGTCAATCTCAAGAATCGTGTCGTTCGTTGCAATCTGAGCTGAAAAAAGAAAATAGTTATTATCCGCTTTTCCCAGTCCGACTTCCTTTATTCGGCGTTGGGAGAGCACATTGCAAGCTTCTTCGCCGGCTTTGAGGCCTAGAATTTGGCCGGCGCCAAACTCGTCTTTGCCAACCGGGATAAAAGCTAAAGGAATGTTTTGTCCGAGCGTTTCAGACGTGATTATTTTTGCCAGCGCGTTAACGCCTTGGTGCAATAGTTTAACTCCACCGACCATTACAATCGTTTTTGCGCCTTTTTTTATTTCGCTAATGATTGCTTGGTCAATCGAGCTGATTAGACCAAGCCGAATAATCTTGCCATTTAAGCCAAGGTCGGTTATTCTGGTTTCAATCTTTGCAATTTGCGCGGCGTATTTTTTTTCTGACACATAAGTGTCATAGACATAAACATGCATGCTTTTAGGCTTTAGACGGTTTTTCTTCGGCTTTGTCTGCTCCCATTTGGCAGTGCCCATTTATTATTGCGCCTTTAGCCACTGAGATTTCTTTGCAGCTAATATCCCCGGCTATTTTGGCGCTTGCTTCTAGCTCCAAGCAGTTATCAATTTTTACATTGCCATTAATGCTACCGCTAATTTTTGCGTTTTTTGCGATAACATCAGCTATTATTTTAGCACCGGAATTCACGGTTAAGGTATTTTTTGTTTTTACATTTCCCTCAACTTCTCCTTCAATAATAATGTCCCCATCTCCATGAAAATTACCATTAACTTTGACCGATGGACCAATTATAGTTTCGGCACGATTATTATTTGTGTTTTTGACACTATTTTTGAACATAGATTTTGTGTTTAATATTATTTTTTTAATAATTCAATAATTGTTTTTACTTTACTAAATATAGACAATTTTTGCAAATTTATTTTTTTATTAATTATTAATTTTTATTGTAGTTATTAAAAGTTGATTTTTTGCCTTTACTTTTATCCTTATTTTTGCTACAATTTTATTGTAATTAACGCTCTGATTAAGAGTGGTTTTTATTGTTTATTATATGAATAATCGTTTTGCCAGAACAAATAAAGAGCTTGATAATGAAAAAAAAAGCAAAAAAATCAAAAAAGACAGAAAAAAAGTTAAATTGAACGTTAGAATTGATAAACCTAAAGAAAGGAAAAAAAACAAGGAAACAAAGAAAAGGAAAGATATTTTGCCTGAGACTAAGGCGTCCAAGCCGGACTTGGAAGAATTGTCAAAGGAGCATGGACTCAAGCAAGAAGACTTTCAGGCAATTAATAAGCGGATTAATCAAAGCAAGCGCCTAATTATCATTTCTGGGGTTAGTTTTTTTATGATTTTGATAGCGGTTTTTTGGTTTATTAACGTTAAACATTCTTTTGGCACGATAGTTGACAATGATAACAATAAAAATATTTATGAAACTTGGAATAATATTAGCAATAATATGCAAAAACAGTTTGATAAAGTTCAGACAAAAATAAAAGTAGTTGATAGTTTAAAAGGGAAACTGAGTACACTCGCCAGCTCTAGTCCGTCTGGCAAAGCCAGTACTAGTGTAGGTGCATTTGATACAGCCTCGACTACGGCTTCGTCTACTTTGGTTAACTCTTTAGTTGAAAAAATAAATAATAATATAAAATAATATATATGGCAACTACGTCCAAGAAAAATAAAAAAACAAAGAACACTGCCAAAAAAGTCGTGAAAAAGACAGAATCGGACAAAACAAAAGATAAAGACAACGATTATCCGCTTATGCATATTGTGAGTGAACGAGAACAGACTGATTATGGCCTGATCGAGCCTTTACCACTTTCGGATGAGATGAAAACATCTTATCTTGATTATGCCATGAGCGTTATTGTATCGCGGGCATTACCGGATGTTCGGGACGGATTGAAGCCGGTACATAGACGCATTCTCTATGCAATGTGGGGCATTGGCCTCAAAGCCGGTACTAAATTTCGCAAGTCAGCTACTGTTGTTGGTGAAGTGCTTGGTAAATATCACCCGCATGGTGATTCGGCCGTATATGAATCTATGGTTCGGATGGCCCAGGACTTTTCTTTGCGTTACCCGCTTGTAAACGGACAAGGTAATTTCGGCTCAATGGATGGAGACAATCCGGCTGCCATGCGTTATACCGAGGCTAAGATGCAGGCGATTGCTGAAGAGCTTATTTTTGATATTGATAAAGACACGGTTGATTTTGCGCCGAATTATGACGGTTCGCAAACAGAGCCAAAAGTAATGCCAGCTAAATTGCCAAATCTTCTTTTGAACGGCACAATGGGGATTGCAGTTGGTATGGCGACCAATATTCCGCCGCATAATTTGCGCGAGCTTACAAATGCGATTAATCATTTGATTGATAATCCAAACGCAACTGTAGATGATTTATGCAAATTTGTTAAAGGACCGGATTTTCCTAAGGGTGGAATAATTTATGACAAAAAGGATATCAAACAAATCTATGCAACTGGCCGAGGTGGAATAGTAGTGCGCGGTCGAGCTGAAATCCAAGAAGATAAATCCAATAAATTTAAAATTATTATTACCGAAATACCTTATCAAGTAAACAAAGCAACATTAGTTGAAAAAATTGCACTCTTAGTTAAGAGTAAAAAGTTGGAGAGTATTAGTGATTTACGTGACGAATCGGATAAAGATGGTGTGCGTATTGTGGTTTATCTTAAAAAAGACGCTTATCCCAAGAAAATATTAAATTCTTTGTTCAGGCATACGCAACTACAGATAACTTTTCACGCGAATATGTTAGCCTTGATTGACGGCTTGCAACCAAAAGTTTTAACACTCAAGATGGCTTTGGAAGAATATATTAAGCATCGTGATTCGGTAGTACGACGTCGTACACAATATGAATTGAACAAAGCAAAAGAGCGAGCTCATATTTTGGAAGGGCTCATGATAGCGCTCAAAAATATTGATGCGGTTATTAAGATTATCAAAGCAAGTAAAGACAAGGAAATTGCCAAAAAGAATTTGATAAAGAAATTTAAATTAAGTGAACGTCAGGCTATCGCTATTTTGGAAATGCGTTTACAGAGTTTGGCCAATTTGGAGCGTTTAAGACTTGAGAATGAACTCAAAGAAAAGCTTAAACTGATTAAAGATTTAGAATCGATTTTAAAATCAAAAACAAAAGTTAAAAATATTATTAAGACCGAGCTTAATGCGCTCACTGATAAATTTGGCGATGAGCGTCGAACTCAGGTTGTTCCGCATGGTGTGAAAGATTTTTCGGTAGAAGATTTGGTACCAAATGAAGAAACAGTTGTATTTATGACTAGGGACGGTTACATTAAACGGCTTAGTCCGGATACTTTTAAAAAGCAAGGACGGGGCGGTAAAGGTGTAATTGGTCTTAGCACCAAAGAAGAGGACATGGTTGATTTGATGTTTAGCGCAATGACTTATTCTGATATGCTTTTTTTTACTACCCGCGGACGCGTGTTTCAGTTAAAAGCTTATGAAATTCCGCAAGCAAGCGCTAGAACAGCCAAAGGGCAAGCAATTGTTAACTTTTTACAATTGTCACCGACCGAGCAAGTGACATCTATTTTACCGCTTGATAAAATTGGTAAGTCCAAATTTTTATTTTTTGCCACTGAAAAGGGATTGGTTAAAAAAGTAAAGCTTGAAGCTTTTGATAATGTTCGCCGCAGCGGGTTAATCGCAATTAAGATTAGACCGGAGGATCGTTTGATTTGGGTCAAGCCGACAAGCGGTCAGGATGAGATTCAGCTGATTACAGCCAAGGGGCAAGCAATTAGATTTAAAGAAAAGGATGTGCGCGATATGGGGCGAACTGCCTCCGGCGTATTTGGAGTTCGTTTGAAAAAAGATGATATTTTAGTCGGCATGGGCGTTATGAAAACCAATAAAGAAAAACAAAAAAAATATCAGGTTTTAACAATAATGGAGCAAGGTTTTGGCAAACGAACTGCGATTGATTTGTATAAAGTACAAGGACGAGGCGGTTCCGGCATTAAAACCGCCAAAGTGACTGCCAAAACCGGTAAATTGGTTAGCGCTTATGTGGTGAACTCGGAAATAATGGCAGAGAAAGATTTGATTATTATTTCGGAAAAAGGGCAAGTCATTCGTTTGTCTTTTAAATCAGTCAACAAAACTGGTCGAGATACTCAAGGAGTTCATTTGATGCGCTTTAAGAAAGATAATGATAAAGTTGCTTGTGTTACTTGGGTTTAGTAAAATACTAGATATAATAATTAATTATTTTATTTTTATGAAAAAAAGTTTAATTTTATTTTTGGTGATCGGTGTATTTCTTGCCGGTTGTACCAAGTTAGGGCAAGAGGAGGCTAAATTACTTACAATGGAGGAAGCAAAAGCCAAGACCGTTGAATTTATTAATATCAACCTCATGCAACCGGGGCAAAAAGTGTCAATCAAAGAAACAAGTGAGGAAAACGGTTTATACAAATTCGTAATTAATATGAGTAACGGACAAGAAATTATTTCATATTTGACTAAAGATGGAAGCAAGTTTTTCCCGCAAGTAATGGATGTTGCAGAGATTGAAAGAAAAAAAACAGACGAGCAAGCAAGCGACATGCCGGCCGCGCCGCAAGCAACGCCCGATGTGTCCAAAGCAGACAAAGCCAGTGTTGAGTTGTTTGTTATGAGTCATTGCCCTTATGGCACGCAGATTGAAAAAGGAATTTTGCCGGTAGTGGAAGCACTTGGAGATGATCTTGATTTTGAGCTTAAATTTTGTGACTATGCCATGCATGGCGAAAAAGAATTAAAAGAACAGCTTAATCAATATTGCATTCAAAAAGAAAGTCAATCAGATTTGATCGCTTATTTAAATTGTTTTCTGGAAGCAGATGACGGACCGGGCTGTTTGACCAAAGTCGGTATCAATAAGACAAAGCTGGATGCTTGCGTTGACGCAAGCGATAAAGAATATAGCGTAATGGCCGACTTTGCCAATAATGAAAATTATCGTGGACGTTTTCCCGGTTTTGGCGTGCACAAAGCAGACAATACTAAATATGACATTGGCGGTTCACCCGGATTTGTAATTAACGGAGCCAAGATTTCATCTGGACGCGACAGCGCATCTCTTCTCAAAACTATTTGTGCCGGATACGAAAATCCACCAGAAGCTTGCAACACTGAAATGTCAAGTGTTGCTCCTTCGCCCGGCTTTGGTTTCAGTACCGGTGCCGGTAGCACCGACGCTTCTTGCGCTAACTAAAAAACAGTTTAAAAAAGAATATATAAAATCGCTCCAGGCTATTTGGGGCGATTCTTGTTTTCTTGCATTTTTTATCGTTTTATGGTAAAAATATAATATAAATAAAAATATAGACACCTTTTAATAAATTCCTTGGTTTTAGGGTGGCCAAGGAGCTAAAGTCATTATTTAATGACAAGGCTAAAAAGCTGTTTTTTTATTATTTAAACAGCTTAATTTAGAAAATGACAACAAATAAAACAGAAGGAAAAGAGAAAATTAATAAAAATATTAGCGCAGAGGATTTTAGTGATTTAATTGAGCAACATCAAATTGTTGTTCCCAATGTTAATGAAATTGTTAAAGGCAAGGTAATTGCAGCCTCTCGATCTGAGGTAAAGCTTGATATTGGCGGTTACATGACCGGGGTTGTGCGTGGTCCGGAACTTTATGAAGAAGATGATGATTATGCCAATCTTCAGCCGGGAGACGAAGTTGAAGCCACTGTAATTGAACCTGATAATGAAAATGGAGACTTGGAGCTTTCTTTCCGTTATGCCGGACAAGAGCGCGCTTGGAATGATTTACGCGGCGCTTTTTCTGATAAAATGATTATTCCAATTAAAATTCAGGACGCAAATAAGGGTGGATTGATGGTAAAATATAGGCAGATTGCCGGATTTTTGCCGGTTTCACAGCTAGCTCCGGAGAATTATCCGCGCATTAACGGTGGGGACAAGAGCAAGATTTTGGATCGGCTTAAGTCTTATGTTGGTCGTGAATTTAAAGTAAAAGTAATCACTTTGGACGAAAAACAAGACAAGATTATTTTTTCGGAAAAAGAAGCTTGGAACGAGCGGCAGCAAGACGTGATTGAAAAATATAAAGTTGGCATTAAGGTAGAGGGTGAAATTACCGCAATTACCAATTTTGGCGTATTTATAAATTTTGGTGAAAACCTGGAAGGCTTAATTCATATTTCCGAATTAGCTTGGCAGCGAATTGACGATCCAAGCGATCTTTACAAAGTGGGAGACAATATTAAAGCAGAAGTGATTAGCGTGGAAAATTCCAAAATATTTTTATCTGCCAAAAAACTTATGACCGATCCTTGGGACGGTGTTGATAAAAAATATAAAGCCGGTGATATTGTTCAAGGTAAAATCCTTAAGGTAAATCCATTTGGTTTATTTGTTTCTTTAGATGACGATATTCATGGACTCGCTCATATTAGTCAGCTTGATTTAGAGCCAAAGGATAAAATTAATGAAGAATATAGCGCGAACAAAAAAATTAATTTTGAGATTGTTTCAATTGAAGCTAAGGATCATCGCCTAGGCCTCTCACGGAGTAAAAAGGCTCTTAATGCGGATAAAAAAGAGGCAGGAAAGAAAGAAAAAACAGAAAAAAAATCAAAATAATAATTTAAATTTATTAACAAGTAAACAATGAAAAATTTAATTAAAAACTTTTTGATATTTTTTGGTGTTTTTGTTGTGATTGCTATGCTTTTTAGTGCTTATGGCGACACTGGCGCCAAACCTGAGCGTATTGGGACAGAGAGATTTATTACCGGCATTGAAGAAGAACAAGTTGAAAAAATAGTTGTTGAAGGAGCTAAGATTAATATAACCCTTCGAAACGGTGAAGAGAAATTTGTTAAAAAAGAGACCGGTGAAACTCTGTCCGAGCTTTTAAATAATTACGGAGTGCCTCTTGAGAAGATAAAAAGAATAAATATCGAAGTAAGAGAGAATGAGGGGGCAGATTTTTGGCTGGGAGCAATTTTACCTTTTGTTGTGCCTTTTCTTTTGATTGGTGTTTTTATTTTTTTTATGATGCGCAGTGTACAAGGAGCAAATTCACGTGCAATGATGTTTGGCCAGTCGCAAGTAAAAGAGAGCGACAAAGATCGAAAAGACAAAGTGAAATTCAAGGATGTGGCCGGCGTAAAGGAGGCCAAGGAAGAACTTAAGGAGGTGGTTGAATTTTTGCAAAATCCGAAAAAATTTCTTGATTTGGATGCGCGTATTCCCAAAGGAGTCTTGCTTTTGGGCGGTCCCGGAACCGGCAAAACTTTAATGGCGCGAGCTGTGGCAGGGGAAGCGGATGTGCCATTTTTTCATATTTCCGGCTCAGAGTTTGTTGAAATGTTTGTTGGTGTGGGCGCTTCGCGTGTACGCGACCTTTTTAAAAAAGCAAAGAAAAGCGCGCCTTGTATTGTGTTTATTGATGAAATCGACGCAGTGGGCAGGAAGCGTGGAGCCGGTCTTGGCGGATCGCACGATGAACGCGAACAAACGCTAAACCAGATTTTGGTTGAAATGGACGGGTTTGATCCCAATACTAATGTTATTGTAATAGCTGCCACTAATCGGCCGGATGTACTTGATCAAGCCTTGCTGCGTCCGGGTCGATTTGATCGGCAAGTTGTTTTAGACAATCCCGACATTGCCGACCGGGAAGCAATCCTCAAGATTCATGCTATTAAAAAACCGCTTGGCAAAGAAGTGAGCCTGCGTAAAGTAGCTGAGCGTACTCCCGGTTTTAGTGGAGCCGATTTGGCCAATCTTTTAAACGAAGCTACTATTTTGACAGCCAGGAAGAACAAAAAGACAGTTGAGATGGACGCGCTTTTTGAAGCGATTGAAAAAGTAATGCTTGGTCCGGAGCGAAAATCCAGAGTAATTACCAAAAAAGAAAAAGAGATAACCGCTTATCATGAAGCCGGTCATGCGATTGTTGCTCATTTTTTGCCAAACACCGATCCGGTGCACAAAATCTCTATAATTGCGCGCGGCCGGGCTGGCGGATATACTATCAAACTGCCAACCGAAGATAAACATATGCACACCAAGACCGAGCATATCGAAGAAATCGCAGTGCTTCTTGGCGGGCATTTAACGGAAAAAGAAATATATGGCGAAGTAACGACCGGCGCTACTTCCGATTTGCGGCGGGCCACCGGTATTGCCCGGCAATTGATTACCGACTATGGTATGTCCGACAAAATGGGACCGCGCACTTTTGGCGACAAAGAAGAGATGATATTTTTGGGCAGAGAAATAAAAGAACAGCGCGATTATAGTGAAAAAACAGCTGAATTGATTGATACAGAAATAAGTGTTTTTATTAATCAAGCTAAGGGAATTGCCGAAAAAATCATTCAAGATAAGCGAGATGTATTAAAAAGAGTTGTTGATGAACTTTTAAGCAAGGAAACAATTGAAAAAGATCGTTTTGAAGAGTTGACGAAGGGAGAGAAAAAAATATAGATTCTATTGAGGAGTAAAATTTAGTGTAATATTTTAGTTATTGAAGAGCAAAATTGCTAAATTACTAAATGGCTAAACTGTTAAATTGTTGCGCAATATTTTTGAAACAATTTAACAATTTAGCCATTTATTTTTTTATTGTATTAGTTTGAGTAAATATGGTATAATATAATTATAAAAATAATTATTAAATAATAATATTATGACTTTATATCGTGATATTTTGAGTCAAGCTTTAAAGAGTACTTGGAAAAATAAATATTTGTGGTTTTTTGGTTTGTTTGCCGCTTTTTTAGGAAGTGCCGGCGAATTTGAATTAATTATACGTGGCTTTTCTAATGATACCTACTCTTTAATACCGGGTTTTAATGGAATTGTTGAGTCTGGACTTTTCACTTGGCAAGGTCTTAAAGGTGTTGGACACTTAATTCAGTCTGATCCCATGTCTTTGTTTTTAGCGGTCGGAGTTCTTTTATTGGTACTTTCAATCGGTTTGTTTTTTCTTTGGCTGGCGATTTGTTCACAGGCGGCAATCGTCCATAGCGCAGCTCGAATTCGTATGAATAAAAAGCATAATCTAAAAACAAGCTTGAGCGTTGGTATGGCTAAATTTTGGCTGATTTTTGGCATGAACGCGCTACTGCGTATTATTATGTATGTTTTATTTGCTACTCTTAGTTTGCCGCTCATATTATTATCAACTAAATTAGGCGAAGGCAGTATTAATTTTTTATATTTAGTTTTATTTGTTTTATTTGTAATGCTTGTAGTTGTTTTGTCTTTTATTATTAAATATGCAATTGCTTTTATTGTAGTGAAGGATTTTAAATTTTTATTAGCGATTAAACAGGGCTGGAATTTGTTTATTAAAAATTGGTTAGTTAGCGTGGAAATGGCTTTTGTTTTATTTTTTATTAATTTTTTAGTTGGAGCCGGCATAATTTTGGTATTTTTGATTATCAGCATTCCTTTCTTTTTTATGGCTTATATATTTGCTGCTTTTCAGCTGTTTTTCAGTTTCTGGCTGATTATATTGTTAGCTCTAATCGCCTATGTAGTTTTTATTGCCTTAACCGGTTCTTTTTTGTCTGCTTTTCAGATTAATGCTTGGATCGGATTGTTTATGGAACTTGTTAGTCGGGGCGGAGTAAGTAAGTTGGTTCGAGTATTTAGTAAGGAATAATTTTTTACACAATGTCTACTGCCATACCTTCGATTGAAGATTTAATTATGTCTTCTCAGGGCAAGCAAAGCGACGATGATGTTAGTGCCCAGGCAAAATTTAAAGAAAAACAGCAGGAAATCAAAATAAAGGAAATGGAAAGAAAAACACAGGCCAAGGCGCGAGCCAATGGACTGCCTTATATTGATTTGTTTCGCTTTCCAATCAGTCCAGAAGCTTTATCTTTGGTTTCGGAAGAAAAAGCAAACCAGACCGGTGTGGTTTGTTTTTTTCATGATGGCGCGCACGTTCGTTTAGGCGCAATTGAGCCGTTGATTCCAGAGCTTAAAGCACTTAGTCAGGAGCTATCCGACAAACAGCATGCGAGCGTGGAAACATATCAAATATCCAAGCATTCTTTATTGTACGCGCTTCGTTTGTACAAAATGATTCCAAAAATAAAGCCGCCTTCACGCAAAATGGAAATTACCGAGAATGATTTGGAAAAATTTAGCGATCAGTTTGCCAGTTTTAAGGATTTGCAAGCCGAAATTGCCAAGGCGCAAGTGACAGACGTTGTGACAATGATTATAGCAGCTTCTATTAAGTCTAATTCTTCTGATATTCATATTGAGGCTGAAGAGAATGATATTAAAATTCGTTTCCGGATTGACGGAGTTTTGCATGATGCTGCCAGCGTTGATAAGGAATTATGGCACAAGATGATTTCGCGCATGAAAATTTTGTCCGGAGTAAAAATAAATATTGATAACAAGCCTCAGGACGGACGGATAACAATTAACACTGAGAAGGAACAGATTGATATTCGTGTTTCTTTTTTACCGACTAATTTTGGCGAAAGCATTGTTATGCGTTTGCTCCGTTCAAGCGCGGTTGGTTTAGGATTCAACGATCTTGGTATTCGCAGCCGTGCTTTTGAGCAACTTAAAAAAGAAATTAAGCGGCCGAATGGAATGGTGATTACTACCGGTCCAACCGGTAGTGGCAAGACTACCACGCTTTATGCGATTCTAAAGAAATTAAATAATCCGGAAACAAAAATTATTACAGTTGAAGATCCGATTGAATATCAGTTGGAAGGAATTAACCAGTCGCAAACAAGTGAAAAATATACTTTTGCCCAGGGGCTTAGGTCGATTGTTCGGCAAGACCCCGATGTTTTAATGGTTGGTGAAATTCGAGATTTGGAAACTGCCGAAATTGCAATTCAGGCTTCTTTGACCGGTCATTTGGTTTTGTCAACTATCCATACTAATGACGCTGCCGGTACTGTTCCTCGTTTTTTATCAATGGGAGCTAAGCCGTTTTTGCTGGCTCCATCTTTGAACGTGATGATCGGTCAGCGCTTGGTTCGTCGTGTTTGTGATAAATGCAAAGAAGAACACAAGATAGACGCGGAAGAAACGGATAAAATCAAAAAAATATTAAACAAATTGCCTAGTGAAGAAAAAAAAGAAATAGATTTTAATAATTTAAAATTTTATAAAGGCGGTGGTTGTGAAGTTTGTCAAGGAATTGGCTATAAGGGGCGAGTTGGTATTTATGAAATTTTGACGGTGAATAAAGAAGTGGAAAAAGAAATTATTTCTGGAAAATCCAGTGAATACGATATGCGCGATGCTGGTGTTCGTTCCGGCATGATTACTATGACGCAAGACGGTATCCTGAAAGCTTTGGACGGTATTACTAGTTTGGATGAAGTTTTCCGAGTGTCGCAAGATAAATAGTATAATGCGAATTCGCAAGTTATATGCGAATATAGCGAATTCGAATCATGCGAACTGCCATTAAGATTAATAAAATAAATAATTTGCGTAATTCGAATTCGCTATATTTGTGTGTATTCGTAGATTCGTATTATATTAAAATGATTAATAAAAAATTTATTCAAAAGTTGAAAAAGGAGCATGAGCGTAATAATGGGGAGCGGCGACAAATAATTAGTTTGGCCAATGTGGTTTTACATGACTCAAAACGGGTTATTTTTTCTTTGCATCGTGGGGATATGGATAAAGCAGAAGAGAGTTTAGTCGCAATTGAAAAAGTTTTGCTAAAACTTGATAAAAAATTTGGTTATGGACGTTTGAATCAAGAAGGTTCTTATCGAGCGTCAGTTGAAGAATATGCTGAAGCAAAAACGCTTTGGCAAGTGATTAATGGGGAAAAGGTTGATAAGTTTAAAGGGATTAAATTGAATTATGAAAGTTATTTGGGCGGTATTTGTGACTTGACCGGTGAATTGGTTCGGTATGCGATTAATAAGGCATCACGCGGAAATGAGTCTGAGGTTTTCCATATCAAAAAAATTATTAATGATATAATGGCTGAGTTGGTAGAATTTAATATGACCGGTTATATGCGTACTAAATATGATCAGGCAAGAGGAGCTTTGCGAAAGATTGAACAAATTAGCTATGACATCAAAATTAGAAAATAAAATAAAACTATTCCAGGCGGTAGGAGTGATGGTCGGATATATTATTGGAGTTGGGATGTTTGGCTTGCCTTTTGTGGTGGCGCAATCAGGGGTTTGGCCCTTTATTTTTTTTATTTTATTTTTTGGCGCAGTGCAATATTTTCAGCATATGATTTATGCCAATATGGTGATTGTTACTGATACTTTTCATCGTTTGCCCGGTTACGCTAATCTTTATTTGGGTCGAGCCGGACGAAATATTTTGGCTGTTGCTAAAATTGGCGGAAATTATGGAGTGCTATTGGCCTATATTATTATTATCGGAATTTTTCTAAACGAATTATTGTTGCCTGTTTTTGGCGGTAGTGAATTTATATATTCTAGCCTTTTATTTTTTATTAGTGCGATTATTGTTTTTTTTGGTATAAAATTAATCGCCAAAATCGAGCTCGTGATGAGCGTTTTATTAATTTTAGTAGTTTTTTTTATTATCTGGAAGGGTTATGGTGCAGTTGATATGGCAAATTTTACATCAATTTCTTGGCCATTATTGCTTTTACCTTTTGGCGCCACTTTGATGGCCTTGGATGGTAATGGTTCGATTCCGATTGTAGTAAAAATTTTGAATAAAGATATCAGATCTGTTAGAACGGCTGTTCGTCTGGGCACCATTATACCGATTATTATTACCATTGTTTTTACTTTTATTATTGTCGGTATTTCCGGCAATCAGACAACACCGGACGCGCTTGTCGGAGTAAAGCAGATACTCAATGATGGCGTAATTTTCTTTTCTTTGATTTTTGGTGTTTTGACTATAACTACTTCCATTGTTCTTGTTTCCGAATCAATCAAGGAGACTTTGTGGTGGGATTTTAAGATTAATAAAACAGTGGCTTGGTTTTTAACAATAAGTGTTCCTTATGCGATGTTTGTTTTTGGATTTACTGATTTAACCGAGGTGATTAGCATTGTTGGCGGTGTGGCTGGTGCTTTGTCTGCTATTATGCTTATTTTGATGTTTAATCAACTTAGAAAAATACCGGGTAAATTACGTCTTTTTAAATGGAATCCGCCCATTAGCTTGCTTTTTTTCATCACCATGCTGTTTATGATTGGAATATTTTATGAGTTTGGTCATTTTCTGTTAAATATATGAATATTATTTTAAGTTTTATTATCATTATTATTGTTTCTTTTATTTTTAGTAAAATTGCACGACGTTTTCATTTGTCTGAAGTGATTGGTTTAATTTTGGCCGGAATTGTTCTTACAGTTCCCGGATTTCGACATTTAATTATTGGAGGACATGAAATTTTGATGGAAAATTTAGCAATTGTTGGTTTAGGGACTTTGATGTTTTTAGCCGGTTTTGAGGTGTCGGGTAATTTACTTTTTAAAGAAGAGAAAGATGCAATAACAGTGACAATTTTTACTTTGTTTACGTCTTTAATTTTGGCTACGCTTGTTTTTTTATCCCTTGGTTATAGCTTAGCTGCTTCTTTAATAATGGGTGTTTGTTTTGGTATTACCGCTGAGGGCACTAAAGCGCGTGCCTTGATTCAATTGAATAAATTAAAAACAAAAATAGGCGCTTTGCTCATGGGAGTCGGAATCATTAATGACATGATTGGAGTTTTTTTACTTTTTTTAATTTCTTATATTTTTACGTCTAGTTTTGAAATTAAAGAAATTTTAATATTATTATTGGTTTTAATCTCGTTTTTTGCTGGTATTTTTGTTCATTACCATTTAAATCGTTTTAGCCGTTCAGTCAAACGACTTGAAAAATTTTTATTATATATTTTGGTTCCTTTTTTCTTTGTAAATATGGGTGCAAAATTTGATTTTGGTGTTTTAGCGCTTGATTGGCATATTGTTTTGATAGTAATTATTACGGCAACAGCGGGACAAATATTGGGTGTCTATTTAACCAAGCCGATTACTAAATTAAGCGGAAAACAATTATTTTTAGTCGGTTGGGGGATGAATTCTAAAGGGGCGGTTGAGCTGGCAATTGCGTATATTGCTTTGACTATCGGTCTTTTACCGGCAGTTTTATATTCTTCTTTGGTCGTTACCGCCCTGGTCAGTACGATGCTATTTCAAGTTATATTTTTTTATATGGTAAAAAAATATCCGCGGATAATGAAATAATAAAATATGAAAATCATTATAATATCTGACATTCATGATAATGCTCTGAATTTGAAAAAATGTTTAGAGTATGCCAAGAAAATAAAAGCTGAGGCTTTGTTTTGTTGTGGGGACGTGGCGCGGGGTGATACAATAAAAATCATGGCAGAGAAATTTGATGGTGTAATTCATCTAGTGCGGGGCAATATGTGCATGTTTGATGATGGGGGAATATTAGATTATAATAATATTGAATATTACGGTGCGATTGCTCGTTTTCAGATTAATCATTATTGGGTCGGTCTTTGTCATGAACCGTATAAAATTGATAAGATGCTGGCTTTGGGGCAATACGATTATATATTTTATGGACATACGCATGAGCCCTGGGAAAAAATACAAAATAATACTAAAATAATAAATCCTGGTACTTTGAACGGAATTTATGACACTAGTACTTTTGCCGAGTGGAATACGGAGAAGGATGAGGTGGAGCTTAGGATGATTGGAAAGGTTTAGTTTTTTTGTCATCCTGGAATTTTTTTTGTAGCGGCGGCGGAAAAAAAATATTCGGGAGGAGGTAAATTGCGAAGCAAGAGAGGCTACCCTGGGGTATCCGGGATTAAAATGTACCAATATTACAATAATTTAATGATATTATTATCTTGCACGCATTACCTTTAATCAACTATTTAATCTTTGTACTTCGCCACCCTAGATCCTAAATTATTTAATATTTTTTTCAAATATTTTGCTGTATGAGTATTAGTTTTAATTATATCTTTTGGGGTTCCTTCTGCGACGATTTTGCCGCCTTCATCACCACCCTCAGGGCCGAGGTCGATGATCCAATCGACCGATTTGATTACGTCAAGGTTGTGTTCGATGATTAAGACTGTGTTGCCTTTGTTTGCCAATTGATTTAATACTTTGAGTAATTTTTTGATATCATCAAAATGAAGACCGGTTGTCGGTTCATCCAGAATATAAAGAGTTTTGCCGGTAGCGCGACGTGATAGCTCGGTTGCTAATTTAACGCGTTGGGCTTCACCGCCGGATAATGTGGTGGCGGATTGTCCAAGCTGAATATAGCCGAGGCCGACTTCATACAGAGTAGAAATTTTTTGATAAATAACCGGAATGTTTTTGAAAAACAACATAGCTTCATCGACTGTCATTTTAAGAACATTGGAAATATTTTTTCCTTTGTATTTGATTTCCAGAGTTTCTTTATTATAGCGAGTACCATGGCAAACATCACACTCGACATAAACATCCGGTAAAAATTGCATTTCGATTTTAACCATTCCATCGCCATTGCAAGCTTCACAGCGTCCGCCGATTACGTTAAAGGAAAAGCGACCCGGTTTGTATCCTTTTATCTTTGCTTCTGGTACTTGCGTGAAGAGATCGCGAATCTGGGTAAAAGCACTGGTGTAAGTTGCCGGGTTGGAGCGGGGAGTACGTCCGATCGGAGATTGATTAATATTAATAACTTTGTCAATATATGAAAGTCCTTCGATTCGTTTATGTTCGCCTGGCTCACTTTTAGCGCGGTAGAATTTTTTGCTAAGGGCTTTTGAGAGGATATTAGTCATTAAAGTAGATTTGCCTGAACCAGACACGCCGGTAATGGCAATAAATTTGCCCAAGGGAAATTCTACGTCAATATTTTTTAGGTTGTGTTCGTTTGCGCCGATAATTTTGATAGACGCTCCATTACCTTTACGGTATTTTTTTGGTATGCTAATTTCTTTTTTGCCGGATAAATATTCTCCGGTCAGAGACTTTTTTGATTTTAATATTTTTTTGGGCGTGCCGGCAAAGATGATTTCTCCGCCCGCTCGACCTGCGCCTGGACCTACATCGATTAAATGATCAGAGCTAAGCATGGTTTCTTCGTCATGTTCAACTACGATTACCGAATTTCCTAAGTCGCGCAAATTTTTGATTGTTTTAATTAGTCGTTGATTGTCGCGCTGGTGTAAGCCGATTGACGGTTCATCCAGGATATAAATAACCCCGACCAAGGAGGTGCCAATTTGATTGGCTAGACGAATACGTTGAGCCTCGCCTCCAGAAAGAGTATTAGCTGCTCGGTTTAAGGTTAGATAGGTCAAGCCGACATTTTGCAAAAAACTTAAGCGGGAAATAATTTCTTTGAATATTTGATTGGCAATTTTCTTTTCTCTTGCGCTAAGATTTTTGTCTTTCGAGAGAGTGGAAAAATATTTTTTTGCTTCTTTTATTGTAAGTGTACTAACATCATGGATGGAGTGCTGGGCAATTTTTACCGCCAACATTTCTTTTTTGAGTCGCTTGCCTTTGCAAGTCGGGCAGGTAAGGACGCGCATGTATTGTTCAATATCTTTACGGATATAGTCCGATTCAGTTTGATGATAACGTCTTTCCAGATTGGATATAACTCCTTCAAATTCAGTTGTAAGTTCTCCTGAGAAGCGACTGGCTTCATAATCAACGTCATAATTTGCTTTACCGGTGCCGTGGAGAACAATATCGAGTTGTTTTTTATTTAATTTTTTAACCGGAGTATTCAGGTCAAAATTATTTTTATTTGCCACTGTTCCAAGAATTCGCATTAGCCAGGTTTGGCTATTGGTGTTGCCGTGCGACCAGGGCTTAATCGCGCCTTGAGCGATGCTTAAATTTGGATTGATTATTAGTTTTGAATCAATTTCCAGTTTGGTACCAAGACCGGAACAATCCTGGCAAGCGCCGTGTGGAGAGTTAAAAGAAAAATTGCGTGGTTCGAGTTCAGACAGCGTGATGCCGCATTTAGGACAACCAAAGGCAGTAGAATAAGTTTTCTCCTCTCCGCATCTATTATCTTTAAAGTAGCTAATTGATGCCAAACCATCTGAAAGTTCAATCGCTTTTTCGATTGCTTCGGTAAAACGCGCTTGATCTTCTTTATTTTTTGTGAGCAGTAAACGATCAATTACGATTTCGATTGTATGTTTTTTTTGTTTGTCAATCGTTATATCCTCAGCCTCTTCGGTCGTCATTACGTTTTTGTCAATACGCAAGCGGGCAAAGCCGGCTTGGGAAATATTGTCAATTGTTTTTTTGTGTTTACCTCTTTTGTCAGTGACCAGTGGTGCGAGAATTAAAATATCTTTATCTAAAAAATCTTTGTACGATTGAGCAACAATTTCATCAACCGTATAAGGCTTGATTCGGTCATCACAGTCCGGACAATGTGGAATGCCAATACGTGCCCATAAAAGACGCATGTAGTCGTAAATTTCCGTTACAGTACCGACCGTAGAACGAGGATTATGCGGGGCAGTTTTTTGGTCGATTGATATTGCCGGAGAAAGCCCTTCAATCGAGTCAAGGTCTGGCTTGTCATAAAGCCCAAGAAATTGTCGCGCGTAGGCTGACATTGATTCAACATAGCGACGCTGTCCCTCAGCATAAACAGTATCAAAAGCCAAGGAAGATTTACCCGAGCCGGACAAACCGGTGATTACAACAAATTTATCTCGCGGAATATCGACATTGATATTTTTTAAATTATGAACACGCGCTCCTTTTATTTTGATAATATTTTTATTCGGTTTTTTTGGCATATTTATAGATTGCGAATTCACGAAGTTAATCACAAATTCACAAATACTAAATAAATTATTTTGAGATGTTTAAAAGTGGGATTTAGTTTTTTAACAACGGATGTTATTATACAGGAAAATGCGGGATGAATCAAGAGAAAGAATGGAAACTAGAATCAATACCTATTGCACCACCTCTAAAATAATAGTAATATAGGCAATTACCTAATATTAAGTAAATTGCCAATATGTCAAAAATATCAAGAATTACTCTTTATGAAAGAGAAAAAATTGAG
>JAYENK010000046.1:0-7825 GCA_034722035.1 Patescibacteria group bacterium | reverse complement strand
ATGTAAAAAATAATAGCCCTTGCCTAATTTAAGTTCCTGCGCTATAATGTTCAAATGCTCCCCACTACGCCTATCGGCTACGCGGGGCAAGCTCAACAAAAAATATAAATAACAAATTTTAAATCACTAAAAAATGCCAAATATTAAATCAGCTAAAAAAGAACTACGTAAAAGTGTAAAAAGGGCGTTGCACAACAAAAAAATTAAAGATAATTTGAAGAATCTGGCCAAAAAGGCTAAAAAAGCAATTATTTCTAAAAATAAAAACGCCAAAGAACTTACCGATAAAACTCTAAAGTCTTATGATAAAGCTGCCCAAAAAGGCGTTATCAATGATAACGCCTGTGACCGAAAAAAATCCAGACTACATAATAAATTAAACAAAAACCTATAAAGACACATAACAATGCGTCTCTCACAATAAAAATCCCGATTACAATCAGGGTTTTTATATTTCTCCAATCATTACGGATAAAGCCGTTCTAATATCAGCTTGCCCGGTTTTTAATTCATAATCAATGTCTACTGTCGCTTGATATAATTTTTTTAATAACTCAAGCGAAAAATTACGCGCTTGCGCACTGGTTTTTTGTACAACATAAGGATGAAGCTTTAACTCGTTTTGTATTTTCCTTGCTGTCATGCCATCATCCAGAGCACTGCGCACTTGGATTAAAATCTTAAACTGTCGGATTATCATCGACAAAAGATAAGTTTCGGCTGCACCGGCATGAAGCTCGTTTTCCAAAAGTTCAAGCGCCTTGCCTTTATTTTTGGTGCTAATCGCGTCGGTTAAAGCAAAAATATTCTCACTTGCATTTCCTCTAGCCAAATTATTTACATCATCAATTCCAATCTCAACTTCTTGCTCTCCTCCGATTAAACCAGGCTGTTCACCTCGTTTAAAGTTTATCAGCTTGTTAAGTTCATTGGACAACTGCCATAAATCATTACCAAAAATAGCCGAAAGCCGCGCTGCTGCCTGACTCTTAATGCTAGCTTGACGCCGTTTAGCTTCAGTCTTAATCCAATTATTGGTTTCAATATTAGAAAACTCTTTAAACTCTTGAACAATTTTGCCTGCACTCAAAAATTTGAAGAGCGCACCTGTTTTTGATTTGGAAAGAGCCGAATCATCCCAAAAAACAATAATCGTATCATTCTCTGCCTCAGTTTCTTTTTCTTTCTTTTCAAAATAAGAACGCAAAGCCGAAAAAATCTCTTTATCTTTATTTTTAAAAATATTCTCAATAACAACCATCCGTCGCTTAACAAAAAGCGAAGGAGCGGCCACAGTCTCGTTTATTTTTTCCAGACTAATTTTCTCGCCGTCAAGAACATCCAGGCTGCTTGAATTCTTATCAATATCACGACTAAATTTATCCTTGATTTGTTTTAATTTTTCCCGACTCCGAAACGTGTCTTTACCGTATAGAAATATTATCATAATATTATAAATTTAAAATTGCTTTAAAATTTAGAATTCAAAATTTAAAATTTATTTATATTTTTCGTAACTCTCCTTTAAACTTGTTACCTCGCTCTTTATAATTTTTAAATATACCAAAACTCGCGCAGGCCGGGGACAACAAAACAATGTCACCTGTTTTTATATTTTTTTTAACTTGGCCAAATGCTTCCTTCATACTTCCGGCTGAATAAATATTTGTGCTGGGATAATTTATTCTTAATAGTTCTTTTTTTATTCTTTTACTCCCCTCTCCCCTAAATAATATTAAAAATTTAACTCTTCTTGTAATCTCTTTAGCCAATTTGTTGAAATTTGCACCCTTGTCCGGACCACCGGCCAATAAGATTATCGGGGAGTCAAATGATTTAAGTGCGATTATTGCTGATTCTGGTGTCGTTGCAAAACTGTCTTCATAATATTTAATTCCTCTCTCTTCACCAATAAATTCCAAACGATGTTCTAAGCCTTGAAAATTTTTAACGGCTTTTTTAATTGTACTGTTTTTAATACCAAGCAAGCGTGCTACCGCCGTAGCCGCTGCGACATTCTCTTGGTTGTGTTCTCCAGCTAAGTGAGAAGAATAGTCAATTTTATCAAAATATATTTTTTTACCACTACCCAAATCAAATTTGTTTTGCTTAATTTTACTGCTAAGCTCATTAGTTTTTTGATTGATTATGGCATAATCTTTTTTCTTTTGAAACTTAAAAATATTAAATTTAGCCAAAATATAATCGGCGTAAGTTTTATGATAATTGGGATTCTTGGGGTCAGCCGGACGCAAATGTTCTCTTTGCAAATTAGTCAACACCGAAATATGTGGACTTGTCTTCAAGTCTTCCAACTGAAAACTGGAAAGCTCCAAAACTACCCAATCGTCTTTTTTAAGCTTATCAATAAAAGAAAACATCGGAATACCGATATTACCGCCCCAAAAAACGGTTTTTTTGGCAATTTTTAATATCGCCATTATTAAAGCCGTGGTTGTTCCTTTGCCTTTAGTGCCGGTAACACCAATAATATTTTTTGTTGGACAATATTCAAAAAATAATTTAGTCGGAGAACTAATTTCTACTCCTTCTCTTCTTGCCTTTTTTAATCTACGAGCAAACAAAGGATAACCGGCAATCCGAGAAATAATATCAAAATTTTCCAAACTCTTATCATAATTTATCCCTGTCTGCCAAAAAATATTAGGCAAATCAAATTCCTTATATTTTTTCTTAATATCTTTTTGCTGATCACAAATCGTAATTTTACAATCAACCTTGTGCCGAACAAACCAACGCAAAAACTCAACATTCTCACTCCCGAAACCCAAAAGTGCAATTTTTTTATTATTCAATTTTTTAAAATTATATTTCATCAATTTTTAATTTTTAATTAATTCCATCTCCCCCCAATTCTTTCCCTGCTTCGCTTCCACTACGACCGGAACTTTTAATTTTATCACTTCTTCCATTATTTTTTTAATCTTTGGAACCGTTTTTTCAACTAAACTGTTTTTTATTTCAAAAATTAATTCATCATGCACAGTCATCAGCATTTTAACGTCATCGCTTATATCACACCCTTTGGATGTTATTTCTTCATCCACCTCAATCATTGCTTTTTTTAACATGTCGGCCGCAGTTCCCTGCAAAGGCATGTTCACTGCCATTCTCTCAGCGGCTTTTCGGACCATTGCTACACTGGAATTAATCTCCGGAAAATGCCGAACCCGTCCCATCAAAGTACAAACATGCCCATCTACTTTTACCTGCTCGATAGTGTCGTCGATAAACTTTTTTATACTTTTGAATTTTTCAAAATAAGCCGAGATAAACTCTTGCGCCCGCACATACGGTATATCGGCGGTTTGTGATAAACCGTGCGGACCTTGCCCATAGAGAATTCCAAAATTAATTGCTTTGGCTTCCCGCCGCATTTCGGGCTCAACTTTATCAATACTAACCTGATTAATCTCTGCGGCCGTTGCGGTATGAATGTCCATATTATCTTTAAAAGCTTCGACCATCTTCTTGTCTCCGCTATAATGCGCGGCCAGCCTAAGCTCGATCTGAGAATAATCAAGCGCAACGAGAGAATATCCTTTCTCAGAAACAAAAGCCTTGCGAATTTCGCGCCCGAGTTCTGTTCGCACCGGAATATTTTGCAAATTCGGATTATTTGAACTAAGACGGCCGGTTGCGGTTATGGTCTGATTATAACTGGTGTGAACCCGTCCGGTGCGAGCGTTAATCAACTTTGGCAAAGTATCAATATAGGTATTACTCAACTTAATATACTCCCGGTATTCTTGGATTAATTTTATTATTGGATGTAAATTAACCATTTTTTCCAGTTCGCTCGCAGCGGTTGAAATTCCTGTTTTTGTCTTCTTTACCTTGTCTGAGGGAATCTCCATTTTATCAAACAGCACTGCCTGAAGCTGTTTGGTCGAGCTGATATTAAACTCTTCGCCGGCTAAATCATGAATTTCTCGGATCAAAGCATTGATTTTCCGGTTAACTTTACTTCGCATAATATCCAAAAATTTTGAATCCAGTTTTACGCCGTTCTCCTCCATTCGCGCCAACACCGGCACCAAGGGCATTTCCAATTCTATAAACAATTTATCAAGCTTTTCTTTTTTTAATTTCTTTTTAAAGCTTTTTACCAATTGCTCGGTATAATCCGCATCCTCACAAGAATAAAGCATTAACCTCTCGTCTTCTACTTCGCTAAATGAAATTTTATCCCTACCCCTGCCCAGCAAATCTGTCTTTGATATTTTTTCAAAATTAAGTTCACTAAATACTACCATATCAAGATTATGCTGCCTGGACCCGGAATTAAGCAAATAAGACGCAATCATCGAATCAAAAGAAACATTCTTGATCTCAATCCCTTTATTCTTCATCACCCTCACATCAAACTTAGCATTATGCGCATGCTTCTCAATTTTTTCATCCTCAAAAACTCCTTTCAACTTCTTCAACCAAGGATTTAATTTACTACTCGCTTTTCGTTTCTCATTTTTCAAACTATAATTAAATAAATTATTATCAATTTTTAATTTTTCATTCTTAATTTTTAATTGCACGTAGTGCGCGCAGCCTTTCTTCCAAGAAAAACTAACCCCCAGCAAGTTAGCTGTAATCGGATCAAAACCACTAGTTTCTGTGTCAAAAGTAAATGACTTTTGCTCTGATAATTCCCTAAAAAACTTATTAAATTTTTTCTCATCATCGACCAATATATATTTAAACTGCTTTCGGTTTCGCTCAAACTTATCCTCAACTGCCTCTTCTTTTTCTTCTTTGCTCTCACCGCTTGTTTCGGAAAACAATTGCTGTACCCGTGGCAACAAAGAACGGAATTCAAAATCCGATAAAGTAATTAATACTTTATCTTTATCCAAATGATTAAACGTTGTCGCTTCAAGATCAAATTTTATATCAACGTCGCATTTAATCGTTGCCAATTCCCGGGACAGATAAGCCTGCTCCTTGTACTCTTTTAACAAGCCGATTATCCGCGGCTTCACAAGCTTTTCCAATTTTTCTTCGTTCTTTTTTATTTGCTCATAAATTTTATCCAAAGTTTCATATTTATGAAGAAGCTCAAGCGCGGTTTTATCACCAATTCCCTTTACTCCCGGAATATTATCCGACGGATCCCCCCGCAGAGCTTTATAATCAATCACCTGATCGGGACGGATCCCCATTTTTGTCATCACCAAATCCTCATCATAAATAATACTGTCAGTTAAACCCCGGCTCATAGAATAAACCTTGGTGTTTTTATTCACCAACTGCAAGGTATCTTTGTCTCCGGTCACAACGACACTTTCTATTTTCAACTTTTTACTTTCTACTTTATGAACCAGTGTGCCAATAAGATCATCCGCTTCAAATCCTTTCTTTTCAAAAACCGGAATATTAAAACTCTTGGCTATTTTTTTGACTAATGGAATTTGAGCGTAAAGCTCGTCCGGCGCTTTTACCCGCTTGGCCTTGTATTCCTTAAACTGCTTATGCCGAAAAGTCGGTCCTTTCATATCCATTGTAAGCACCACATACTTCGGCTTCAAATCCCGAATAGATTTAATCAAAAAAGAAGTAAAGCCATAGACAGCATTAACCACTGTCCCGTCCTTCAAGGTCATACTTGGTGGCAGCGCATGAAAACTCCGATGCACCAAAGCATTGCCATCAATAATCATTAATTTGTCTTTTGTTTTTGGCATTATTTAATTTACTTTTTAATCTTTATTATCTCCTATTTTCCAAACATTCTTTTCCAAAAATGCTTCGATGGTTTGCCTTTTGGCCTTGTTTATCAAGTTGGGATATGATAATTTATATTTTTTGGCGTAATCAGACAATTTAATTATATTTTTATGCTCAAGATATGCTAAGCGTTTAAAATAACTATCAGTTAAAGCTTTTCCAATAATTTCTTCCATAATAACAGTTGTTTTATCATTGTCAAAATCTCTAAACGCCTCATAATATTTTTTTCGATCAGTAAATTTTATATTAATCGGAACATAGCCCTCTCTTATTAACAGATAATTATTTATAGCTCTGCCAATTCGTCCGTTGCCGTCATTGAATGGATGAATATTTTCAAAGCTTAAATGCAGTCTTGCCAACCTTCTGACAATGTTCCCACTCCCTGCATTATATTCAATTAACATTTTTTCGAGAAGATCATTGATCTCCTTAGGGTCTGGTGCAATATAATTCCCCACACGAACAAATTCACCGTCCGTTCTAAATCTACCGGCAATATCATCATTAATATTTGATATCAACATTTTATGCAACAATAAAATTACATCAAAATTAAGCTCTTGCTTTTTTGCCCTTTCTTCAATATATTCAACAACTCGTGCTAAATTCTTTGCTTCAAATAATTCTCGCTCCGAGATATACCGATCCAAATCAATCTGCATAAGAATTTTTTCTGTTTCTTCCAAAGTTAAAGTACTATTCTCAATTGCATTTGAATTATACACCTGCTCTGTGACTTCAGTTCCGGCAATGATTTTTACTAAGGACTCTTTACCGCTTAAAGCTTTATAATACCTTTCTCGAAGAATATTTATTCTATTTTGCATACTTAATATTTTAACCATATAAAAATACTATATATTATTTTAACGTTTTTGTCAATAAAAAACGTTAAAATATTAAAAAATATCACTATTTTAACGATTTTGAGTCTATAAACGTTACCTTTTTGTTTTTAAAATATTTTTTATTACTCACTCCGAAGCGCGTCAACCGGATCCAAGCGACTTGCCTTAAGTGCGGGATAAAAACCAAAAGTGATGCCGACTAAAGCGGAAAAACCAAAGCCGAGAAGGGGGCCAGTTACAGTGTTGGTGATAAGCATACCGCCGTATTTGCTAATTAGTTAATGTGTAAAAACACTTTTTAAAAATCCAAGCATGATTTGGGTTCTTGAAATGTATTTTTACATTCGTTCTTTGATTATTTTAAATCAAGTTGCCATTAATCTGGCCATTGTAACCAGGTTGCAGGCTAATATTCCACCACCGACCCACAAAGCCATTCCTTTATCGCCCCTATATCCGCATCTGTCCAGTTTGTATTGTCGTTTTAAAAGAGAAATCTTCGCCTCGCCACCAGCCCGATAACGTTGGCCCTTTTTAAATTTTGCCGTATTCTGAAATTCTTTTTCTTGTTCATTGAGTTTGCCTTTTTTCGGTAGCGATACGTTTTTTACCCCAGCCTTTTGGGCGTATTCCTTGTTGCCTGGTGACCAGTAGCCCCGATCGGCTGCAACCATGTTCGGCGGTTTTTTGAATAATTGTTCGTGCTTATCTATGCCCCTGGGAAAGAATTCAACGTCTTTCGCCTTGTTGTCTATTTCCCAGTTAGTGATAAAATGTTCGTCTTCCTGGACTTGTACTGCTTGCCCGAATTCACAATGTCGGTTTGGCTGATGATTTTTTCAAGGATTTTCCTGATTTTTGAAACTTGTTTGCGCCGGAAGCCTTTGGTTTTATTGATAACGGTTTTTCCCATTTTAACAAATTCTTGAATCGCTTTTTGTCTGACTTCCTTGTTTTTTCGACCAATGGTTCTAATAATATTAATTTGCTGTTTGATTTTTCTCTTGAAATTGCGGTAACCCTTGGGAACGATGTTTAATTTAACCAAAGTTTTGTTGATTTTCCTGACACCATCCACAATCAGACTTGAATCTGTCGGGTAATGGATATTGGCTTCCGTTACAGTGGAATCAACCCTCATTTTTTTGCCTTTGGTCAATTTTAATCTTCTGGCCTCCGCCATTATGCGGTCATTGACGGCTTTGATCGTTTCTTCGCTGATCTGC
>JAYENK010000045.1:0-8015 GCA_034722035.1 Patescibacteria group bacterium | reverse complement strand
TTTCTTTTCTAAATAACACTTCATTTAAAAACACTTCTTTTTTAATAAAAATACCATTTTTAAAATATCCTTCTCTAATTAATCTTTCGCCTGATTGCACTGCGCGCAACAATTGAGAACAATGAATCTCTTTAATATTATCAAAATATTTTTCATTATAAATCGGAATTTGATAACTTGCGGATGGATTATTTTTTTGTGTCAACAAATCAACTATCGCTTCAAATTTATTTTGATAATTCAAACCGGGATTATAAGATAATACTTTCATTAAATAATTCATAGAAAGTAAGGGCTGGGGCAGTATTTTCTACTACCCCAGCTAGTTAATACAAATCGGCATCAATAATGCCGACTGGAAATTTTTGAGATTTTGCTGCTGTGGCGACATAATCTTTAACGAAATTACAAGAAAAAAAATTACAAATACTCGGCGTAGCATGATTAATTATCACTAGATTTTTTTCTTTAAAGATTACCCTGAGCAATGTCCCATGAGTGGCATAAAGGCTCATTCCATGCGCTGAAGCTTTTTTAAGTTCTTCTTGTGATATTCTACGGCCTCTAAATTTCTCCGCTAGCTCCTTCCTCTGAATCATGAATGAATTAAATTTAGTTCTGAATCTACCAGTCTTTGACTCTTCCAAAATAAGATCTGCGACTTTTTTCTGAATGGCCATATAATCTATTTTCATATTGCCATAAAAATCAGAAAAAGTTAATACATTTGCGCTGCCATTCACCCTTTTGACTATTTTTTTTGCAGATATACTGCATCGCCTTAAATATTCTTTTTTTGATCCAGCAACACGCTCATAATATTCTTTTTGATCATCAATTAATTCCGGTAAATCAGCAATTATAATATACCAAACAACATCATTTCCTTTTTCTTTTAACTCTGAAATTAATTCCGGCACAAAATCCAAATGTATTTTTGCAGTCAAACTAATGTCATCTCCTAAGTCTCCACTAAAAGTAAATTTTTCTCCATCGTTCGGATAGTCAGGACAAACCGTTGACACAATATTAATTGCTCCCCTCATTCGATTAATTTTTTTTTCATCTTTTTTTGCAAAAAAATTTGTGACTTTCCGTAATTTTTGTAATCTTTTACGCTTAACATTTTTTCCTCCTTGATTATTTTAAATTAAAAAGACCAAACAAAAAACCCTCATCTTTTTATCCAATACAAAAGTATTCGACAAAAGGACGAGGATTCATTTCTTATTCGGATATGCCACATTTGTAGTGCGACTTTCCCGAAGGGAAATAACATGCCCGCGGTACCACCTTTATTCACCGGCACAAGCTGGAGCGCTTTACTGACTTTATACTCTTAAGAACAAGAACCAACATCAATTATCCTATGATTACGGAGGAAGCCGGGCTTTCACTAGCGCAAAAACCATCCTCCCCTAATTAAAGGGGCGGTTAGTCCCAATCCCCTAAATAATTAGGGGAACTAACCATGAATTTTATAGTTGTAAATAACTAAAATTATAATATCATAAATATTATACTTGTCAATACCAACATAAAAATCATAATTTTTTAAACTGATCTTCAAGTTTTTTCTTTTCTATCCCAAATTCCTCCAGCCTTGTCTTTTCCTTATCAACAATCGCTCCTGGCGCGCGCTCCACAAAATTTTTATCACTTAATTTTTTTTTGGTCATTGTAATTAATTGCCTCAACCGTTCAATCGATTCCTTAAGCCGCTTTTTTTCTTTTTTCTCATCAACCGCTCCAAGCAAATATATTTCAATACCCTCAACTGCCACAAATATTGCCTTTTCCGGCTTTGGTCCGCTCTCTTTAATTTCAATTGATTCAATTCCGGTCCTCATCCCCTTAATTAAAGCTTTATTTTCTTTTATTAAACCAATATTATCGCCGGCATAAATAATCGCTTTAACCTTTCGGCTTGGCTCTACTTTATTTTCCGCTCGAGCATTTCGGATGGCAATGATAGCATTTTTAATAATTTCAAATTTTACCCCTTTTAAAGCTTTTCTCTTATCATCTGCGGTTTTTTCAATCTTTGGCCATTCAGAAATAATTAACTGTTTATTAAAACTAAAATTTTTCCACAAAACCTCAGTAATAAAAGGAATAAAAGGGTGCCACAATCTTAAAAGATTTATTAACGTATAGCCTAACACTTTCTCTATTTCTTTACTTTTTTGAAATTTAGTTGTTTCCAAATACCAATCAGCTAATTCATCCCTAGTAAATTCCCTAAGCCTCTCACCGGCCTGTGAAAATTTATAATTTTCAAGACAATCAGTAATTTCTAAAATAACATCATCAATCGACTTTATTATCCAAGCATCAACCAATGAAATTTTATCAAAATCTATTTCATAATTCTTAATTCTTAATTCATAATTCTTAATTCCATACCGATAAATATTCCACAGCTTATTTACCAAATTCCGAAACCCAGCGACTTTTTCCTCGGATAAACGCATATCATTCCCCGGAGTTGAACCAATTATAAGTGATAAGCGAGTTGCATCGGTACCGTATTTTTCTATCATGTCTAGCGGATCAATCACATTGCCCTTGGATTTACTCATCTTCTTACCTTTCTCATCTAGAACCAAGCCATGTAAATAAACATCCTGAAAAGGAATATCATTAAGGGCATAAGTTGTCATAATAATCATGCGAGCCACCCAGAAAAAAAGTATATCATATCCGGTTTCCAGAACCTCTATAGGGTGAAAGTTTTTAAAATCTTCCGAATCAATCACCAATTTTCCGTTTTCAATTCTGATTTCATCCGGACTATGCGCCAATGTCGAAAAAGTCCACATCCCGG
This sequence comes from Patescibacteria group bacterium, assembly GCA_034722035.1. Classification (GTDB taxonomy): domain Bacteria; phylum Patescibacteriota; class Patescibacteriia; order Patescibacteriales; family UBA12075; genus JAYENK01. The sequence continues at coordinate 5,188 of JAYENK010000045.1, read as the reverse complement.
AAGAAAACCAGGTATCAAGCGTATCCTCGTCACGTTTCCACCCTTCCCCTTCCGGTGCCTCAACCCCAACATAAATATCCTCTTTTTTGTTAATGGTTAATTGTGAATTGTTAACTGTTGATTTGTACCACACCGGCACTTGATGCCCGAACCAAATTTGTCTGCTTATGCACCAGTCACGAAGATTCTCCATCCAGTGGAAATAATTCTTTTCAAAACGTTCCGGCACTATTTTAATTTTATCCCGACCAAAAATACCGGACCGAACAGCCTCCAAACAGGTTTCTTTAATGCTTTTACCATTCAGATGTTCAACTTTTCTATTAACATCAATAAACCATTGCAAACTTGGTAAAGGCTCAATCGCAGTATCGCAGCGATAGCAAAGTGAAAGTTTGTTATCAATTTCTTCTTCTTTCTCCATTAGCCCGGACTTATTTAGGTTTTTTACAATCATTGCCCGTGCTTCTTCAACATTCTTACCGCTGTATTTTGAAAAATTATTTTTAATTAAACCATCTTCATTAATTACTTTAATAATTTCAAGATCATTGTTTTCAGCCATTACCCAGTCAATCGCAGAGTGAGCCGGAGTAACGCCAAGCGCACCGGTGCCAAAATCCATATCAACTTCCCTATCGGCAATAATTTTTATTTTAAGGGCTACACCGACAAAATCAACTTCAAATTCTTTGCCGATTAAATTTTTATAGCGCTCATCTTTGGGATTAACCGCAACAGCAGTGTCACCCAGCTTTGTTTCCGGCCGGGTAGTTGCGATTATAATAGGAAAATTTTTATCGTATTTAAAATAATAAAGTTTGGCTTTCTGTTCTTTATATTCAACTTCGTCATCTGCTAAGGTCGAATGACAACGCGGACACCAATTAACAATTCGCTCACCGCGATAAATCAATCCATCGTCATACATCAATTTAAACACAAAATTCACTGCCCTGTTCCTGGTTTCATCCAAAGTATAAGCTTCACGCGACCAATCCAAAGACGCGCCCATTTTTTTGCATTGACCTACAATTGTGTCATGTGATTCTCGGGCAATTTTGTTAACGCGTGCAAGAAATTCTTTTCGTCCCAAAGTATGGCGCGTTTTATCTTCTTCTTCGATAATTTTTTCTACTTTGGTCTGAGTGGCAATAGCAGCATGATCAGTGCCAGGCACCCAAAGAGTACGCTCACCTTGCATGCGATGATAACGAATAAGTACATCCTCAATCGCCAACATGCCGGCATGCCCCATATGAAGCGTGCCGGTTACATTGGGTGGAGGAAGAACAATCGTGTACGGCTTGGCGTCTTTTTCCAATTTAAGATTATCCGGATTATCCGCCCGAGACGGACCAGCCTTGGGCTGGAAAAATCCTTTCCTTTCCCAGTTTTGATAAATCCTATCTTCGTTTTCTTTAAAATTATATGACTTATCCATACTTATTATTTATTTTTAATATAATCTATTTTTCATTATCTCAAGAGTTTTGGCCGCGTTTTTGCGGGCAGTTACAGCTCCGTCTTTCAATATCGCTCTCACTTGTTCGTCTGTAATCTTGGCTCGTTTGCTTTGAAAATCCTCTACAAAAGAAATAATAATTTTTGCCATCAATTTTTTAAATTCTCCCATTACGGCTTCACCGTTTTTATGTTGGACAAGAAGCGCGTCAATCTGTTTTGCGTCATTTTTGTCTTGACATAGACTTTTGCTTAACAATAAATGACTTTCCATGCGCGGAGTCATTTCACCTTCAATCGCGGTCTCGGCTTTTTTGATCTTTTTCTCAATGCTTTTAATATCTTCGCTCAAAAAAATTGCTCCCGACGGATTGGATTTGCTCATCTTCCCTTCACCACGGAGTGAAAGCAAACGCAGCGCTTTTCTTTGCATCAACGCAGGAGCAGGAAAGGTGTCACCATATTTTTTGTTGAAGCGATTAGCCAGTTTACGGGTTATTTCCAAATGAACTACCTGATCTTCTCCGACCGGAACCGCCACGGATCTTTGTAATAGAATATCAGCCGCCATTAATACCGGATACATAAAAAGAAGAGCGTTGGCTTGTTTTAGCTTTTCTTCGCTCTCAGTTTGCATTTTCTCTTTTAGGGTTGGCGTACGCAAAAGTTCGGCTACGCTGATGTGCCTGGCCAGATAAGTCATTAGAACAGTGGTTTCTTCGGCAACATCGGATTGGCGATAAATAATGGTTTTTCGCGGATCAATCCCAAGCGCGACATAATCAGCAATAACGTTTAGACAATATTTTTTTGTCTCTGCCGGTTCATTGGTAGTAAGCGCATGTAAATCAGCCACAAACAAAACCGACCGCTTACCCTCTTCTTGCATTTTCAAAATCGGCAAAACCGCACCTAAGTAGTTGGCAACCGTTAAATCGCCGGTCGGTCTAATCCCAGTAAGAATTTCCACTCCTAGTTCTATTTTTTCTTTTTTATTGTCCATATTTTTTTAAATAATAGTAAATTCAAACATTATTAATTATACCATGTTCTTTGGTTTTTCCAATATTACGTTCTATTTTTTTCTTTTTTTATCACATACAAATAATAAACAGAAATAAAAATTATAATCAAACTAACAATTTGCGGGAAACGGAAGAATAGAAATTCGGGAGTAGGATCGATACGGATAAACTCGAGGCCAAAGCGGAGCAAAGAGTAGAGAATAAGATAGCTCAAACTTAATACAATAAAAATCTTATTATCTGTTTTTTTCTGTATTTTATGCTTAATAATATAAGAATGAAAGAACATGAGCAATATAAAAATCAATAAATTACCGATTGATTCATAGAGGAAAGTAGGATGATAATATTCTGAGTTAAAATAAGGAGCGACTCTATTTTGAATTTCAATCGGGATGCCCCAAGGAAGAAAAGTGGGCAAACCGAATAATTCTTGATTGAAATAATTACCGACCCTGCCGATTGCTTGCGCCAGTGCCAGGCCGGGGACAATTAAGGCGGAAAGGAGCCAAAAATTAATTTGATTTTTTTTGCTAAATATATATAAAGCAGATAGTCCGGCAATAATCCCGCCATGAATAGCCAATCCGCCTTGCCATACTTTAAAAATATCCAAAGGGTGAGCCAAATAATACGGGAATTCAAGCATAACATGATAAAATCGGCCGCCGGCTAAACCAAAAATAAGCAACCAAAACAAAAGATCGATTAATTTATTCTTATCAACAGCGTATCTTTGGGCTAATTTCAATACAATTATAGTGGAAATCAAAATTCCACTCACAATCAAAATACCATAATAATAAATCGTAAGTGGTCCGATTTGGATTAAGATGGCATTTGGGATAAACGTATGCAGTATTGACATATTTTGTGTTACCTTATTATTAAAGCAAACAATATCCTTATCCGTCAATTTTAAACCCGGATAATTTTTAGAATTTCATCTCTTTTTTCTTCCATCATCTTTTTAGTCTTTGCTTCCAGATTCAGCCTTATTTTTGGTTCGGTATTAGAAGCGCGGACATTAAACCACCAATCGGAAAAATCGATGCGAACACCATCAAGTTCATTCAACTCACCGCCACTATATTTCTCTTTTAATTTCAGAAAAACTTTCTCTTTACTTTTAACAGTAGAATTAATTTCACCGGAATGGTGATATTTTTTTAATTCGTGCGCTAATTCTGACATTGTTTTGCCGGACTCATTAAGCAGATTGATTATCATAATAATAGCCAGAGTTGAGAGCTCGGCTTTAAAATTTTCTTCAAAAAAATAATGTCCGGAAAGTTCTCCGGCAAAAATTGCTCCTTCTTCACACATTTGTTTTTTGATCAAAGAGTGTCCTACCCGGCATTTGTCTACGCGTCCGTCCGAGGCTTCAATAAACTCTTGCACCGCGTTAGAACTGCGCAAGTCCATCAAAATAAGTCCGCCCGGATGATCCTTCAACACTTCCTTGGCAATTAACCCTGTGATAAAATCCATGGGTACCACCTCTCCAATTTCATCAACAAAACCAACTCGATCAGCATCCCCGTCATAAGATACGCCCAAGTCGGCTTTTTCTTTTATTACTTTCCTTTGCAGTTCTTTTAAAGTAGATGTTTTAAGCGGGTTGGCTTCATGATTGGGAAAATTGCCATCATATTCATCGTACATATAAACTGTTTCAATATATTCTCCCAATAGAGTAAAAACTTTTCGATCCAAGATACCCATTGCATTGGCAAAATCAACTACAATTTTACATTTTCCGGCTTTTTTAAAAAAACCGGCAATATATTTGTGCAATTCTTCTTTAATGCTTTCACTGGTAGTGACACCGCCTTTTTGCTCAGGATTATTAAAATTGGCGTTTAGAACGAGCGCTTTAATTTCTTCCATGCCCGAACTCTCTCCAATCGGAATCGCATTTTTACGACAAAGCTTGAATCCGTTATACTCGGCCGGATTGTGTGAAGCGGTAATCATCACCCCAAGCTCCACGTCCAATTTTCCACTGGCATAATAAATGAGCGGAGAAGTAGCAAGACCGAGCTTGATCACATTCGCGCCTTGATCATTGATACCGCGAATTAATTCTTCTTCCATTGTGTCGCTTGAGATACGCACGTCTTTCCCTACAATCACGGTTTTGGCGCCCGTAAAAGTAATGAGAGCTCGACCGAGATTGTAGGCGGTCTCACGGTCAATCTCCTCTGGATAAATCCCGCGAATATCATAAGCTTTAAAACTTTCTGCTTTTGTTGGCATATTTTTGAATGTTACTATAATTTAACTTGTTATTTTTTTATAAAAACTATAAAATAAAATTAATTGCTTGATATTAATTCTAGCAATTAAAATACTTAAAATCAATTGATAGTCTTGTCCAACGCAAGATGATACGATAAACCTAAATCCGTTCCAATACAAGATGATACTGAAAAACACAAAATGAGCCTGTTTTTGGCTCATCTTGTGTAAAAATCGTATCATCTTACGATTGGAATATACTACAAGACTGATGTGCAAGTTCACGAACATAATTAACACTTTTTATATATTGTCAAGGCAATATAGAAATACTAGAATCAATACCTATTGCACCACCTCTAAAATAATAGTAATATAGGCAATTACCTAATATTAAGTAAATTGCCAATATGTCAAAAATATCAAGAATTACTCTTTATGAAAGAGAAAAAATTGAG
>JAYENK010000044.1:0-8042 GCA_034722035.1 Patescibacteria group bacterium | reverse complement strand
AATTTTAATATAATTCTGTTTTAGAAAAATGGAGTTATTTTTGTGTTTTATTGTTTTTAAAAAATTAAGATTTAATAATTTATGAAAGAATTAAAAAATAAAAAAATTCTTATTACCGGCGGTGCTGGATTTATTGGCTCGCATTTATGTGAAAAATTAATTGAACTTGGGGTTCATGTAATTTGTTTTGATAATTTTTTTACCGGAAAAAAAGAAAATATTTTACATTTAGTGGATAATGATAAATTTATTTTAATAGAAGGAGATGCAAATAATATCGATGATTTAAAAAATTTATTTAACAATCATAAATTTGATTATGTTTTTCACTACGCTGCTATCCTTGGGGTAAAACGAGTTGAAGAAAATCCTCTTTTGGTTATGGACGATATACGCGGTATTCGCGAGATTTGTCGTTTAGCCAAAGAGCAAGGTGTAAAAAAGATTGTTTTTTCTTCTTCTTCCGAGGCTTATGGCGATAGCGCCGAATTACCTTTAAGAGAAAATAACGGTATGTCGCATTCAGAAAATACTCATCTTTACGCCTTGGTAAAAATAATCGGGGAAAGGATTATGAAAATATATAATGATAAATTCGATTTACCAACTTGTTCGCTGCGATTTTTTAATGTATTTGGCCCCAGACAAGAATCAAGCGCTTACGGTTTTGTGGTTGGAATATTTATTAAACAAATAATGAAAAATGAAGCTCCCACTATTATGGGTGATGGTTTTCAGACGCGTGATTTTATATATATAGATGATAATATAGATTTAGCAATCAAAGCTCTTTTGAACAAAAAAACAGATGGAGAAATTATTAATATTGGCGTTGGCAGGCAAACAGCTATTGTTGATTTAGCGGAACGTTTAATTAGAGTTAGTGGTAAAAAATTAAAACTTAAATTTTTACCGGAAAGAAAATATGAAATTCGTTATCGTAGTCCGGATATTTCCAAAATGCATAGATTACTTGGTAAAATTAAGGATAAATTGGATGAAAATTTGCAAGTTACATATAATTCATATAAAAAGTAGTAAAAATTGATGCCAAAAAAACATAGAGTTGTCATACTTTCATGCTTTTACGATCCTTTTCCAAGCGGTGGGGCCGAGATAATGGTAAAGGAGACGCTGGAGCGCTTGGGAGATAAGTACGAGTTAATTCTTGTGGCTGCCAAGCATTATAAAGACGTGAAAATAGAGGAGACACGTGATAATTATCGAATAGTTCGTGTCGGTTTTGGCAATATTAAGATTGATAAATTTTTGTATCCGTTTCTTGGTGCATTGGAAGCGAAAAAACAAAAGCCGGAAATGGCGCACGCGATTATGGAGAGCTATGCCGGTGGAGCCTTGGTGGTTTTAAAAAGAATTGCGCCAGGGATTAAACGATTGTTAACCTTGCAATCTGGCGATTTGGATGATGATAAAAAACAGAAAGTTGTTTATGTAAGATATTTTTGGAAATTAATTCATATGGCGCCGAATTACATTACCGCGATCAGCGGTTTTTTGGCCAAAAGAGCGATTCGCCTTAGGGCTTGCAAGGATAACGTGGAAGTAATTCCGAACGGAGTGGATCTTTCGATCGTTCCGCAGAGTATAGTCAAAACTCCATTCCAAATATTCAATCATTCTCGTTTTTCCTGGGAAAAAGCGCATGATCTTATTATTGAGGCCTGGCCCAAGGTGGTTGAGAAATATAGCGAGGCTAAATTGATTCTGGTAAATGATGGACCGGAAAAAGAAAAAATTGTTCAATTGGTCAAAAAAAAAGGACTGGAAGATTCGGTTATAATGAAAGGTTTGATGCCGCAAAAGGATGCATTTAAGCTCTTGGCTCAGTCGGAAATATTTATTTGTCCGTCTTTAGCCGAAGGTCTTGGAAACGTATTTATTGAAGCACAGGCGGCTGGTGTTGTTCCGGTTGGGACACGCGTTGGCGGTATTCCAGATGTGATTCAGGATATGGAGAATGGTTTATTGATTGATTCAAAAAACAGTGAGCAGATCGCAGAGGCGATTATTAAATTACTGGATGATAAGGCGTTACGCAACAAATTACGTAGCAAAGGTTTGGAAACTAGCAAGTTGTTTGAATGGGGAGTAGTAATGAGTAGAATCGAAAATGTTTATAATGATATTTTGAAATAAAAATGAATATAAAACCCCTAATAAAACCAATATTAAATAACTTCCCCTTTTTTTATGATATTTTGGGGTTTGGGACCAAAGGGTCTAATTCGGCGCGATATTGTTACAGCGTGTGGCTACGACACTTGGTGCGGGCGCACGAGGCTGGTTTTGACGTGCCAAAAGTTCTGGCTGAACTGGGGCCGGGCGATTCACTTGGAGTGGGGCTCTCTGCCATGCTTTCTGGGACACAGCGTTATTATGCTTTGGATATTAAGGCTTATGCTGCTACGGAGAAAAATTTAGAAATATTTGATGAGCTAGTGGAATATTTTAAAAATAAAATTGATATTCCGCATGATGGGGAGTTTCCTAATGTTTACCCCAAACTTCATTCTTATAATTTCCCTGGAGAAATAATTACAGACGAAATTTTGGCGCGCACGCTTTGTGCGGAACGCTTAGAAGCAATTCGAGGATTAATAAAAAATAACGGAGAAAATAAAGGACTAGAATTTTCCTACCAGGCGCCTTGGCATGACAAAAAAAATATTAAGAAAAATTCAGTTGATATGATAGCGGCGCAGGCGGTTATGGAACACGTGGATGATGTGCCGGCGGCATATGAAGCGCTTTTTCAGTGGCTAAAGAACGGTGGGGTTTTTAGCCAGGATATTGATTTTAAATCGCATAATACTACTTGGAATTGGAATGGTTATTATTCGGTTTCGGACCAACTTTGGCGAATAATTCGCGGGAAACGGGAATGGGGGATAAATCGAATTGCACCTGGAGAGCATATTAAGAGCATTGAAAAGGTCGGGTTTGAGATAATTAGTAAAGAAGTTAAAAGGCTTGAGGGTGGAATTGGACGCGATAAATTAACCGAGCGATTTAAGAATATTAGCGATGAAGATTTGGCGATTGGGCAGATGTATTTGTTGGCAAGAAAGGTATGAAGTATTAAGAGTAAAAATATGATACGTTACATAATAAAACAATTAAATAAATTTCATATAATAATAAAATTCGGGGTGGCTGGGGTTTTGGCTACTGGGACTAATTTTTTGGTATTGGCTTTTTTGGTTGAGATTTTGGGAATTTGGTATTTGTTTGCGACAGGGTGCGCGTTTTTGATTTCATTTGGCGTTAGTTTTTATTTGCAAAAATTTTGGACATTTCGTGATGATGAAAAAGAGGGGATGCATAAGCAGGCGGTAGCTTATTTTTTTGTGGTTGTTACCGGTTTAGTTGTTAATATTGTTGCAATGTATATTCTGGTAGATTTTTTTGGTCTGCACTATCTTTTATCGCAATTAATTATTACGGCTTTTATTGCGGCAATGAATTTTGTTTTATATAAATATGTAATTTTCAAAAGAGCATTGCCGGATAAAAATAACAAAAATAATAATAAAAAAAAGATTTTGATTACCACGCCGATTTATCCGCCTTTGCCTGGCGGACCAGCTATTTATGTCAAATTACTAGAAGAAGAATTGGTTAAGTATAATTTCGAAGTGCAAGTAATTGCCTATGCCAAGAAAGAAAATTGTCCGGAAAAAATAAATTATAATGATAAAATTATTCGGATTGATCGATCTTTGCCAAAATGGAAAAAATATTTTCAATTTTTTTGGGCAGTAAATAAATTATCAGCGCAAGCCGATATTGTTTATACACAAGACCAGATTAATGCCGGCCTGCCCACGGCCTTGGTTTGTTTTTTACGAGACAGGAAATTCATTATCAAAGTAGTGGGGGATTATGCCTGGGAACAGGCGCAGGAACAATTTGGCATTACTGACAATCTGGATGAGTTTCAGGAGAAAAAATATAGCAAGAAGATTGAATTTCGGCGGTATTTAAGAAAACAGGTAGTTAAGGAAGCGGAACAAATAATAACACCAAGTGAGTATTTAAAAGAAATAGTAAAGAAGTGGGGAATTCAAGTAAACAAGATTAAAGTAATTTATAATGCAGTACGGACGATTGAAGTTGAAGAAGATAAAGAGAAGTTGAAAGCAAAATTAAATTTTAGCGGTCCGACTATTATAACTTGTATTCGCCTGCTTCCATGGAAAGGCTGGCAGGCTTTAATCGAGATAATGCCACGTTTTTTAAAATTAAATCCGGATTATAAATTGATTATCGTAGGCGACGGACCGGATCAGAAAAAATTTAAGCAAGCTTTAAATAGTTCAGAAGCAAAAAATAGCATTAAGTATATTTCCAATTTAGAACATAGTGAATTAATGCGATATTTTAAAGCCAGCGACGTTTTTATTCTTAATACTAATTATGAAGGATTGCCGCATGTAGTGATTGAAGCGCAGCAATTGGATTTACCCGTATTGACCACCATCGCCGGCGGTAACAGAGAAGTGGTGACGCACGAAGAGAGTGGATTGATTTTTAAATATAATAATAAAGAAGAAATGATTGACGCGATTATGCGGATTAATTCGGATAATAATTTACGCGAGAAAATTGTTAATAATGCTAAGCTTGGTTTGGGAAAGTTTGAGAAGAATAGAATGATTAAAAATTTAATTAAAATTTTTAAATGAAAAACATATTATTTTTAAGCACTCGGGATTACGATTTAAGCCTAGAAGATGCGACGCTTGAAAAGAAATTTGTTGGTCTTAAAAAAGGAATGAATGTTTTTGTGCTGGCGCGTGGAAACGGTAATCATGAGAAATATGACGCGCAATTTTATTTGATTCCGAAGATTGGAACGATTTTTTGGATGATTAGAGCGGTTTTTCAGGGAAGAAATATTATCAAGAAGCATAAAATTGATATTATAATTTCGCAAGCGCCTTTGTTTGATGGGCTGGTGTCTATAATTTTGAAATGGATTACCAGAGTTGAAGTAATTATAGAAGTGCATTCCGACTGGATTAATAGTTTATTTTTACAGCATAGATTGCCGTTTAAAGGTATATTAAAATATACATTTAAAATTTGGGGAGGATTTGTTTTGAATCAAGCCGATAAAGTGCGGGTAGTGTCGTCGTCACTTAAAAAATTAGTTGAGAAAAACAGTCAAGCAAAAAATATTGTAAAATTTCCGGCTTTTACCGATTTGGAGATATTTTTAAAAGAGAGTAATATTAATTATGAATTGATAATTACTTATGTTGGTTGGCTTTATCCATTAAAGGGAGTAGATACTCTCATTAAGGCTTTTGGAAAAATAAAAGAAAAATATCCGGAACTTAAATTAGAAATTATTGGCGAGGGGTCGGAACGGGACAAACTTGAAGAGTTCGTTCAGAATAAAAAGATTGAAGATGTAGAATTTGCCGGCCGGCTTGATTTGAATGATGTAAAGAATCGACTTAAGCGTTCAACTTGTTTGGTTTTACCGTCATATTCAGAGGGTCTGCCTAGAGTACTTTTGGAAGCGGCCGCATTAAAAAAACCTTTAATCGGTACAGAAGTGGGTGGTATTCCGGAAATTATTGAAGACGGAGAAAATGGGTTTTTGTTTACGCCCGGTAATGTTGAAGAGCTTAGTCTGTCAATAGCAAAATTAATTAATAATAAAAAATTAATAGAAAGCATGGGGCAGGCTGGACGAAAAATTATTTTGAAAAAATATTCGGGTAAGAAATTTTTTGAAAATTATTTTAAATTAATAAAATGAAATTAGTTTTAAATAAAAATCAGGTAACAATGAATGCGGAGCAGCTGATGCGTCAGGCTGGTTATGCCCTGCACTATGATCGTCGGTCTGGGCGTGACAGTTTTGCGCGGCGCTTGGGACGTAATTTTTATCCCAGGTTTCATGTGTATTTAGCCGAGATGGGAGAAAAGACTATAATCGATTTGCATCTGGATCAAAAGCGTCCACGTTATCAGGGTCAGAAAGCGCATAACGCCGAATATTACAGTGAGGCAGTCGAAGAAGAAATTAATCGAATTAAATCTTTTATTAAAATAAAACTGGTTAAACTAGAAACATCAGGAATGGAAACAAAAAAGAAAAAAAGTTTTTTACCGTGGAGGTGATTAATTAACCCCGTAAAATCGCTGCACTCATACGGGGCAAGAAATTAAAATAATAGATAGAAATAAATAGTTAAATGTTAACTGTTAATAGTTAATTGTTGTTATGCAGCCATCAGAAGAAATAAAACAAAAATTAGATATAGTTGATGTGTTAAAGGAATATATTCAACTAAAGCCGGCGGGGATGAATTTTCGGGCAATTTGCCCTTTTCATCGGGAAAAAACCCCGTCTTTTATGGTGTCTCCTGACAAGCAGATTTACCATTGTTTTGGTTGTGGCAAGAGTGGGGACATATTTTCTTTTGTAATGGAAATAGAAGGGATTGATTTTCGCGAGGCGCTTCGGGTGTTAGCGCCAAAGGCCGGGGTTGCGTTACGGCGAGTTGACCCGAAGGTGCAGAGTCAGCGCAATCGAATAATGGATATTTTGGATTGGTCCAGGCGTTATTATTATGAGCAATTATTAAGTTCCAAAGAAGCTTCGCAAGCGCGTGAATATTTAAAAAAACGTGGTTTGAGCAAAGAAGCAATCGAAGAGTGGCAGATTGGTTATAGCCCAGACTCTTGGGATAGCACTATCAATTTTTTAAAAGCTAAGGGATACAAGGAAGATGAGATTGCTCTAGCTGGTATGAGCGCAAAGAGCAACAAGAGTAATCGTTATTACGATCGTTTTCGTGGACGGATTATGTTTCCAATTAATGATGTTAGCTGTAATACGGTCGCTTTTTCAGCACGGGTTTCGCCGGATAAAGAGGAAACAGAGAAGATGGGGAAGTATATTAATAGCCCGCAAACCGAAGTGTATGATAAGAGTAAAATTGTTTTTGGTTTGGATAAAGCCAAAATGGAAATCAAGAAAAAAGACCAGGCAATTATAGTTGAGGGGCAGATGGATGCGATTACAGCGCAAGTTGCCGGTTGGAAAAATGTTGTTGCCAGTTCCGGCACGGCTTTAACTACAGACCAAATTCAGCTTTTAAAACGTTATAGTGAAAATATCGCTTTGGCTTTTGATCAGGACAGTGCCGGTTCAATGGCGGCAGACAGGGGTATAAAAACGGCAATGCAATCTGAAATGAGTATTAAAGTTATTGAATTGCCGGAAGGAATGGATCCGGACGATGTTATTCGCAAGGATAAGAATATTTGGATTAAGGCAATTGAAAATGCCAAATCAATGATGCAATATAATTTTGATCGGGTGTTTGGCGCGCTTGATTTGTCTGACCCGGAAGACAAGCGCAGAGCCGCGCAAAGATTGTTGCCGGCTATTGTTCAAATTGGAAGTCGGATCGAGCAAGATTATTGGATTAAATATTTGGCCAACGAGCTGGATGTAGCGGAAAACCTCTTACGTGAAACAATTGCCAATGTTAAAAAGCTAGCTGGCAGGCAAAGCAATCAAACAGAGGAGCTTGCTATCTGGGCAAAGCCGGCCAAAAAGCGGGAGGAAGCAATGAGTGAAATGATACTGGCTTTTGCAATAAAATTTCCTCAATTTATTGTTTATATTTTTGACAATTTATTGCCGGAACAGTTAAGCGAAAAATTAAACCAAACTCTTTACAAGGAAATTATAATATACTATAATAATATTGTTGCTAATAAAAATAAAGCTTCAAGCGAATCAGTTGATTCAGCTATTTTTGATTATAAAAATTTTTCTACTTATTTAAAAGACAATGATCAAAATAAAAACCAAGAAATAATTAGCGCGCAAATTGATTTGCTTAATCGTCTGGTTTTTTTAAGTGATGAAGCTTACTCGGATTTAGAGGAAGATCAAATAAAAACAGAAATATCTAAAATAATTAAATTTTTAAAAAAGGTTTCTTTAAAGAAGAAAATGAAGAAAATTGAGATTTTGATTGCGCAAGCTGAAA
>JAYENK010000043.1:0-29740 GCA_034722035.1 Patescibacteria group bacterium | reverse complement strand
TTTCTTTCTTCTGTCTCTTTCTGCTCTTCTTCTTTTTTTCTTTTATCTTGTTCGCGTTTTTCTTGTTTATTTTTTTCTTCAGACTCCTCAATTCTCTTCTTGATAATTTCATTAGCAAAAGGGTTTACTTTTGACACAAGCGAAGAGCTTTTATCTTTTTCTTTTATATTCTCCTCCGGATCGTCCTCGTCATGTGGTTTTAAAAAATTTGTCGGTTTTATCGGTATTTTTGTCTTTTTTATTATCTTTTTTGAAAAAACCGAATCAACCGATTTTATTTTTTCGCTTTTATTGTCTATTTTTGGTTTATCCGGAACTTTGCCTTCGCCAATCGAATCCAACACAATCTTCCTGGATTTTTCCAGTTCTTCTTTTGATAATTTTTTTATCCCATCGACATTTTTGGGCATATTGATAAGTATATTTAATAATTCTTAAAAAAATATTCGCGCCAGCGTTTTGGGTTGCTTTTTTCGCCCTCTTCTCTCGCACTTTCCCCTATATTAATATCTTTATTTTGTTCCTGTGCATGGTCCTCGTCTTGTCCGTAAATTACCGCTACTTGCTCATCAGCTTTACGAAAATTAAGGTTTAATCTGGCTTGTTCTTCTGCATATTCTGGTGTACCAAAATATGTAATTAATTTTTTAAGTTCACTGTTTTCTACCTCAATTTTTTCTAATTTATTTTTAATTAATTCTATCTCTTCATTGGCAAACAAGCTTAATTTTATTTTTTTTGCAGAAGGTATTGCTATCGCGATTAATAAAATTAACAAAATTATTGTTGTTAAAAAAGTTTTTATTTTAATTATTTTGCTATGTTTTTTACGGCCAGCCATATTGTTTAAGCTGATTTTTTTGTTTTTGATATATAAAACACTTTTACAATTTCCAAAAGCATCAAATTAATGACAGCAAAAACAGAAGCTCCAAGCCAAATTTTATAATCAATGTCTTTGGAATTACCGAGAAGATCTCTCAGCGGCGGCCAATAAACACTCAAAACCAATAAGGTAGTGCTAGCCAAAACCGCCAAAACCAAATATTTATTGGAAAAAGGATTATAATTCCAAATAAAACGGCCAAAACTACGGAATGAAAAAATTGAAATCAGCGATTTGAGCCCCAAAGTGATAAAAATAAAAGTAGCCAAATAATTTATCTTGCTCGCATCGGTCTGCCACTTTAGATAAAAATAATAAAAAATGGCAAACAAAATCAAATCCCGAAAAATGCCAACTCCAAACACTATTACTTTCATCCGTTTATTTACCAAAGGCTCACTCTTGCTGATCGGCTTTTCCTGCATTACTTCGCCATGGTCGCGCTCAAAAGCTAAAGAAAAATGCGGCATACTGTCATTGACGATATTAATCCAAAGAATTTGCGCCGGCAAAATCGCCAAAGGGGTGTTGAGCATAATCGAGCCAACGACTAAAAGTATTTCGGAAAAAGAATCTGAAATCAAATAAACAATTACTTTGCGGATATTTTTAAAAATAATCCTGCCTTGCCTGACCGCGGAAATTATCGTTTTGAAATTATTATCCAAAAGAACAATGTCGGATGTTTCTTTGGCGATGTCAGTGCCCGTACCCAAAGAAATACCGATGTCTGCCACTTTGAGCGCCGGCGAATCATTGATGCCGTCTCCAGTCATAGCCACCACCTCGCCCCGTGCTTGTAAAGCCTTAACAATGCGTAATTTATGATGCGGGCTAACTCGGGCATAAACATTTATTGTTTTTACCAGTTCTTTTAATCTATCATCGTCCACTTTATCCAGCTCTTCTCCTATTATAATATTGTCAGCCATAATTTTCAAGCCGACTTCACCTGCAATTGCCTTGGCTGTTAGCTTATGGTCCCCAGTAATAATAACCGTCCTAATTCCAGCGTCAATAGCGGTTTTGATGGTGTCGGCCGCTTCCGGGCGCAAAGGGTCTTTGAGCGCGATAAAACCGACAAAAGTAAAACCTTGGTCCAGCTCACTCCAATCAATATTTTCAGTATCCAATTCGCTTGAACGCGAGGGTAAATGATAATTTCGTTCAGCAACACCAATCACCCTGAGACCACGGCTAGTTAGACTCTCATAAGAAGCTTTTAACTTGCTTAATTCTGATTTTTTTAATTCTTGTTTTTTCCCTTTATGATAAAAATGCGTGCTTTTATTTAATAATAATTCTGGTGCTCCTTTTTCATATACTGTGTATTTTTGATTACCGGTTTCATGCAGAGTCATCATATATTTCTTTTCGCTGGTGAAAGGCAACTCTGCAATTTTAACCTGTTTTTCCAGTAGCTTTTCCTTATTTAATCCTGACTGAATCGCGGCTTTAAGTAATGCCACTTCTGTTGGTGAACCAATAAAACGCCAGCTTAAAAGCTCGTCATCAGGATTTTCAATCAAAGCATCATTACACATCATACTAATCTCCAAAGCCAAGGAAACCGTTTTGGCTTCGGACGAATCTTGTCTTGAGCCCATACTGCCAATTTCATATTCATTCTCACCGATAACGATGTGCGCGACATGCATTTTTCCTTCTGTGAGCGTGCCGGTTTTATCGCTGCAGATAACCGTAGTCGAACCCAAGGTTTCAACCGCGACCAATTTGCGCGTCAAGGCTCTTTCTTTAAGTATTTTTTGCATGCCAAGCGCTAAAATAAAAGTAACAGCCACAATCAGTCCCTCCGGAATTGAAGCTACTCCAACTGCCACACCAGTCTCAAGTATTTCAACAAACTCACGCCCTTGCCAAAGACCGACCATCACAATCAAAGTACAAATAATACTAAATAATATCCCTAAAAAACGACTAAATTGCATTAAGCGCAACTGCAAAGGAGTGTTCTCTTCTTTGGCGCTTTCAACCATATCAGCGATTTTACCAATTTCGGTTTTCTTTCCCGTGGCTGTTATAACAGCTTTGCCTTGTCCGCTCACAACGATTGTTCCGGCAAAGGCCATATTATTTCTATCCGCCAATGAAGCGCCCTTGGGCACGGTTTCTGTTTTTTTGTGCGCCGGAATCGATTCGCCCGTCAGCATAGATTCATTAATTAAAAGATCACTTGCTTCAATAATTCTAGCGTCAGCCGGTAGGCGGTTTCCGGTCTTTATTACAATAATGTCCCCTACTGTCACTAAAGAACTTTCAATTGATATTTCGTTGCCATCACGAAGAACATAAGCCTTATGCTCAACCAATTCTCGTAATTTAATAATGGCCCGATTGGCTTTATTTTCCTGAATAAAACCAATAACAACATTAATAATAACCGCTCCAAAAATAACAATTGCTTCCTTATAAGCTTTTACAAAAATTGAAATCACCCCTGTAAAAAGCAGAATATAGATAAGAGCATTTTTGAATTGAGAAAAAAATATTTTATATCCAGCTAAAATCTTTTGTTTGGGCAATTCATTGCGGCCATATTTGCCCAAACGCTTTTCTGCTTCTTCCGCAGTCAATCCTTCTTTGCCAGACTTTAAATGTTTAAAACACTCATTGATTTTTAAACTATGCCAATCTTTCATGAATATTATTAATACTATATCTCCCCCTTCAAACGAGTGGGAGGAACTAATCGTGTCCCCTCTCAATTGTGAAAGAGAGGGCTGGGGTAAGGTAATAACTAAAGTAAATAAAAAATTAGAAATCATCTCAATTTCTAATATATTATACCAAATTACGGGGTAGAAAGCAAAGTCCTATTTTAACGACTCTTCGGCGTCACAAAAAATCCCAGGCGCCATTTTCCTCCTCGCATCATACGGGTTTGAGCTTCAAGACCGGGGATGGAGCCAAATATAATAATGCTCAGAGGCAAAATTAACCATTGAATTAACATGGTAAAATAGCGGAAAAGGCCAAATTTTTTTGGTTTTTGGGGAAGAAGCAAGGTGGACAAAATAGCTGAGAGCACTAAGCCGGACATAGCCGCCGTCATCAAATAGCGAGTCATAACCGGGAGATTTGTTGAAAGTACGGTTGAATTGAATCTGTCACCTCCAAGCAACATCGGCATCCAGCCGATAACAGCAATAATAAGGGCATTAGTTGCCCAAGAATGAAAACCGTATAGTTGGTTTAAAGCTTGCCTGATAAATTTTCCTTTGGGATAGTAGCGCCAATTTTTAATTAAATTAAACAATAAATAGGGCAGATTTTCCACACCCCAGCCCCAGCGTCGCTGTTGCTTGTATAAATTCTTCGCAGTCTCTATTGGTTTTTTATCCATACAGACATCCATGCTCACGCTAATATGAAGCGGTTCAACACGATAATCACCATGATAATAACAAAAACAATGCCAAAATATACGAGAATCTTCCGAAACCATGGTTTTTGACCAAAAACCGATTTCTTTCAATGTTTTCCAAGACATGGAATGCGATGAATAAGTTGCCAGCTTTTCTTGCCTAATCTGCTGCATCATTTGCCAAAAAGTATTTGAGCTGGCTGCAACTCGCGCAAAAAAAGGCGATTGCCAAATATTGTTGTAATAAACCGGGATTGGCTGATAGCTGCTCCGATAAGGGTGAGCTACAGTCAAAAAATTATAACTAAGGCAATGAAAATAGTATGGTGAAATAATTGTATCAATATCAAAAACGTTGACTAAAATTTTTCCCGAATCTAAATTAAGCTGTGGTAATAAATCTTTTTGAATTTGCTCGGCTGCCCAAGCTTGATTAGATCCTTTGCCTTTAAGCTCGCCTTTAATACCATCCGGATGTCTGGTGATATAAAAAGTTTTAAAAATATCTTGATATTTTTCTTGAACTGCTTGCGCTCTTTGCCAAACCTCTTCCCCGCCTCTTTCTTCGACTGTTAAAACTATAATAATATTCTTATTAGGGTAAGGACTATTTTTGATTGCGCTCAAGCTAGGTTCTATTACTTCATTGCTTTCATTATAAATTGGAAAAATAACGAGCTGAATTAAATCCTGCCAATGAAAACCACGCCCCAACAAGCATTCCCCTGCCTTACACTGATTTGGACGCATTTCCAGACTATTGCATTTTTCTTCCCAATCAAACGCCATATTTTTTTTCATTTTTTTAAACGAAACCAAGAGATGTATAGCCAAATAAACAACCAACAAAAGCCAATAAATATCAAAGGCTATTAAAAAATAAGCAACCAATACCGGCTTTAAATACGATAAAAATAACAATAAAATTAAAGTTAGCCAAGACAAAGCACCGGGCAATATTTCTAATGCCCGGTATAATTTACGATTTTTTCCGCTAAGCTCGTTGGATTGTCCTATTTTTAAATAATCATTTATCATTATACTTTTAAAATTTTATTGTCTGTCCTTCGCTCAAGTCCGATTCATCTGTTTTTTTTTCTTCTTTTTCATCCACCGCCGTTTTAGCGACGCTTGGTTTAATTTTTTTACCGGAGAAAATTATTGTTTTTTTATTTATAGCCTCACTTAGACTAAGCTCAGCCTTGCTTGCTTCTTTTGATTTTTCGTCCAACCTGGCCATCTCTTCTTTTTTGGCTCTCTTTCTTTTTTCTATTTCATCTTTTTTCTCCTGCTTTTCCAGCGACAAGCAATCACGACAATACACCGGTCTTACGCCGTCCGGTTCAAAAGAAAGTTTAGTATTCACTCCACAACGACTACAATCAGCACTATATTTATATATATTATCATATTTACTTGTGCTTGTTTTTGCAGTACTGTTTTTATTTGCACTCGGCTTATTCTGCTTGCTCTGCACCGGTCCAGGCACTGGTTTGTGTTGCTTATTCGCTTTATCGGGGCTATGCCAACGAGCAATTTTTTCTTCTACAATCTCACGCTTCGTGGCATAACGCTCACGGCCAATATTTATAACTTTTTCAATGTTATCGGTTTTTTCTTCGTCTGTCAAAGGAACAAGTCCAATCGCAGAGAACGGATCAGAGGCAACTCCGTCAATCATTAATTTGATATAGAACTCATACTTAGGCAAATTAACAATGTCCTCCTGTGTAAACGTGGGAAAAAACTCTGGAGCCAATTCTTCGGCGTCGACCGCGCCGACGCGAAAAACGGCCATAGTGCCAACATTGCCAAAAACCGCGCTTTTCACTGTGTCTCCCAATTGCTCGATATATTGATGCGCGAATGATAAGTTAAGACGATATTTTCTTGCTTCAGATAAAATATTAGTAAAGCTGTCTGTCACAAAATTCTGAAATTCATCAATATATAAATAAAAATCTCTACGCTCATCCATTGCCTGGTCAACCCGGCTCATCGCCGCCAATTGAATTTTGGTAATAATCATTGCTCCAAGCAACTGAGAAGCATCTTCCCCGATTCGTCCTTTGCTCAAATTAAGAATTAATATTTTACCGTCATCCATTATTTCTCTCATGTCTACAGTCGATTTAATTTGTCCGACAATATTTCGAATTAAGGATGTAGACAAAAATTGACCAACTTTATTTTGAATCGGCGAAACCGCTTCTGAGGCAAATCTATCGGCATAGCCGGCAAATTCGTTTACCCAAAAAGCTTTCACTACCGGATCCTGAATCTTTTCTATTACTTTCTTGCGAAAAGCTTTATCAGACAGCATTCGAATAATCGATAAAAGAGTCGAGTCAGGATAATCGAGAATTGCCAAAATAGTATTGCGTAAAATATATTCGAGCCGCGGTCCCCAAGAGTCAGCCCAAAGCTTCTTGAATACTCCGATTAAACCGGAGGCAACCAAATGCCGAAAATGCGGCTCTACTTTTTCCACAACATTAAAAGCAAGGGGGTAGTCAAAATCAGCAGGGTTAAAATATACCACATCATTAATCCTGTCATTGGGAATATATTCTATTATTTTCTCGACCAAGTCACCATGCGGATCAACTACAGCAACGCCTTTACCGGAACGGATATCATTGATTATCATATTCTCCAAAAGAGTAGACTTGCCCATACCGGTCTTTCCAACCAAATACATGTGGCGGCGCCGATCTGTTGTTTTAATTCCAAAACGCCGAAAACTATTTCGATATGAAGTTTTAGCAAAAGTTGCAATGTCTTTATTCATTTTGTTTTAAGTAAATGGTAAATTATCCGGAGCAAAACCTTTTTTATTTAATTTTTCTTTTGGCTTTTTTGTCGGTTTTTCACTTGAAATTGTATCTTTGCTTGCATTTTCCTCTTTATCTTCCCATGGCAAACTCTGCTCGGCACGCAAATCAACTGCGGAAATCGTTTCTTTGTTTTCTACTATTTTATTATGTATATTTTCCAGGGGGTTATTCTGTACATCCGGATTAACCGCCAAAACCTCATCAAAATTCGATTCAAGCGGTAAATCTTCAGTAACCGGAAGGCTCATTGGCGGCTCAGCTTTGCGTCCGGGTGCTTTTTGTATTAACGGTGCTTTAACCGCCGCTTCAACCGGAAAATGCCAAAGCGTGGCCAACTCTTCGATGCTCATTATAAAACGTTTTCGCCCAAGAGTACCGCTTCGCCTTTTATAAGCTGACATAACTTTACGTTTTTTTTCATTGACACGGTAATTAACAAAAAAATAATTTGCCGTAGTTCCGGTTACGTTCATGTCCGGTTTTAGGCTATTCAAATCAATGTCTATAAATTGTTTCATATAACCGACAAACCCATTCAAAACTTTAGGCTTATTTATTACTTCTTTTTTTGCAATATAAATAAAACGGTGCTTAACCTCAAATCCGAGCAAGGAACTTTTATGTTGAATCGCCTCTACCTGCTTTTTTTCTCTTGGTTTTAAGGCAAACATTTTAAACGCATCATCCCCGGCCTCTTCACTGGAAACATCACCAAAAGCGCTACCGGTAATTTGCCGTGACATTTCGCCAACCATCCCCCAAAACTCTCCCAAAATAGTGCCAAGCCAAATTTTTTTAGCACTACTTTTTTCGTTAAGTATTTTGCCCACCTCTTTATCCAGTCTTTCTGTCCAATCAAAGCCGGTTGGATAAATAATAATTTGATACCAAAGTTGTTCTCCTTGGCGCAGACTAGAACAAAGATCCATTAAAATTGCCATCGGATCCTTAAAAGTGCTTTCCGGCCGGCCAAAATCATCAGCAAAAGATGGATAGGTTTTTATCGGGTAGGCGTCTTTTTCTTGCAAAATAAATTCTCCGCCCCACATATCCCATTCATCATCAGGGAAAGTCGAGGGCATGCCCTCGGTATAATCGTCTATTTCGGTAATTTCCGCGTCCGGATATTGTGAATAAACAGCCGATTCGGTTAAATCACGAAATTTAGTCGGAGTTCTAATGATAAACTGGGTATAACCATCAATACTGACTATTTCGAAACTAAAACTCAACTGAAACATGCCAATCCAATATTTGTCAATTAAATTAAAGCTACCGTGAGCTCCGGCAAAATAAGTAAATAAATTCTCTACCGCCTTGACATGTTGCTCGTTGCCGCGTGGAATATCTATCGCTAATAAAATTGATTCTTGTTCTTTCCCCCATAAAATATTACGATAATACACCCATAATTCTTTCACGCCCCATAATATTGTCGCCGCCGCCGGCATCCAACCAAAATTTAAAAACAACTTTAAAATAACAACATCACTCGGTTGCGCGAAAAAAGCTTGGATTGGACTTAAATCAAGCATTACCTTTATAAAAATTTTATTTTATGATTATTTTTGTATATTTAATTATACCACAAAAGCTTAAAAATATAAAATAAAAAAATTCCTGAATTCTTCAGCAATTTTTCAATATATAATTATAATTTTATGAATTTATCGTATATTTTTCATCAGTCTTTTTAAACTTTCCTCTGTTCATCAGAGCCAAAATAATAGTAGCTTTTTTTACCAGACGTCGGCTTAAAACCTCATCAATAATCTCTTCTCGGCTTAAAGCTTCATTTTTATTTAAAATTTCGCTAATTACATCACTAACAGTTCCATCTTTATAGCCCCATTCTTTAAGACCGTACATGCCACGGCCAACTAAAATATATTTTTTATCAAGAATTAATTCATTGTGTACGGTAGCGGCATTAGCTTGTTTATTGTCAAAACCAATTTTATTAATTGCCTTGGCAATCTCGGCAAAATGCATTGGCTCTTCGTGATTTTTAAGTACCAAATTAATTTTATCGTTAATTGTTTTTGGTTTTATTTCACGCCAATTATGCGCGCCCCAATGACCAAATTTATTTTGATCGATTCTTTTTGCCGCTTTAAGTAAAGAAAAAATAACTTTATGGTTATTGATGTACTTCGGATCCTCTTCAAATAAATCGGACTTTAATATCCGCGCAACATCCAAGCTGCCCTTTATATTAATTTTTTCTTCATGTTTGTTATAAGCTTTTAAATTTCTTATCAGATTAATGATTTTATCGGTTTGATAAATTTGCTTTAGTTTCTTAATCTCGGATAACAGTTCTTCTATTAGCTCCTCCAAATGACTTAATTCCTGAAATTTAAACCGATATGACTCCTTGAAATATTTATGATTGTTTATTTCTTCAAATTCATCGTGTAAAAGTTTGGTAATTAAAAAATTTAAATAGTTTTTATGTATCTCTTCATCACTTTGCTGCTTTGACAATCCATTTAAAGAATATCCAACCAAAAGATCCAGAAGATATGACTTCTCCATTAGTCCGCCATGCTCCTCCATTAACTGATAAATAACCTTACGCAAAGAACTTACATGTTTACTAGGCGTGCCCAGATCTTGCAGTTTCTTAATACTAGAAGTTTCAATTTGACGAATACGTTCGCGGGTAAGATTATGAACATTGCCAATTGTTTCCAAAGTCTCTTTACCCTTGCCATGTAGACCATAGCGACGCATCAAGACGTCACGCTCGCGTTCAGTCAGTTTACTAAAAATTTCATCGATTATTTCAACCGCATCAAGCCGAGCAACCTCCTCAGCTTTTTGATTGTCGATGATTGTGTCTAAAATTGAAGTGTTGTCCATATAATTTTAGGTCGTACGCAGAAACATGGGCTACTTTACGTCGCATAAAAAATTTGCCTAATTAGCAATTAATAATTATAATAATATTTCTTAACGCTATTAATATAGCACAAAAATTATTTTTAGTCAAGTTACAATCTCAGCTTTAATCTAATAAATACATTGCTATTTTTTTACTAATTTTAGCTAAAAATAAAAATTACCCATTTTAAAGGGGCAATTAAAAATTTATTATATATTGAATTTTTAGCTTCCAAAATATTGGATTTCTTCCTTCAATTCTATATTAAATTTATCTCTTACTTGTTGCTTTATGTAACTAATTAGCATTATTACTTCTTCAGCTCTGCCTTTGCCGGTATTAACGATATGGTTAGCGTGCTCCAGACTTATTTTAATGCCTCCCATTGTTTTACCCTTGAGATCACACATATCAATGATCAAACCAGCCGCAATTTTGCCGGTTCGACCAATTTTATCTTTTAATTCTTTCTCAAATAAAATCGGACTTTGTTTTCTAACGTAATCCTGATCAAGATTTTCAAACACTGACCCGGCACTAGGCAAACGCGGATAACATTTTGTACGAAAATTAATTGATTTTTCGATATTACCTTTAATCACAGTCAAATCTTCTTTTTGCATTTTTAAAATTGCTCCCCAAATTAATAAATCAAGGTCCTTTTTAAAAATACTGTTTCTATATTCAAATTTACAATCACGCTTACTAAAAATTCGGAAAATTCTTTTTTTAATATCAAAAACATCAACAGTCTCAACGGTGTCAAGCATAGACCGGCCAAAAGCGCCGGCATTACCACAAATCGCTCCCCCAACAGTCACTCGTGGAATGCCGCTAGCCCACTCAAGTCCGCTCAAACTATGTCCGGTACACTTAGTAATTATCTGATTAAGTCCTACCCCTGCCCCACATTCAAATCTTTCACCCATTATTTTGAAATTGTCATTTGTCATCCGTAAAACCAAACCATCAATTCCATTATCCGGAATCAAAATATTACTTCCTCCACCCAAAATAAAAACTTTTTCATCCTCTTTTTCAGCCCACAAAAAAGCTTCCTCCAACTCTTCCTTTGTTTTTACCTCAAGATAGTGCTTGGCCGCCCCACCAATTTTAAAAGTAGTAAACTGCGCCAAATCAAACTGTTTTTTAATTTTATTTTCGATATTCATAATTATTCAAGTAAATCCTCTCCAATATTATACACATCCCCCGCCCCCATAAAAACCACCACATCATTACTACTGACTTCTCCACGCAAATATTCCGTAGCTTTATCTACCGTTGAAATATAATTGATTCTTAATTTTTCATTTTTAATTTTTAATTGAACTACAATGTCTTTACTGTGAACTCCACCTTGCTCCTCCCTGGCTGAGCCGTAAATATCCAATAATATTAATTCGTCAGTATTACCAAAAGCAGTAACAAAATTATCAAATAAAGCCTTGGTGCGGGTAAAAGTATGGGGCTGAAAAACAGTGATAATATTTTTGCTAGGATATTTTTGTTTGATTCCGTCCAGACTCGCCTTGATTTCAGTTGGATGATGTGCATAATCGTCCACCAAAATCGCCCCGCGATATTTTCCCATTTCCTGCATACGACGAGCAGTTCCGGTAAATGTTTCCAAGTGAGTTCGAATTACACTCAATTCCAAGCCCAGTTCAATCGCAGTCGCAATTACGGCTAAGGCGTTATAAACATTATGACGCCCCATAAGCGATATCGAAAATTCTCCTAACTCAGTAGCGCTTAAATCACCACTCTCGTCATCAAAATCTGCATTAAGTTTAACTTTGAAAGACTGTCTCCCGGCTTTAACTATTATATTATACGCAACATAATCAGCCGCTTCCTCAATCGCATAGCCAACAACACGGCCATGACAATCAACTTGTGCAATTTTTCTGATATTTTTGTCATCAAAATTAGCCACTAAAAATCCTTTCTTGGGGATCTTTTTTATAAACTCTATAAAAGCGTCCAAATATTCTTCCTTGTTCTTAAAAAAATCCGGATGGTCATATTCGATATTATTAAGTAGCACCGCGCGCGGATTATAATATTTTAATTTATTTTGATATTCGTCCGATTCAACCACAAAATAATCAGACTTTCCGATTAAAACATTTCCATCGAATTGTCCAACTTTGGACCCTACCAAGACATTGGGACAAATACCAGCCTCACTAAGAACATATCCCAACCAAGCCGTGGTAGTAGTTTTGCCATGCGTACCACAAACAGAAATGCCGAATTTATTTTGAAACAATATGGATAAAGCTTCAGGATAGCTAATTGTTTTTGTCTTAGATTTAATTGCCGTGGCTAATTCAATATTTGTTTTTTCATTAAAGGCTGTTGAATAAATAATCAAATCAAGCTTAGTTGGAATATTGTCCGAAGAAAATTTATGAAATACTTTAATTCCCTCATCCTTCAACATGTCAAAATAAAAATGATCCCCTTCGTCCGAACCGCTGATTTCAATGTTCTGCGCTTTTAAAATTCGCGCCAAAGCCGAAGTGCCAGCCCCTTCAATCCCAATAATATGTACTTTTTCAATATTCTTTAAATTCATAATTATTTTATTATTTTAAAAACTTCGTTCGCAATGCCGATGTGCGCGTCACTTTTTATGATTCTTCTACTGGCCACGCTTATTTTTTCTCTTAATGCTTTATTATTTACTAATTTTCGTATATTTTTTACAAAAATATCAACATCCAATTTTTCTTGATCAAGCACAAGCGCTGCCCTTGAATCTAAAAAAACTTGCGCGTTTTGTTCCTGATGTGTTTTTGGCATTGGAATCAAAACAGCCGGCTTGGCTAAATAGCTTAGCTCAGTGAGCGTGGACATGCCGGCGCGCGACACCACAATGTCAGACGCGGCAAAAGATTTTATCATGCCAAATGTATCAAGAAATTCAAAAACACGATAATTCGGATTTTTTATTCTCTCTTCTTCCATTTTCTTGGTCATCTTTCCTTTGCCGGTAACATGCAAAACCTGGCAAAAACGAGTTAAACACTCCAGGCTTTCTTCTACTATCTTATTAATCGCTTGAGCCCCGCTGCCACCACCGGTTATCAAAACAACATCCGGACTCATGCTCAAATTTAATTTCTGCCTAGCTTCTCTTTTGGTAATTTTATTTTCAATAAATTGCGCGCGAATTGAATTGCCAACCCAAACTGCTTTATCGCCGTAATCATCAAGGGATTTTTCAAAAGTAGTAGTAATTTTTTTAGCTGCAAATGACATCAAACGATTTGCCAATCCGGGCAGAACATCTTGCTGGTGAATCAAAACGGGAACGCCTAAAATCCAGGCCGCCCAGGCCGTTGGCACGCTCACATAAGCACCGGCGCTCAAAATAATTTTAGGACGATATTTTAAAATTAAATAAATCGACTCAAAAAAACCCAATTTAACATTAAATAAATCAAATAAAATTTTTAAAGAAAAATATCTCCGCAGCTTTCCCGATCTAATCGCAACAAACTTAATCCCAATATCATTAATCACTTCACGCTCTGGTCCGTTTTTGGTGCCAATCCAAACAAAATCAAGTGCTTCGTCCCGCTCTTTTAATTCTTCATACACGCCAATAAGCGGCGCCACCGGCCCCATCGTCCCCCCACCGGTGAGAAATACTAGTTTTTTGTTTTTATTCATGATTATTTTTTCTAAATAAAATTTTTAATTTTTAATTTATTTTATTCTTTCGTCTGTCGGCTTATATTTACCAAGATTCCACTTGCGGCCATTACTGATAAAATAGCGGATCCGCCATAACTAATAAAAGGCAAAGGGACGCCGGTCATTGGCATTAAATTAATCACTCCTCCGATATTTATAATCGCCTGGACGCTGATCCAGCTTACGATTCCAATCGCAAGAATCCGACCAAAATCGTCCGGGGCTTTTTTGGCTATCATATAACCGCGAAAAAATAAAAAAATAAATAACAAAACCAATATTACGCTCATAATCAAACCACTTTCTTCGGCAATAATCGCGTAGATAGAATCGCCGCTAACTTCTGGTAAATACATAAATTTCTGCCGTGAATCGCCAATCCCTCGTCCAAAAATACCACCACTACCCACCGCAATCAAAGACTGATTCACCTGATAACATACTCCTTGTGGATCAAATTGAGGATCCATCATACATTTAAAGCGATTCAATTGATAAGGACGTACCTGAACCATAAAACCAAAAGCAACTATCCCAATCAACACAATCGCAATAATATGCTTAATTTTCCCACCACCGATATAATATACGATTAAAGCAGTAATAGTTACAATTGACAAAGTGCCGACATCCGGTTGCATTATCATAAACAAAGCAATAACTCCGAGTACTGCCACAAAAGGACCAATACCGGCCTCTACTTCGCTTAATTCCTCTTTTCTGGCTTCAAGCCAAGCTGAAAGATACAACAAAAAAGATAACTTAACAAACTCTGAGGGTTGCAAAGAAAAACCGAAAATATCAATCCAGCTCCGACTTTTGCCCCAAGCCGCCGATAAACCGGGAATAAATACCAAAATTAACAAAAAAACCGAAAATATCAAAAAGCCAAAAGCGTATTTGCGCCACTCGCGATAATCAATCTGTATAAAAAACCAAAACACGACTATTCCCAAAATCAAATTGATTACTTGATTCTTAAAAAAATGATAAGCGTCTCCGAATTTTACATAAGAAAAAACTGACGAAGCGGATGAAAGAAAAATCAAACCAAAAATTAAAAGCAAAAATATTGTTATCAAGAGCAAAAAATCAGGAGCATGCATTCCCTTTCTTTCTTGAAAAATTGATAACACTTTTTTTTTAACATTTGCCATTATTTTTTCATTGACAATAAAAAAATTACCAGGTTTTGTCCAAAAGAAATAGAACAATTCCCAGGCTGGACATAACTCCGGCTATTACCCAAAAACGCATAACAATCTTAGGTTCGCTCCAACCACTAGCCTCAAAATGATGATGAATTGGAGCAGATAAAAACACCTTTTTGCCCTTACGAAATTTTTTGGATAATATTTGTATGACAGTTGAGACTGCCTCAATAACAAAAATAAAACCAATAAAAGGCAAGAAAAAAGCCGTGTGAGTATACATCGCGATCAAAGCCAAAGTGATGCCAAGCGACATTGAACCGGTATCCCCCATAAAAAAACGAGCTGGATTAATATTAAACCACAAAAAAGCAAGCAAGGCCCCGACAATCACTCCACAAAAAGTCGCCAAATCATAACGTCCAATTAAAATCGAAATAACAGCATAAGAACCAAAAGCCATAAGTAATGTGCCGCCAGCTAATCCGTCCAGTCCATCAGTTTGATTAACCGCAAAGGCCGTACCGACAACAACTGCGATAAAAAAGAATATATAAGCAATGCCGATATTAAAATTACCCAAAAAAGGCACATGAATCAAGTCCCAGTCCAATTTAAAATAAAACCAAAAAGCCCCAACGAGAGCAATTATCGCGTAGATTAAAAGTTTATGCCAAAACTTTATTCCTCTTTTTTTATATCCAAGCCGCCTTGCATCCAAA
The DNA here is from genome assembly GCA_034722035.1 of Patescibacteria group bacterium. Lineage (GTDB taxonomy): Bacteria > Patescibacteriota > Patescibacteriia > Patescibacteriales > UBA12075 > JAYENK01. The sequence continues at coordinate 14,164 of JAYENK010000043.1, read as the reverse complement.
TAATCATCGACCAGACCAACCAATGCAGACGCAACTAAGCAACCTAGGATTAACAAAGTTTGACTGCGAGAGAGAAAATTTAATTTAGCGGTAATTTCAAAAGGGAATAAATAGGCAATGTAATAAAAAACCACACAAAAAATCAAAGTGCTTCCCCAAATCAAGATTCCTCCCATAGTCGGTGTGCCGCTCTTAGCTTGATGCAATTTGGAAAAAAGCGGCGTAGTGCCATCATCTCTAATCTGCTTGCCCATTTTATTTTTATACAAAAAATGAGTAAGCAGCGGAGTCCAGGCCATTGTAAAAACAAAAGCAGCCGCGGTAAATAATAACGTTCGAATAATATAAAAATCCGGCATAATTAACGAAAATTAATAAGATAGACTGTAAAAATTGCAAGCAGTAAAGCCGTATTTGCAATCATGACAGTTGATAATATTAAATGAGACAAAAAATGGCTGTCTCTTTTATTATAAACCGTAATAATAACAAGCAAAAAAATATTAAACAACAAAAACAAAAAACCAAGAACCGGAATAACAAATATTCCACCGCGCCCACCATAAAGATCAATTCCAAAATCAACGCTATAATGCAGAGCCATTTTGTCCTGGCCAATATTTGTGTAAATATAGCGAGCGAACAACCAAGTAAAAATATTTACTACCAGAGCAAAGGTTAAATAGACCTTAACTGCAAAATATTCTAATAACTCCTTAATGCTTTTCAATGATTTAAGCTTGGCAGCTTCGTAATGATTTATTATACTATCAATTTTCAACATGCTTTGTCCATTGCCATGTTCGCCAAGCGATCAGCCTCCTTATTTTTTTCACGACGAACATGCTTATATGTTACTTTTTTATAACTTAATGATTCATTATAGATTTGCACAAACAAAGGTTGAAGTGATTTATTTTTTACTTTATAATTGCCCGACATTTGTTCCACTACCAATTCCGAATCTAAAAAAAAATTAATTTCATCAACTTTGAATTCTTTGGCTTTTTTAATCGCAGCCAAAAGCGCCTTGTACTCAGCCTGGTTATTAGTACTCTCACCGATATACTCGGAAATTTCCGCAATAATTTCTTTTTTTTCATTATAAATTACCGCACCAATCCCAGCCGGACCGGGATTACCGCGCGCGCCGCCATCAGTATAAATTATTAATTTATTCATAAAAAATTAATCACTATTTTTAATATCCACTACTTTCATTTGGATTTCACTTTTACCGTTAAATTCATTTCTATCTAAATAATAAGCAATATCAATCTCATCACTAATTTTAAAGCTTTGCCATTTACTTGCTTGATTAAATGCTAAAGCATTAATTGTGCCGGAATTATTTTGAGCTAAACGAAACTTCAGATGTTGGCCATCCGCGCCCATTTGCAAGATATCAACAATTTCAACATTTTTAGTCATAAAAATCGGCTTAGCATTACTTGCCCCAAAAGGAGCCATTTTGTCAAGCCCTATCATTATTTCCTCATCTATTTCTTTTAGTTTTAATTCTGCTTCAACCATTATTTTTGGCTTCAAATCAAGTTTGCCAAGAGCCTTGTTGGCAATACCGGTTAATTTACTTTTAAATTTATCTAAATTCTCGGCCTTAAGACTAAAACCACAAGCCATCGGATGTCCGCCATATTTTGTAAGTAATTCACCGCAAGACTCAACTGCCTTGGCCAAATTAAATTCCGGAATGCTCCGACCGGAACCTTTATAACCATTTTCATCTCTAGTAATCACTAATGTTGGCAAATAGTATTTGTTTTGAATCCGTCCGGCTACAAGCCCAATTACTCCCTGTCCGCTATCTTTGTTTTCGTCGCATTGTTTATCCGAACAAACTCCAATAATTATTTTATCCTTGCTTTTTATGTCTACCTGATTATCGATTGCCTGACTAATCTCTTCTGTTAGTTGCTGACGTTTAGCATTGCTAATATTTAAAAACTCAGCCAAATCTTTCGCCTTCTCATCATCACTGACAAGCAAAAGATCAAAGGCTGTATTGGCTCGCCCCATTCGTCCAGCCGCGTTTAAACGCGGCGCAATTTGAAAGCCAATATTCCAAGTATCCAAATCGTCATTGTTATTCAATTTAATAACTTTTAAAAGTTCCACTAAACCAAGCCGCCTGGTTTGACTTAACGCTTTAAGTCCGGCTTTCACTAACACTCTGTTTTCACCCATAAGCTCGACAATATCAGCCACGGTTCCAATTGCCACCAAGTCAAGCAAACGTTTTTGCAATCTAAACTTATCGTTTTCCTCTAATTTTGAATGCGCAATCAAAGCACTGGCAAATTTGAACGCGACGCCGACTCCGGCTAATTTTTTATAGGGATAAACTTCATCTTCAAGTATCGGATTCACGATTAAACAATCCGGCATTTCTTCTTTTTTACTAGAAGCAAGATGATGATCGGTAATAATCACATCCATTCCCAGCTCTTTAGCCAATTTTGCTTCTTCTTTATTTCTAATTCCGCCGTCAACCGTAATAATTAACTTAGTCTTATCGGCTGCAATAGTTTCTAATGCTTTTTTATTCAGCCCATAGCCCTCAACTACTCGATGCGGAATATAAACATCAACCTCTGCTCTTAAAATTCGTAGTATCTCAACAAGCAAGGCAGAAGCAGTGACACCATCGGCGTCATAATCACCATAAATAACAATTTTATTCTCAGCCTTGATATGCTGAATTGTTAAAACAATTGCCTGCTCCATATTTTTAAATAAAAAAGGATCGTGCAGAGCATTGTCAAAATTAGCCTCAAAAAAATTTTCTATTTCTTTTTTTGTTTTTATATTCCTATTCCATAACAATTGCGCTGTTATTTCTCCGTACTCCTTTGCAAAAACAGCAAAATCTTTTGGAAATCTTTCTTTTAGCTCCCAATATTTATCCATATTTTAAAATTATATTATTTTACATAAAAGCCATTCCAACCGTCCAAAGCGCCATAGTAAAAATTATTATAGCCGACAAAATCCCCCAAACAATTCTTTGTATAATTTTCTTCTTCATTATATTATTTCTTTAATATTTTAATAAAAACATTACTCGGAATATCAATACTGCCCTTGCCGGAAGCCATCATTTTTTTCTTGCCCTTTTTTTGTTTTTCTAACAATTTTCGTTTCCGACTTACGTCCCCGCCATAAAGCTTGGCTGTCACGTCTTTGCGCATAGCAGAAAGACGTTCACCGGCAATTATATTGGCTCCAACAGCGGCTTGCAATTTAACAACAAACATTTGTTTAGGTAAATTTTCTTTAAGCGTTCTTACCACTTCTTTCCCTTGCCGAAACGCATCATCGGCGTAAACAATCATCGCCAGCGCCTCAATCGACTCTTCTGCCACCAAAATATCCATCTTAACAACCTTAGCTTCACGATAAGCCATAAACTCATAATTTATCGAAGCATAACCGGCGCTAATCCCTTTTATTTTATCATAAAAATCAGTAAGAATCGAGCTCATCGGTATTTTATAATGTAATATCGCTCTAGTTTGATCGATATACTCGGTATTAATATATTCTCCCCGCTTATCTTGCGCCAAGTTCATAACATTTCCCACATAATCTTTTGGAGTAATTATATCCAATTTTACCCAAGGCTCTTTGATCTGCTCTATTTCTTGCGCTGTCGGAAATTGCTGTGGTGTACGTATCATCACTTCTTCACCGTTGGTTTTGCGTAGATGATAGGCCACGCTAGGCAAGGTTACAATCAATTCAATCTTATGCTCGCGCCTTAAACGTTCCTGAAAAATTTCCAAATGCAAAATACCGAGAAAACCGCATCGAAATCCAAGTCCAAGCGCTTGTGATTGTTCCGGTTCGTAAATCAAGGATGAATCATTTAATTTTAATCTATCAATCGCATCCCGTAGCTCTTGGTATTCATTACCTTCCTTGGGAAAAATACCGGCAAAAACCATTGGCTTTACTTCTTGGTAACCTTTAAGCGGTTCTAACCTTTCTTCCGCTTTTTGCGTTGTCACGGTATCCCCCACCCGGCATTCACTTACGTTCTTAAAGCCGGTAGTCAAATATCCAATTTGCCCGGTCTTAAGCTCTTTGGTTGAAAGATATGTTGGCTTAAAAATACCGACATCAAGCGCATCACTAGCAGATTTTGTTGCCATTAATTTTATTTTGTCCCCTTTTTTAATCTCCCCGTCTATCACGCGAATGTAGGCCACCACCCCCTTATATTCATCATAATTAGAATCAAAAATAAGAGCACGCAAATCAGTCTTATCCTCATCAATCTTTGGCGCCTCCACTCTTTCAACTACAGCCTTGAGAACAGCATCAACCCCTTCTCCGGTTTTCCCGCTCGCATATATCACTTCACCTTCATCACAGCCCAATAACTCAATAATTTCACGCGTAGTTTTTTCTTTATCTGCCGCCGGCAAATCTATTTTATTTACCACTGGAATGATTGTTAAGTCTTGCTCCATAGCCAAATATAAATTGGCTAGAGTTTGCGCCTGGATTCCTTGGGTCGCATCAACCAAAAGAACAGCACCCTCAACCGCGACCAAAGAACGCGAAACTTCATAAGTAAAATCAACGTGCCCGGGAGTGTCAATCAAATTCAACATATACCCCTCATAATCCATACTGACCGGCTGTAATTTAATAGTAATCCCCCGCTCCTGCTCCAAATCCATTTGGTCCAAAATTTGAGCCCTCATTTTTCGCTTATCAACCGTTTTGGTAATTTCCAACATCCTATCAGCAATTGTAGACTTTCCATGGTCAATATGGGCAATAATACAGAAATTACGTATATTTGTTTTAGAATTAATTTTCATAAATATATAGAAAAGAGTACAAATAAAACAAGCTTTTCTTGATTTAGAAAAGCAATATGATTATAACATAATCCTAGCTGTTTTTTCAATTTTGGTCAAATAACAATTGCATTTTTTATATATTTCGCTAAAATTAAATTAGGATTGAGAAACAAATTCATTATATCACGTTTTAACAAAAGACTTCGTATAAAATATAAAAAATTGGTATTAATTTATTTTTTTGTCTAAAAGCCAGTTATATGAAATATCTGCTCTTTCAACTTATTTGAATAAATAATATGATACCAAATAAAATAGACCACAAAATAATTTATCAAACAATCAAAGATTGGATTTTCATTCTAAGTATTGGGGTTATTGTATTAATTGCTTTTATATATACGATTTGGGTAATCAGAATATTTTTCTTTCCCTATATATCTGACTTATTTTTCATGTTAGGTTTATGCGAGACAAGCGAAGAATGTCACCAAATATTATCTAAACCCCCATTTTTTGATTTTATATACAACACCATGGATAAAGCCGTAGGTTTTTTGTTTGATTTGTTTAATAAATTATTTTAAAAAAATACACAAAGAGCAAACACATCATACGGCGTATCTGCTTCGTTAGCTAAATAAAATTATTTATCAATTAACTTAAAATTATATGAAAAAATGCCCATTTTGCGCAGAAGAAATTCAAGATGACGCGCTTAAATGTAAACATTGCAAGAGCGATATTAATAAACAAAATAAAAGCGAGAATCCTAATAAATATAAAGATTTGGCAATCGCAAGTTTTGTGTTAGGGATCTTGTCTATTTTTTTTGGCTCTATTGGAATAATTCCACTTGTTGCTTTAATAGTCAGTATTGTTTCATTATTTAAAATAAAACAGATGAAAAACAGGAATAAAATCTTTACCATAACAGGTTTTATTCTCGCTTTAGTGTATTGTATAAATTTTTTCTTTGTTTATAGCTCTATTGAACCCAGTATATTAGATATGAGCCATAACGATGAAAAAAAGGACAACACATCTGATATATCTAAAATGCAGACTAACAAAACATTAAATGAAAATGACGACTGGATAAACAAATCACCAGAAAAACACAGATTTTTAAAATTTTTCTTAAAAGACAATAAAGTTGGAGGAAAAAATGGATATATATGGCATAGCGTAGAGTGGGATTTTGATAATGACATAGACACTGCAACGAAGCTGTCGGAATGGAATTATTATGAAAATTGCCAATTATATTTTATGCAAGAAGATACGAGGTATATTAATATGAAAAATATAGTTTCTAGAAAAAATTATTATGCGATTGAAAATAATTTTTACGACAACTTAACAAATAATTTTTGTGTAAAAATATTTTGTGATAGTGGTTTAGAGAGCAATAAATCTTGTTTTGAAAAAAAATAATACTATGAGCGAAAAATATATTGGGTATAGAAAAATATTTATTAAATGGTTTTTAAAAATTTCAAACAAATCCTTAAAAAAATCTACCAAAGCAAAATTAAATAAAAAGACAATTTTTAGTGATAAAGAAAAATTTATTTTAAAAATAGGTCAAATTTTAGCAGAATTAGAAAGTCAGCTTGAACTACTTAATTTTTTCCCAGTTTTCATAAATTCCTCAAGCTATAATCTTGAAAAAAAAGGTTTTTCTAAAATAGCACAATTTAGATACCATCTTGAATGTTATTTTTCAGAAATGTATATTCTAGATCAAAGACTAGACAGGCTCATGCGAATTTTAACAAAAAATATAAAAGCAAAAACTGAGAAAGAAAAACTTAACATAATAAGAAGAAAACAACATCAAATTTTTGATAATTTACTAAAAGTAGGAGGTTTCCACGTACATAAGAGAAAATATCAGGATGACGACTTATACCACATGGGATTACTAGAACAATACATGAAATCAAATATTGATATTAAAAACATAAAGAAAAAAAATTATGCTAAAAAAGATTTAAAAATTTATTTAAACAACAATAGAAGTAAATGGAAAAAAACTATAAACAATAATAATAAATATGTTAAAGATGGCATAGATAAATTTTATCATTTAATATTTAAAGAACTAAAAATTTTGGATAAAATATTTAAATATTTATCTTAAATTAAAACAAGGAGTTTTAGGGCAAAGGAAATTCACCCCTTTAATTCCCCTCTTCTCTTTGCTCCAAAACGAAAAACAAAATTAAGTTCTTTTTAAAAGTGATCCCAAGAACTCGGGATCAGAAAAAAACATATACATCAGCTAACAGCGCAGGCCGTTAAAGTTAGTTTTTAGATAGCCTGACGGCGTATCTGGTTCGCAAGCTAAATTAAATTATTTTTTAAATTTATGACAAAAAAATTAACAACAACATTAGCGATTACAATTTATACGATAATTAATTTAATTATTGTACACAGATTTATTTAGAATGTATTAAAACATGATGAATGGACAAATTATTTTATGCACAATCAACAGGGTGGACTCGTGTTTATCGGATTTACATTATTTCTGAATACTTTTTTAATTATTTACTATAATAAAAAATAAATTAATTCTTTACACTTGCTCACGCAAATTTTATTTTTCTTTTTAATTTTAAAACATATGAAGTTACAAAACAAACATTGGGGCTCAACTATTGGTATTATTTTAGGTGTCTTATTTTTTATAAGTCTTTTTGGTAATCCAACATTGAATGGATCAAATACTTTTTTTACTGGTATTCTAATTATTGTGGGAAGTTTAGCATACAGATCCAGAAAAAAACAAATATTATCATCCAAATCTAAAAAAATACCAATTCTTGAAATTATCACCCTCATATTACTGTTCTTGCATATCTCTCTTGGAATAAATCAAGAATTATGGTATGACCACCCCTTAAATTTCACGTTGGTGCCAATTTGGATATTAGTTGTATACATTAGCTTATTTATCATAAAAAGAAAAAAATAAAATTTAAAACTTCAGATGACACCGATATATTAGATGAAATAATAACACAATTTTATAAAAATGATTTAATTAGAGACTATTTATTTTAAATTTATGTCATTGCTAGAATTTCAACAAAAATACAACCATAACTCAAGTGAAAAAAATCTAACTGTTGCAATTTCTTCTGGTGCTAACCAAGGTTTAAACCCTAATGAAAATAGTGTATTTATAAATTACATTAATAGCTTACTAAACAGCAAACAACAACAAAAAATATTAACAGAACAAACTGATTTTAACCTAAAAATTTTAAAAACAAATAAAAACTTAGTTTATGCAACCTGGGCATTAGTTGTAGTAAGTATGTTATTAGTTATTGCTAATATTGTTCTGATGTTTTTAAAATAAATAGTCTCCAATTAAATTAAAAATGGAAATTGTATTATTACATCACTTAACAGCAGAAGCTGTCTAAAAACTCCTGATGCCTTTTGAGAATACGCATCAAAACTGAAGTTTTCCCCTGTTTTTACTTTAACTTTAACCAAAAAGCCAACTATTTACTGTGCCGAGAGAAGCCAATGGTAAAAACAGAATTTGGGTTGACTGTAATCGCTCATAGCTTCATTAAATTATCCACTTGGATTAAAAATGAGGACAATAGATGAACAATTTGATAATTTATTAATTAGAGACAATGGGTCTCTTTTTGCAAAAAAATCAGGTCACTAAAGTTAGTTCTTAGACAGCCTGACAGCGTATTTGGAGAATAAATATAAAAAATAAAATTATTTATAATTAACCATGTCGTATGATAAAAAAATCACTACAATTTACCATTATTTTAATTCTCCCTTTCATTGCTGGTTGTATTAATAACGAACAAAAATACCAAGACTGTATTAACGCATGTGAAGAAAATAAAACATGTGTGGAGAAAGAAAAAAAGGAAACGGGAGGTAGACTTTCAACCTACTCATGTATTAAATATAATGATGGTGAATGTAGAAATATTTGCGTTCAAAAGTATAAGTAATTTTATATTTATTCTCCCAAATTTTTGAAAAATAATTATGATAAAAAATAATTCCCAATTCATCATCTATCAAGCCGAATCCGGCGAAACTAAAATAGATGTTCGCTTAGAAAATGAAACCGTATGACTAACACAAAAACTAATGGCAAAACTTTTTGATACGAGTGTGTCAAATATAAACATACATCTCAAAAATTGCTATAAAGACGGAGAAATAAGCGAAAATTCAGTTATTAAGGATTTCTTAATAACTGCCGAGGATGATAAAAATTACAAAATAAACTTCATTGGGCAATTATGGAAAAACAGCTGCCGAAATTATCTACAAAGAAGCCGATGTTAAGAAAATTTATATGGGATTGAAAACTTGAAAAAATGCTCCGAAAGGAAAAATTCTAAAGTCAGATGTTTCCATCGCTAAAAATTATCTAAACGAAAAACAACCCTCCGCAAGGAGAGTTGTCCTAAGATGTAATACCCTTTTAGTTTTAGAGAAAAACTAAAAGACATTATTAATTTAGCATAAAAACATTAAAATTACAATAGAAAAGTTATTATTTTAATAAAAATAAGCTAAAATTAAAGAAATAATGTGTTTTGGGCAAAAAGCATTTATCACCTTTAATCCTCCTTTGCCCTTTGCCCTTTGCCCAAAACGAGTAAAAACAAAATTAAATTCTTTTCAAGAGTAGGTTGCATTCGCAATCCAAAGAAAAACATATGCGTCAGCTAACAACTATATAAATACAATCAATTTTACTAATTATGGATATTAAAAAATCATTCAATCAATTTTTGAAAGGAAATGGTAAAAACAAAGGAAGACTACCTGATGAAAGATACGCTTCGTTTGATTTTTGTTACAATTATTTTTATTCATTTTACAAAGAGAATAAACTTTCCGAGTTAGCAAATGAAAAAAACCTTCAAACGAGTTGTTTGCAAATTGGTTTTTATTTAGCAAGTTGGGGAATGATGAGAGGCTCGTCTTTTCTTCTTGAAAAAAGTGTAAGAAATTTTTCTAATCTGATAATCACAATATCAAAAATGGATTCAGAATTATGGGAAATAGATGTTCCAAATTATAATGATGAAAAAATTTATCTATTGCTAAAATGCAAACAGCAAATAATTGATGCACTCGGAAAAGAAAATAATCCAAGCGATACATTAGTAACAAAAATCATGTTAGGAATTTTTGCCAATATTCCTGCTTTTGATCAATACTTTAGAAAGAGTCTAAAAGTTCATTCAGTTAATAGAAAATCATTACTAAAAATTAAAGAATTTTACCTTAAAAATAAAGATAATTTTGACTCTTTCGAAATACATACTTTTGATTTTTTAACATCTGAAGAAACAAGTAATATTTATACAAAAGCAAAATTGATTGATATGTATGGATTTATGGACGGACAATAACGGGGTTTTAAATTTACTCAAACCACGTTGCGCTCTCACTCCATTTCATTCCGTTCGGGTCATATAACAAAGGAAGCTGTCTAAAAACTACTGCCTTGATGCCTTTTGAGAATACGCGTCAAAACTAAAATTTTTCCCCTGTCTTTACTTTAATTTTAGGTAAAATTATGATATAATCAACGCATCTCACGCTAAAACCATGAAATCAACAAAGCAAATTATAGTTCAGGGAACAAAAATATCTTTGTTATTGCGCCCTGATAATAACGACTACATCTCGCTTACAGACATGGCTAAAAAATTCGGCGATGATGTTTTGATATATCAGTGGATGAGAAACCGCAATACGGTGGAATTTTTAGGTATTTGGGAACGTATGCACAACTCAGATTTTAAAGGTCTCGAATTCGAGACCTTTAAAAAACAGGCTGGAATGAATAGTTTTTCACTTACACCAAAAAAATGGGCGAAAGCAACTGGCGCTATCGGAGTGATTTCAAAAGCCGGAAGATATGGAGGAGGCACTTACGCTCATATTGATATTGCTTTTGAATTCGGTTCATGGCTATCTGCTGAATTCAAACTTTATTTAATAAAAGAATTCCAGCGTTTAAAAATAGAAGAAAATGAACGGTTAGCGTTGGGTTGGGACATAAAACGAACACTGACAAGAATAAATTACCGTATTCATACGGATTCTATCAAGACGCATCTGATTCCAAATCGCATTTCTAAAGCGCAGGCAAATATTATCTACGCCAACGAAGCGGATTTGCTTAACATGGCATTATTCGGCACAACATCCAAAAAATGGCGAAGTAAAAATCCTAATAAAGACGGGAACATCAGGGACTATGCGGATGTTTCTCAGCTCGTTTGTTTGGCTAATTTGGAAACGCTTAACGCCGAATTTATCAGGCAAGGAATTTCAGCAAACAAACGATTGCTGCGATTAAATGAAATTGCTATTATCCAAATGCGGTCCTTGCTTAATAATCCAAAAGTAAAAAAATTAAAATGAGATAAAAAATTGACATCGTACAACAAAGTAAGCTGTCTAAAAACTCCTGCCTTGATGCCTTTTAATAATACGCGTCAAAACTAAAATTTTCCCCCTGTCTTTACTTTAATTTTAACCGAAAAACCAACTATTTCCTGTGCCGAGGGAAGCCAATGATAGAAACAGAATTTGGGTTGACTGCAATCGCTCATAATTTCATTAAATTCTCCAATTGGATTAAGCAAAAATATAGCTATAAATTTTAAAATAATTATGACTCTATAATATTAAGTGTGGCACAAACGCCAGTTAGAACTAATAACTTATTGCTTAAAAATCCATTTCTCAACTAAAAATTGATCCTTCCCCTTTCCTGGAATTAGCCCAAATTTTTCCATTTATCCATTCTATTATTTCTTTTTTTGTAACATTTAAATTCTTTTTAGCCACTTTAAAACAAGCCAAGCAATCAAAGCTCCGCTCAGAGCAGTGGCAAATTGCGACCAAGAAAATATTTGCGCAACTTTTATTGCCAATTCCTGTTTAATAAGTAAATTTTTAATAAAATGCACACTAAGTAATAACCAAACAAACTTCAAGCTCGCCGCAGCAAAAACTCCAAGCCAATAAGCTTTTTGATCATTTTTGATATTAGTATAGAACCAATCAATCGTTAAAACAAAAAGCATATTAGAAAGCATAATAAAGGGCAGAATCGGCGCTAATATTACAGGTAAAAGACCGCCGGAAAGCGCCATTAAGCTCGGGATTACACAAAGAAATAAAGCACTTCTAATTCCCAGTAAGAATAAAGTGATTATCAGAATTGCGTTAACAATCGGTCCGGTCAGCCATTGTAAATGCAAAACAAAGGGCAAAAAACTCGCTGTACCGGCCAGGGCAATAAATTGAATTAAAGCGCGGGTGTTAACTGCTGTATTAATTTTAGTTTTTATAATATTCACAGTTTATTTTTTTGAATTTGACATAAATTATAATTTAACTTTTTTCTTATACTTTGTGTGTAGTACTTCATGCTCAACTTTGCGTCCCTGCTTTTCCAACCATTCTAAAAACGCTCGGACACCTTTATTGTCGTGTGCCTTGCGTATCTTTAAGCTTTTATCGTGCTTATACAAAGCGGCGATGCGTTTCTTTCTAATCTCAGGCGTAGTTGGAATTGGCTGTCCGCCCCCACCGATACATCCGCCCGGACAAGCCATTACTTCGATATAATCATATTCATCCAAATTCTTAATCACTTCTTCAATATTACCAATGCCATTGACAACAGCAACGCTTAACCTTGTACCGGCAACCTGTACAAGCGCGGATTTTACATTATCCATTCCGCGTACAGCTTTAAAATCGATCCGACTATGGCAAAGACCAGTCTTTTTGCCGCCACAACCAAGATGATGCGCTGTCCGCAGAGCCGACTCCATCACTCCCCCGCTCGCGCCATAAATTGCGGCCGCGCCCGAATATTCTCCCAAAGGATTGTCCGCTTTTTGCGTTTTAACTTTAGCCAGATCAATATTATTTTTTTTCATTAAAAAACTAAACTCACGCGTCGTCAAAACATAATCAACCGGAAAATTACCATCTATCTTCATTTCGGCTCTAATAGCCTCATATTTTTTGGCTGTACAAGGCATAATTGACACTGTAACAATATCACGCGGATTTATTTTATATTTTTTGGCCCAATATGTTTTAATCGCGCCACCGCTATGAATATGAGGTGAACGCACTGTTGTTAAGTGTGGAATTAAATCCGGATGATAAAGCTCAATATAATTTACCCAGGCCGGACAACAAGACGTCATCATTGGCATGGTTTTATGATGCTCTATTCGCTCCATCAATTCTTTTGCCTCAACCATGGTAGTGATGTCCGCTCCAAAATTAACATCAAAAACATAGTCAAAACCAAGCTCCTTAAGCGCGCCAACAATATTGCCGGTAACAAGCTTGCCATGGGGCAAACCAAAATCCTCACCAATCGAAACCCGAATCGAGGGGGCAAATTGCGCTACCAAAATCTTTTTGCTTTTCTTGTCAGCTTTTTTATTTTTTAATAAAGGCTCAACTACCTCCCATTGTGTCTGCTCTTGCGCCGCTGACACCGGACAATGAACCGTGCATTGCCCGCAAAGTATGCAATGATGATCCTTCTTCTTGGTCGGTACCACCTCCTGCTGTCTGCCCTTGCCTTTTAATTCTAAATAATTGATATTTTGCAACACCCCGCAAGCATCAATGCAATTACGACAATCGATGCACTGGCTACCGTCAATCTCAACCGCATTTGCAAATTTGTAAGTCTTACGCCGGCTTTTACGATCCTTAAAAGAAGTAATTAAAATTTTATATTTATCGGCAAAATCGAGTAGCTTGCATTCAAAGCGCCAAACACAATCAGCGCACTTTTCAATATGTTCGGCAAAAATAAGCTCAATATTAGTGTCCCGCGCAGACTTGACCCGCGCGGTGTCAGTCCTGATTTCCATACCTGCTTCAACTTTAGTGGAACAGGAAGTTTGTAATTTATTCCTACCTTTAATCTCAACCACGCAAATCCGACAATTCGCTTTTGCCTCAAAATCCGGATGCCAACAAAGCCCGGGAATGTCTATCCCTGCTTTTCTGGCTGCTTCCATAATAGAAATATCAGCCGGACAAACAACCTCTTTATCGTCAATTTTTATCTTAATGATTTTTTTCATATTTTATTTTTATTTATTTCTATAATTTCCCAAAATCCTCATTAGATATTCCCAAACCTAAATTTCTCATTACATTAAAAGCATCTACTGGACGACCAAGTAAGTATCTCTTGCCGTCTTTTGGATTAATATACCACGCCTCGCCGTTATTTTCCACTTGTAAAAATATTTTTCCTA
>JAYENK010000042.1:18020-29778 GCA_034722035.1 Patescibacteria group bacterium | reverse complement strand
AAAATGCGGGTTGCGACTTTATCTGATTCCGGTATAGAAAAAATGGAAAAATGGCTTGGAATTGATAATATCTACACCGAAAAGGGAGTGAGGGAAGTGCATCATATTGAGCAAGCCCTAAAGGCGCATGCTTTATTTAAGGCCAATAAAGATTATGTCGTCAAAGAGGGCGAAGTAATCATCGTGGATGAGTTTACCGGTCGTTTGATGCAAGGACGCCGTTATAGTGAAGGCTTGCATCAGGCAATCGAGGCTAAGGAAAACGTGAAGATTCAGCGTGAATCACAAACTTTGGCCACGATTACTTTTCAAAATTATTTTCGCATGTATAACAAGCTTTCCGGTATGACCGGCACAGCCGTTACCGAAGCAGAAGAATTTTCCAAGATTTATAATCTGGAAACTCTTACTATCCCAACGCACCAGCCAATACAACGTATAGACAAAAATGATTTTATTTATAGTAGCGAGGAATCAAAATACAAGGCAGTAGTGGTTGAGGCAAAAAAACGCAGTGAAAAAGGCCAACCGATTTTGATCGGGACAATCTCAATTGAAAAAAATGAAATACTGTCAAATTTAATGGAGCGCTCCGGCCTTAAGCCGAATGTGCTTAACGCGAAAAACCACAAAAAAGAAGCGGATTATATTGCTGATGCTGGTAAGCGCGGTACGATTACCATCGCGACAAATATGGCTGGTCGGGGAGTTGATATTGTGCTGGGCGGCACTAGCCCGGAAGAGGATAGCGCTGAATACGCGCAATGGAAAAAGGATCATGAAGAAATAAAAAGCTTGGGCGGATTGCACGTGATTGGTACCGAGCGACATGAGTCAAGGCGAATTGACAATCAATTGCGTGGCCGTGCCGGTCGGCAAGGTGACCAAGGCTCGAGTCAATTTTTTGTTTCAATGGAAGATGATCTAATGCGCATTTTCGGCGGAGACAGAATGAAGTCGATCATGGCCACTCTAAAAGTGCCGGAAGACATGCCGATTGAAAATAAGTTAATTTCCCGTTCAATTGAATCGGCGCAAACTAAAGTGGAAGGCAATAATTTTGATATTCGCAAGCATTTGGTGGAGTATGACGATGTGATTAATAAGCATCGGGAAGCAATCTATCAGAAAAGAAAAGAAGTTTTAAATATGGCCGATAAGATAAAAAACGACAATTCAAGCGACGAACTATCCAAAATAATAATTAAACATATCAATAGTGAAATTGAGCAGGTAGTTAGTTTCCATACTGCAGCCGAAGATGTCATAAGCTGGAATTTGGCGGAAATCTATCAAACCATGTCCACTATTTTTCCGGTTGAGAGTGAGTTGGAAAGTGATTTGAGTGAGTTTACTAAAGGAGATAATAACAAGCTAAATAAAGCCGAGGCGAGAACCGCGATTATTGAGCATTTAGAAAAAATGGCCAAGGAAAATTATGATAAAATTTCAGAAAAAGCCAGAGAAGCTGGAGTAAATTGGTCAGAATTGGAGAAATCAATTTTAATTCGCAGTATTGATACGCTTTGGATTGAGCACTTAGAAGCAATGTCCAGTGTTCGTCAAGGGATTGGTCTAAGAGGCTATGGTCAGCGTGATCCGTTAATTGAGTATAAAAAAGAGGCTTATCGCTTATATAACGAGCTTAATGGTTTTATTCAAAAAGAGGTGGTATATTCAATTTATAAAGTTGGTTCAATTAAGACCACAGAAGCGCAAAAGTTTTCTGCTCCGAGTTTATTGAATCGGGCGATTAACTTTTCTGCTCCGGCTAAAGTAATGGACAATACTTCTGAGAGTTTAAAAATATCTTTAAAATTAAAAGATAATAAAGGCAATAAAGTAGGACGAAACGACCCCTGCCCATGCGGTAGCGGAAAAAAATATAAAAAATGTCATGGAAAATAGGGTTTTTCCCAGTATTGCAATTTATTTAATTTTAGTTTAAAATAATAAAATATTAAAAATAAAAATTAATTATAGTATGGCGGATAATATAATATCAAAAATATTTCGACCAAGTGAACGAGGACGGGTTTGGCAGATTTTTGCTTTGATTGTCGTTTTAACTATTGTTGGCATTATGATTGACGCTCCTCAATATTACAATAAAGGCGTTCTTTGGTTGAGTGATAAAAGCGGACAGGCGATCAATTTACCTGAGATCAAAGGTTTTCCTTTCCATTTAGGTTTGGACTTGATTGGCGGAACTCATTTGATTTATCAAGCTGATATGAGTGAGATTCCGTCTGGAGATCAGGCCAGCACCTTGGAAGGAGTACGTGATGTTATTGAACGGCGCGTTAACGTTTTTGGTGTTTCTGAACCGATCGTTCAAACTAGTTATTCCGGTGGCGAGCCAAGAGTGATTGTCGAATTAGCCGGTATTAGCGACGTAAATAAGGCTATTACCATGATTGGTGAAACCCCTTTGCTTGAGTTTAAAGAGCAGTCAACCGAAACAAGAGAGTTGAGCGAGCAGGAAAGACAGCAAATGGAAGAAATTAATCAAAATGCCAAAGTTCGCGCTGAAGAAGTCTTGGGCAAGCTTTTGTCCGGTGGTGACTTTAAGGCTTTGGCTGATGAATATAATAGAGCCGATCAAGGTGGAGTAAATACCGATTTAGGTTGGTTGACTTTCTCAAGTCAAAATCCGGCTCTTGATTACGTAAAAGAATTGGAAAAAGGCGAATACACCCAAGAATTGATTGAAACGCCAAATGCTTTGGTTTTATATAAATTAGAAGACAAGCGTTTAAAGAGTAATCCTTTTAATGACAATGAAACCGAAAAAGAAGTGCGCGCGTCCCATATTTTGCTTTGTCATAATGAAATCGAGTCTTGCCCAAATGGTTTATCCAAAGACGAGGCTTACGCTAAAATCAAGGATATTAAAGCGCAGGCCAACCCTAAAAATTTCTCTGATTTAGCACGTGAATATTCTACCGGACCGAGCGCTGGTAATGGCGGTGATCTTGGTTGGTTTGACAAAACACAGATGGTAAAGCCTTTTGCCGATACGGTTTTCGCGCAAGAGCTTAATACCATCTCCTACGTGGTTGAAACAGAATTTGGTTATCATTTAATCTACAAACAGGAAGAGCGGAAAATTGAAGAGTTTAAAATCAGTCAAATCGTTATTCCAATTATTACTGAAGCGGATATAACTGGTAATCAACAAAACTGGGAAAACACCGAGCTTTCCGGCAAGCATTTAGAAAAAGCTTTTGTCAGTTTTAATCCAAATGACAACCAAGCACAGGTGTCACTTAAGTTTGATTCGGAGGGTTCTGATCTTTTTGCGGATATTACCGGTAGAAACGTAGAAAAACCGGTTGCGATTTTTTTGGATGATTTTATAATTAGCGCACCAACAGTGAACGAAAAAATTACCGGTGGCGAAGCGGTTATTTCCGGTGGATTTAATATTAATGAGGCTAAGCTTTTGGCTCAGCGTTTGAATGCCGGTGCTTTACCGGTTCCAATTAACTTGCTTAGCCAACAAACAGTTGGTCCTAGTTTGGGCAAGGCTTCGCTTGAAGCCAGTCTTTACGCCGGTTTAATTGGTCTTATTCTGGTAGCTGTTTTTATAATTTTAATGTATCGCTTGGCAGGGTTTTTGGCGGTAATTTCATTATTGATATATGGCGTTTTAGTTCTAGCGCTATTTAAGATTTGGCCGGTTACTTTGACTCTTTCCGGTATAGCCGGTTTTATTCTGTCAATCGGCATGGCAGTAGACGCCAATGTTCTGATTTTTGAAAGACTAAAAGAAGAGTTGAGCGAAGGCAAGCCGCTTTCTAGAGCTGTGCTTGATGCTTTTGATCGAGCCTGGCCTTCAATCCGAGACGGTAATGTTTCAACTCTGATTACTTGTTTTATTCTGATTCAGTTCACCACTAGCATTGTTAAAGGTTTTGCTATCACCTTGGGGCTTGGTGTTTTAATATCAATGTTCTCTGCAATCGTTATTACCAAAACTTTATTACAATTAAGCTCTATCACTTTTTTGGAAAACAAACTGTGGTTAGTCGGGGGGAAGAAATAATTTAATTAATTCGCATGTGCCCTATTCGTAGAGGGGCTTTCGCGAAGCGAAATAACTATGTTTAACATAATTCAAAACAGAAAAATTTGGTTGAGTTTTTCCGGTATTTTAGTGGCAGTTTCTTTGGTTTTTATCTCTATTTGGGGGCTGAATCTGGGAATCGATTTTACCGGTGGAGCTTTATTGGAAGTTGAGTTTGAGCAGGAACGTCCAAATAAGATAGCGGTTGATGAATCTTTGTCCAAATTAAATTTGGATAGTTTAGTAACTCAGCCGGTGGGAGAGAAGGGAATGATTATCCGTTTTCAGAATACTAGTGAAGAAGAGCATCAAGCTGTTATCACAGAACTTAAAAAACTTATTAATAATAATACTGAGATTGAGCTTAATCTTGCTACCGGCACTGATGAACAGGCCACATCAACTGCTCCTGCTATTGAAATAGACAGTCTTAGTTTGGGTGGTTTAACCGAACTCCGTTTTGACGCGGTTGGCCCTTCGATTGGAGAAGAGCTGAAAAGTCGTTCAATTACGGCAATGATAATTGTTTTAATTGCGATTGTCGCTTATATTGCTTGGGTTTTTCGTAAGGTAAGTAAACCGGTGGAAAGTTGGAAGTTTGGTTTAAGTGCGATTATTGCCCTGTTTCATGATGTTATAATTATAATTGGAATATTTGCGTTTTTGGGAGAATTTTATGGGATTGAAGTAAACACCGCATTTATCGCGGCAATTCTAACCGTGCTTGGTTATTCGGTTAATGATACTATTGTAGTTTTTGATCGAGTCAGAGAAAATCTGCCTAAAAGCGAAGAGGATTTTGAGTCTACGATAAATACCAGTGTAAATCAAACTATTAAGCGTTCGCTTAATACATCCATTACCACTCTTTTGGTTCTAGGCTCCGTTCTTCTCTACGGTGGCGAGAGCATTCGATCCTTTGTTTTGGCGCTTTCCATTGGCGTATTCATCGGTACTTACTCCTCAATATTCTTGGCTAGTCCGGTTTTGGTAGTTTGGGAAAAGTTTAAAAAATAATTTTATTTTTTAATATTAAATTAATTTAAATAGAAAACCGACTGCGATGTTCTGCGGGTCGGTTTTTTTGACATTTTGGGTTGATTTGAGGTAGTATATAGAATAGATATTAATATAATTTTTTAATTTTAGACAAATGAAACAATCGAAATTATTTACCAAAGTAATCAAGGAAGCGCCAAAAGATGAAACTAGCTTAAACGCTCAGTTTTTGATTCGGGCTGGTTATATTGATAAATTAATGGCCGGCGTATATACACTTTTACCGCTTGGACTTATGGTGTACAAAAAAATTGAACAGATCATACGAGATGAAATGAACGCGGTTGGTGGGCAGGAAGTATACATGCCTAGTTTGCATCCGATTGACCGGTGGCAAGCCACCGGCCGTTATGACGATATTGATGTATTGTTTAAGTTTAAAAGTTATTATTCAAAAATAGACTATGTACTTGGTCCAACCCATGAAGAGGTGGTAGTACCTTTGGTTCAAAAATTTGCTTCATCATACAAAGATTTGCCAGTTGCGGTTTATCATATTCAGAATAAATTTCGTGATGAGAAGCGCGCTAAGTCCGGCATCTTGCGTGGACGGGAATTCATGATGAAAGATTTGTATTCTTTTCATACGACTCAGAAAGATTTGGATAAATATTATGACAAAGTAATGGATTCGTACGTGAGAATATTTGAACGTTGCGGAATAGGAGCTGATACTTATACAACCTTTGCTTCAGGCGGAACTTTTTCTAAATATTCACACGAGTTTCAAACATTGACCGAATCAGGCGAAGATATTATTCATACCTGCGATAAATGCAAGATTGCGGTCAATAAGGAAGTATTAACTGATGTTAAAAATGCTTGTCCAAAGTGCGGGAACAAAGACTTGGCAGAGAAAAAAGCGGTTGAAGTTGGCAATATTTTTAAGCTTGGCACTAAGTATGCCAAACCGTTCAATCTTCAGTTTACTAATAAAGATGGTAAAAAAGAGTATGTTGTTATGGGTTGTTATGGGATTGGTTTGCAACGATTAATGGGAACAATCGCAGAGATAAATAATGATGAAAAAGGAATTATTTGGCCAGAAAATATCGCGCCTTTTAAGGTTCATCTTTTGTCTTTAAACCAAAACAAAAAATCAGCTAAAATTTATAAGAATTTAATTAAGGCCGGTATTGAAGTTTTGTATGATGATCGGGAAGCTTCTGCCGGTGAAAAATTCGTCGATTCAGATTTGATCGGAATTCCTTATCGTTTGCTTGTGAGTGCTAAAACGCTAAAAGAAAACTCGGTTGAAATAAAAAAGAGAGATTCGGATGAGGTGGAATTGATTAAATTGGATGAAGTGGTTAATAAATTTACAAAATTGTAAAGTAAAAACATTCTAGCTTGCGGTCACGAAATCCTTCGACTCGCTTTCGCTCGCTCAGGATGACACTACGTGTCATGTTTAATAAATTTTTAGGAAAATTCAGTAAGGACTTGGGGATAGATCTTGGTACGAAAAATACCTTGGTTTATACCAATGAAAAAGGAATTGTAATCAACGAGCCTAGTGTTGTCGCAGTTAACACTAGAACCGATGAAATTTTAGCAGTGGGCGAAGACGCGAAGCGCATGGTTGGGAAGACTCCCGGGCATATTCAGGCAATTAAACCATTGGTTGATGGGGTGATATCAGACTTTGAAGTAACCGAGAAAATGCTAAAGTATTTTATTGATAAAGTTCATACCGAAAGTTTTACTTTGATTCCTCGCCCGCGGATTGTAATCGGTATTCCTCTTAATATTACCGAAGTGGAAAAAAAAGCAGTTGAAGATGCGGCTAAATCGGCCGGTGCGCGTAAAGTTTATTTGATTGAAGAGTCGATGGCAGCTGCGATTGGCGCCCGTTTGCCGGTAGCGGAACCGCGAGCAACAATGATAGTTGACATTGGCGGCGGTACTACTGAGATATCGGTAATATCGCTTGGAGGCGTGGTTGCGTGGAAGACGCTTCGTATCGCCGGAAACGAGTTTGATAATAATATCATTCAATATGTGCGGGAAGAATTTAATATTTTGATTGGTGAACAAGTGGCGGAAAAAGTAAAAATCAGCATCGGATCCGCCGCTGAACTCAAAGAGCCGATGAATATGGAGATTAGAGGGCGTGATTTGATTAATGGTTTGCCACGGGCGGTAAATATTAGTGACGCGCAAGTGCATGAAGCGATTAGCCGGACAATTAATCAAATTATAGAAAATATAAAAAGTACTTTGGAAACAATTCCGCCCGAGCTTACTTCCGATATCTATGAACACGGAATTATTTTAACCGGTGGTGGCGCGCTTCTTCGGGGATTGGATAAGGAGATCGCGCAAAACACAAAAATACCGGTTCGTATTGCCGATGATCCGCTCACTTGCGTGGTTAGGGGAGCCGGAATTTTACTTGAAGATACTGTTCTTTTAGATAAAATTGTTTCACCAAATGATGATAATTAATGCTTCATGCGTAAAAAAAATAAAATTTACACAATAACAGCCGTAATTATCGGGTTGCTTATTTTTTTAAATTGGTTTGGTCTAACTAGTTCCCTGGAGCAGGTAGGCGGGCGAATTTTTTCTCCGGTTTTGGGCCTTTTTCAATCTTGGTCGCTTGGGCTTAATTCGGTTTACAATAAACAGGGAAATAAAGAAGATTTACTTAGCGAGTTGAAAAAGAGTCGGGAAGAGCTCAATAAGCTTCGCGCGGAAAATATTGCTTTTAAAGTAATTGACGAAGAAAACCAAGCTTTGCGCAAGCTTTTGAATTTTACCGAAAATAAAGAATATTCATATATTGTGAGTCAAGTAATTTCTCGAGGGGACATTAGCGATGTTTCTGGTCGCACTGAAACAATAATAATAAATCGTGGAAAAAAAAATGATGTTGTTAAGGGGGCAGCTATAGTTGATAGTAGTGGAGTTTTGGTTGGTAAAGTTACTGCAGTCAAAGATTTTAGCGCTCGCGTTGATGTCTTAAATAGTAGTCGCTGTCGTTTGGCAGTTAGTATCCTGAATAGTGATGGTACAAGCGGGATTGTTATGGGAGAACTTGGTCTTTCGGTGGTGATGAACACGATTCCCCAAGACAAAACTTTAAAAATTGACGACACAGTGATTACCTCCGGCTTAGAAGAAGCTATTCCACGTGGCCTGGCTATTGGTAAAATTATCGCAATAAGCAAAGAAAACAATGAATTATGGCAAAGCGCGCAAATTGAACCCTTTTTTAAAGTTGATGATTTATTGATAGTAGCTGTAATCAAGCAATGATTTTATGTATAAGAGAATACTATTATATTTAATGATTGTTTTTATATTGTCTGCCTTGCAAATTTCTCTAGTTAACAGTTTGTCTGGTATTTTCAGTAATTTAAATTTAATTTTAATTTTTTTGGTGTATGCGGTTGGTTTGTCAAAAAAAATATTTACTTGGTGTTTAGCCTTTGGAGCCGGTTTATTTTTTGATTTGACATTATTTTCTCCCTTTGGGCTTTATTTGTTCGGGATAGTTATAACAATCGCGTTGGTTTATTTTTTACATATAAATTTTTTGACCAATCAATCGGTTTATACTTATCTCGTTTTGATTATAGCCGCAACCGTAACATTTAGAATATGGTCTTATTTGTTTTATTCGCTCAATTCTTTTTTTGCCAATATCGATACTTATATTATATTAAATAAAATATTTTGGTTTAATCAATTGTCAGCTATTTTTCTAAATGTAATTTTTACCGCTATTTTGTTTTATTTTTTAGCATTTATCAGTCGGCGTTTAAGGCCGGTGTTTTTATTACCCAAAACAAGATGAAGCGTTTTAAATATATAAAACCAAATAATAAGCAGTGCAAACATGATCCTTTTGTTGTTCGAGATGATAAGTTTAATGATTCTAAATTAAGCGGAACTTATCGGGCAAAATGGGCGGAAGATGCTTACTTTGAGAATTATAGTGAAATGGAAACCGTTGGCAATAATTTTAATTATAAAATATTAATCGTATTTGCTTCGTTTTTATTTTTAGCTATGTTTGTTCTTCTGGCTAAAAGCGCTTATTTGCAAATTATGCATGGCGAATATTATTATGAATTGGCAGAAGGGAATAGGATTAGAATAGAACGGGTTGAGGCTAGGCGGGGAGTGATATATGATAGGGAAAGGCGAGCTTTAGTTAGGAATCAGGCTAATTTTATGCTTTATTTTATTCCGGCCGATATGCCGGACGAGAAAGAAGAGAGAAAACGCATATTTAAAATTATTGAAAATATAAGTGGAAACATATCAATGAGTGAGCTTCAGGAAAAATACGCGCAAGTCGAGCCGGGCAGCTTAGAGTCGTACCGCCCTTTGTTCGTAATCGATAAAATTTCGTATGAACCGGCGATTAAATTGATGCTTGAAGCTGACATTTGGCCGGGCGTTATATTGACGAATAAAACCAAACGGTTTTATCCTGTGTATGATCTGTTTGATGAATATGAGGCAGAGAAAAATTCGCGACATTCTTTATCGCATATTATTGGTTATACCGGTAAAATTAATGATATCGAGCTAGAGCAATATGGAGATGAGTATTTGCTGATAGATTATATTGGTAAAATGGGGATTGAATATTTTTGGGAGAATGAACTTAGAGGACAGAGCGGTAAAAAACATATTGAGGTTGATGCGCTTGGAAAAGAGAAAAAGATTATTCGGCAGATCGAACCGGTTGATGGACACAATCTGCTTCTTTCAATTGATATTAGACAACAATTAGAGCTTGAGAAAATATTATCAAAACAATTAGAAAAAATAGACAAAACAAAAGGAATAGCGATTTTACTGGATCCAAACAACGGAGAAGTTATTGCGATGGTTTCTTTGCCGGCTTACAATAATAATTTATTTGCACAGGGCATATCGCAAGAAGACTATAAAATTTTGATTAATCATGCAGACAAGCCTTTATTTAATCGGGCAATCAGTGGTGAATATCCGTCTGGCTCGACTATAAAACCGGTTTGGTTAGCGGCTGCCTTAGAAGAGCGAATTGTAAGCGAGAATACAAAATTTTTATCAATCGGCGGGATTAGTATCGGACAATGGTTTTTTCCGGACTGGCGTGCCGGTGGACATGGGATGGTGGACGCGCGTCGGGCGATTGCCGAATCAGTTAATACTTATTTTTATAATATTGGCGGTGGATACAAGGATTTTCAAGGTCTTGGCGTTGACCGTTTGTCCGTTTACGGTGAATTGTTCGGTTTGGGCAAACAAACCGGAATAGATTTGGCCGGAGAGGCTAGTGGTTTTTTGCCGAATCGGGAATGGAAAGAAGAGTATAAAGGAGAGAGTTGGTACATAGGGGACACCTATCATTTTGCGATTGGACAGGGTGATCTTTTGACCACACCGCTTCAGGTAGCGATGTTTACTAGTGTTTTTGCCAATGGGGGTAAATTGTATCGACCACATTTTATCAAAGAAATATTAACCGGTGCGGACCAATCTTTTGGCGAGTCCAACAACGCGCCGGTACGTGAAGATTTTATCGCGCCATATAATATCCATGTTGTACGTGAAGGCATGCGTCAAGCCGTGACGGCCGGTTCAGCTCGAAGTTTGCAAACAGTACCAGCTAAAGTGGCGGGTAAAACTGGTACTGCTCAATGGTCATCTAAACACGACACTCACGCTTGGTTTACCGGTTTTGCTCCGTATGATGATCCCGAATTGGTGATTACTATATTAATTGAAGAGGGTGGTGGAGGTGATGTTACCGCTGTTCCGGTTGCGAGAGAGTATTTAGAGTGGTATTTTGGGGAGTATAAAAAAGAATAAACGACCTTGTATCAGGTTAATTCTCATTCTATCTAAGGTTGTTTTTTAGCACTCTTGACAGGTGAGTGCTAATTGCGCTACAATACTTAATGTGGTATAAATTTTTTTGAAAAATTATATGGACTCAAGAAAAGAGCAGATATTAAATATTATAGTTAAAGAGTACATTAAAACCGGAGTGCCGATTGGGTCCGAAGTGATTGCGGGCAAGCACAAACTTGATGTTTCGCCGGCTACAGTTCGAAATGATATGGCCATTCTGGAAGATGAAGGCTATATTATCCAGCCACACATTAGCGCCGGACGTGTTCCGAGCGAAAAAGCATATAATTATTATTTGAGGCAAATAAAGAAAAAGAAGAAGGAGAAAATATTTAAAGACAAAGAATTTGATAGATTATTAAATGATAAAAGTGAAATCGGGCTTAAAAAAATTGCTAAGTATTTGGCTAATAAAAGCAATCTGGCCGTATTTTGGGCTTTTCATCGGCACAATGTTTATTACACCGGCCTTTCTAATCTTTTTTCTCAGCCAGAATTTGCTCAAGTCAATGTACTTTATGATATTTCGGCTGTGATTGATCGGATTGATGAGATTGTTAATCAGATTTTTGATGAATATGGTTTTGAGACCGAAGTTGCTTTGGGCGAGAAAAATCCTTTTGGTAATTTATTCGGCACAGTTTTAGCTAAATATAAGCTAGAGGAAAATATTGGCTTGTTTGGTGTAGTTGGTCCGATGCGAATGGATTATGAGGAAAATTTAAATTTAATAAAATTGATAAATAATCAAATTTGTGAAAAGTAAATAATATT
>JAYENK010000042.1:0-18010 GCA_034722035.1 Patescibacteria group bacterium | reverse complement strand
AAAAAAGAATAAAAAACATTTTGATAAAAAAAAGAACAAAGAAGACAAAATTAGTTATGAAGAAATGGAAGGGAGATATAAACGGGCACTGGCCGATTATCAGAATTTACTTAAGCGAGGCATGGAAGAAAAACAAGAATTTATTAAATATGCTAATGAGCGATTGATTTTGGAAATGCTGCCAGTTTATGATAATTTAAAAGAATCATTGAAGCATGTTGATAAAAAAGCGCAGGAAAGCGGTTGGGCCGAAGGAATTAAATTTGTCGTTAAGCAATTTAAAGATGCCCTAACTAGCCTCGGTGTAAGTGAAATTGAAATTAAAAATAAAAAATTTGATTCAAATAAAATGGAAGCAATAGAAGGTAAAGGTGAAAAAGTTAAGTCGATCATTAAATCAGGCTACGAGCTTAATGGAAAAGTGATAATTCCAGCCAGAGTAAGCCTGACTTAGTTTATAAAAATTAAATTTTAAATTTATGGCTTTGATTAAATGGTCTCCATTCTTCGATATAGAGCCTTTCGAGGAGATGGATAAAATTAAATCCGGTTTTACCCCGGCAATTGATATGTATGAAGATAAAAATAACGTGGTAGTGGAAACGCAATTGTCTGGAATTGATCCGGACAAAGTAAGTGTTTCGATTGAGAACGATGTTCTTTGTATTAAGGGCGAGAGCGAAAAGAAAAGCGAAATTGATGAGAAGAATTATTATCGCAAAGAAATACATCGTGGCGGTTTTTATCGTAGCGTTCCTTTGCCGACGCATGTTTTCGGCGATAAGGCTAAGGCTGTGGCTAATGGCGGCGTATTAAAAATTATAATTCCAAAAGCGTCAAAAACCAAAGCAAAAAATATTAAAGTCGAAACAAAGAAGAAATAAATAATAAATTAAAATGCCAGAAAATAATAGTGGAATAAAAATCTCTGTTCAAGACGAGAGGGAAGAAAAAATTCCAGCAAAAAAATCAGCGTCTAGACCAACGGCCAAAATTAGATCTGTGGCTCGACCAAAATCGACGCCAAAGGCTAAGTCGGTTACTCAGTCGACTGCTAAAGCGAAGCCAGCGAAAAAAATGCTTCAAAAGCCGACAGTAAAGGCAAGGGTGGGCAAAGGGGGCGGTATTATAAAATTTGTATTAGCCATGATGGTTCCGGCTTTGATTGTTGGCGCGGGAATTTATGCCTGGCAAAATAATATCGCTAAAACCAGCTTGACTGAAGCGAGACAAGAAGCCATGGAAACCGAAGTTACTTTTGAGGAGCGCTTGCGTAATTTAAAAAACAAGTTAACCGGAGTAGAAGATGAAAATCAGAAGTTAAAAGAAAAAAGCGAAGAGATGAACAGAAGAATCGCCCTGCTCGATAAAGCAAAAATTGTTTTTAACGATGATGAACTTGGTTTTGGCTTTACTTATCCGGCAGTTTTTGGCGAGGTTGTTGTTACCAAGACCGAAATTGCAAGCGGTACTAAATTTATTGGTACTTTTAGTGATAATGAAAAATTAGTATTTGGTGGTATTAGCGCGGATTTGGAGTTTGATAAAGAGAAAGCTGTCGAGGTGATTGCCGTTACTGACAATCAAGGATTTATGGAGGATAATGGTGATTATTTTTTCTTGGCATTTAATGAAAATGAGCATGAAGTTAAGCCGGCTGAAATATTAAAGACAGCTTCAGACAAGAAAGCGCTTTTAATCGATAAAAATAGCTTTGTAATCGATCCGGAGGCAGACGGTTTAGCAGTTGATATTGGTGGTAATGTTGCGGTTTTACTTAATTTGGATAGCGCAGATTACAAGGGATTGGTTTTTATGAATAGTGATTTCGGTATGATGCCACTTGAAAGTTTTAAGCAAATGATAACATCAATTAAAAATTAAGAATTAAAAAAGTATATAAAATTATTTAAAGAAATTAAATTAATAAATTAATAATAAATTTAAAAAGATATGAGTAAAATTTTAGGAATAGACCTTGGGACTACTAATAGTGCCATGGCAATAATCGAGGGTGGAAAACCCAAAATTTTAGAAAATGCCGAGGGAAACAGAACAACTCCTTCAATTGTGGCTATTTCCAAGAATAATGAACGTCTTGTGGGGCAAACTGCAAAGCGTCAGGCTGTGACGAATCCGGAGAATACAGTATTTGCGGCTAAGCGTTTGATTGGAAGAAAATTTGAAGAAGAGGAAGTGCAGGAAGATATAAAAAATTCTCCTTTTAAAATTGTGAAAGCCGGTGACGGAGTTAAAGCGACAATCAACGGCAAAGACCACACTCCGCAGGAGATTTCTGCGATGATTCTCGGTAAATTAAAAACAGATGCAGAAGCAAAATTGGGCGAAGAAATTAAAGAAGCGGTTATTACTGTCCCGGCTTATTTTAGTGATGCTCAACGTCAGGCGACTAAAGATGCCGGCAAAATTGCCGGCTTGGAAGTCAAGCGTATTATAAACGAACCAACTGCGGCCGCCTTGGCTTACGGTTTTGACAAGAAAAAAGGCCAGCAAATTGCGGTTTACGATCTTGGCGGCGGTACTTTTGACGTGTCGGTTTTGGATGTGTCTGAAGATACGGTTGAAGTAAAAGCTACAAACGGCGACACTCATTTAGGTGGAGAGGATTTTGATAAGAGAATTATTGATTGGATAATTGAAGAATTTAAAAAAGATCAAGGAATTGATCTTTCTAAAGATACTTTATCTTTGCAGCGCATTAAAGAGGCGGCGGAGAAAGCTAAGATTGAATTGTCTACGACTATGGAAACAGAAATTAATCAACCTTTCATTACCACAGATGAAAATGGACCAAAGCATTTGGTGATAAAATTGACTCGCGCCAAACTGGAAGAGTTGGTTGGAGATTTAGTGGAAAAAACTTTAATTCCATGTAAGAACGCTTTAAAAGATGCCGGTTTTGAGGCCAAAGATATTGAAGAAGTAATTATGGTAGGTGGAATGACGCGTATGCCAATGGTCAGAGAGAAAGTTAAAGAGTTTTTCAATAAAGAACCACACTTGGGAGTTAACCCGGATGAAGTGGTAGCGATTGGTGCGGCAGTGCAAGCCGGTGTGTTGCAAGGAGATGTTAAGGATGTCTTGCTTTTGGATGTGACGCCGCTAACACTTGGCATTGAAACTCTAGGCTCAGTATCCACGCCATTAATTGAGCGCAATACTACGATCCCAACCAGTAAAACGCAGATATTTTCCACCGCAGCTGACAATCAGCCAAGTGTTGAGATTCATGTTTTGCAAGGGGAGCGTTCAATGGCGGCTGATAACAAGACATTGGGACGATTCATGTTAGACGGCCTGCTACCGGCTCCGCGCGGGGTACCACAGGTAGAAGTTTCCTTTGATATTGATTCTAATGGAATTTTAAACGTAAAAGCAACCGATAAAGCGAGCGGAAAAGAGCAAAAAATAACTATTACTGCCAGCTCGGGTTTGTCGGAAGAAGATATTGAAAAAATGAAAAAAGACGCAGAAGCTAATGCTGATGCTGATAAGAAAAAGAAAGAGCAGGTAGAGGTTAAAAATCAGGCTGATACAGTTGTGTTTACCACCGAGAAGCTTTTAAAAGAATCCGGAGAAAAAATGAAGGCTGAAGAAAAAAAAGAACTTGAAACAAAATTGGAAGAACTTAAAAAAGTAAAAGACTCTGACAATATAGATGATATTAAAAAGAAAATGGAAGATATGAACGCGGTTGCGCAAAAAATTGGTGCAGCGATGTATCAACAGCAAGCCGAGGCTGATGCTAAAGCAAAAAAGGACGAAAAAGGTGATGATCCTTCGACAGACTCAGGACAGGTAAAAAAAGACGAGCCCAAAAAAGCTGAGGACGAAGTAGTTGATGGCGAGGTTGAAGACTCATCTTCTACTGACGATCCAAAAGATAAGAAATAATTATTAGCTTTAAATAAAATGAAAAACACTAAGCAAGCTGACGCGCCGGTTAATCCGACGCAAAAGCAAATTAAAATCGCGGATAATATGCCAGGCGCGGAATATGCTAATGCGATGCAAGTTAATCATAATCGGGATGAGTTTCAAATGATGTTTCTTTCGATTATGGGTATGAGTGGCAAGGTTTCCGGAAAGATTATGTCTAATCCGGGTCATTTTAAACGAATGGTCGCGGCAATGCAAGATAATTTGAAAAAGTACGAAGATCAATTCGGCGAAATTAAAACAGCCGACGCGCCAATTGGCAAGGAAATAGGATTTAAAGGGTAATTTAGCTAATGCGAATACATAATGCGAATGTATAATGCGAATCTACAAATTAATATGCGAATATAGCGAACTCGAATTATGCGAATAAACTCTACAATAATTCGCGTAATTCGAGTTCGCTATATTCGCCTATAATTCGCGACGTTTGCATTATACATTCGCATTATATTATATGTCAAAAGATTATTATAAAATATTAGGAGTTGATAAAAGTGCTTCTCAGGATGAGATAAAAAAAGCTTTTCGTAAAAAAGCACATGAATTTCATCCGGACAAAGCAAGCGGTAATGAAGCGAAATTTAAAGGAGTAAGCGAAGCTTATCAGGTTCTTGGTAAAGCGGAAAAGCGCGCTCAATATGATCAATTTGGGAGCGCTTTTGATGATGCCGGCGGAGGCGGAGGCGGTTTTGGCGGTTTTAACGGCGCCGGCGGATCATATAATATTAATATGGATGATCTGGGTGACATGTTTGGCGGGATTGGCGATATATTTGGCTTTGGCTCGAGAGGTGGCAATAGTCGACAGCGTCGAGGCCGGGATTTACAACTAAATCTTAGCATTGATTTTCAAGAAGCGGTTAGTGGTGCAGAAAAAGAATTTAGCTTGGACAAAAAAGTAGTGTGTGATCGTTGCAAAGGAAATTTAGCCGAACCAGGTTCAAAAATAGATACATGTAATGTTTGTAAAGGTACCGGACGTACAACTCGTGTACAGCGGACAATTTTGGGTAATATGCAGGTTCAGGGCGTATGTGAAACTTGTCAGGGTGAAGGTAAGATTTATGAAAAACTTTGCAAAAAATGTAATGGGCGAGGAACAAGCGTTGAAAAAACCAAGTTAAAAGTTAGAATCCCGGCCGGTATTAATGATGGCGAAACAATTCGTTTATCAGGTCAAGGTGAGGCTGGAGACAAGGGAGCCGGGGCTGGAGATTTATACCTACTTATAAATGTACGTCCAGATTCTAGATTTGAACGAGACGGAGCAGATATACGTACTTATCTGGAGATGGGCTTTACTCAAGCTATTTTGGGTGATAAACTAGAAATAGAAACTGTTCATGGTCCGGTTAAACTTAAAATTCCCGGCGGAACTCAATCCGGCACTACTTTTAAATTGCGCGGTAAAGGCATGCCACGTTTGCAAAGCTCAGGCAATGGAGACCATTATGTCAAAGTCCAAATTAAAACCCCAAAATTTTTAAACAAAAAACAAAAAGAATTAATTAAGGAATTAAATGTATAAAGCTATTGTTAATAATGAAATTATGAAAAAATATTTATTGTTTAGTTTTATTGTTTTATTGTTTTTTTGTTTGGCTTTTGTTTGGCTTCAATCAAATCATGTGGAGGTGGCCGCAGAAGATATAGTTTTGAATGAGCAAGAGGCAACAATTCGGGCGATTAATCGCGTCTTACCTTCGGTGGTTAGTATTGAAGTATTTGATTATGATAATAATTTAGAATTGGATTTGGAAAATGGCGAACAGAGAATTGTTAGAAATAGAAAATCCAAGGGCAGGGGAACCGGTTTTATTATTAGTGACGATGGTTATATTTTGACAAATAAACATGTTTTGGCAATTGCGAATGAGACGAGCGGTGAATATCAGATAACACTAAATTCGGGTAAGCAATATTACGCGCAATTTATCGGGGTTGATCCGATGAAAGATTTGGCAATTTTGAAAATTTTTGATAAAGATTTGCCCTATGTTGAGCTTAGTGATAGTCGTGATTTAGTGATGGGAACAACTGTGATTGCAATTGGAAATTCTCTCGGGCGTTATCAAAATAGCGCGACCAAAGGCATCGTGTCCGGACTTGGTCGTTTTTTAGTTGCAACCGATAATGATACCGGCGTCTGTGCTTCACTGGATAATGTAATTC
Source organism: Patescibacteria group bacterium (assembly GCA_034722035.1). Taxonomy (GTDB): domain Bacteria; phylum Patescibacteriota; class Patescibacteriia; order Patescibacteriales; family UBA12075; genus JAYENK01. The sequence continues at coordinate 11,875 of JAYENK010000042.1, read as the reverse complement.
AGACAGATGCCGAGATAAATCTCGGCAACTCCGGCGGACCTTTGATCAATTTGCGCGGTGAAGTAGTTGGTGTAAATGTCGCGATTGACGAAAGTGGGTCAGCGATTGGTTTCACTATTCCGATTAATGACGCTAAGCCGATTATTCGCTCTATCCGCGAGAACGGCACGATTTCTCGTCCGCGCCTTGGAGTTTATTATATGATGCTCGATCCGGTTATTTCCGAAAAATATCAATTACCGCGTACAAGCGGAGCTTGGATAGCGCATGCCGAGGAAGACGAAGGTGACGTTGTTTTACCCGATTCGGCCGCGGGGAAAGCCGGAATTTTGGCGGGAGATATTATTTTTGAGATTAACGCAATTCCGATTGACGGCAAAGACACTCTGGCCGAAGTGGCGCAAAGATATTTAGCCGGAGACAAGATTGGTTTAAAGATACAAAGAGGAGAGAAAATTTTAATTTTAGAGCTAACCTTAGATGAATTTTAGTTTATTATTTTTTCCACTTGAAAAATTTATTTTTATAGTTATAATGTACCTATTACATTAAAACATGTAAATAAATTTTATTTACTGTTTTTATTAATTAAAAATTTTAATTTTATATGATTGAAATAAAAAATCTGTGCAAAAATTTTGGTGCTAATAAAATTTTGGATGATCTTAGTTTTAGTGTGAAAAAAGGAGAAATTCTTGGTTTTTTAGGACCAAACGGAGCCGGAAAAAGTTCTACAATGAAAATTATTACCGGTTTTTGGACGCCAACTAAAGGCAGTGTGGAAATTGATGGACAAGATGTTCTTACTCATTCAATGGAGACTAGAGCCAAAATTGGTTATTTGCCGGAAAATGTCCCTTTGTATGACGATATGCGTGTTTATGAGTATTTAAAATTTGTCGCGGAAATCAGGGGAATCGAAAAAGATGCGATTAAAAAAAGAATTAAAGAAGTAATCGGTGACTGTGGTCTTGCAAATGTAATCAGAAAACCGATTGATGAGCTTAGCAAAGGATACCGACAGCGGGTGGGACTAGCTCAAGCAATTATGCACGAGCCGGATATTCTCATTTTGGATGAGCCTACCACAGGGTTAGATCCAAATCAAATTGTAGAAATCCGCGATCTTATTAAAAAAATTGGCAAGGAAAAGACTGTGATTTTTTCCACTCATATTTTGAGCGAAGTAAGTGCTACCTGCGATCATGCTATTATTATTAATAATGGCAAAATTGTCAGTGAAGGCAAGCCGGACGAACTGGCCAAAACAGTTGGAGGAAAAGAATCGGTTTATCTAAAGGTAAAAGGCCAAAGTAAGGAAGCAATCGAAAAAGCGCTAAAAGAAATAGAAAAAATAGATTCGTTTGAGCTTAAGGACAAAGAAGAGGGTAATATTTTCGGATTTAGCATACTAGTCAAGGATGGGGCCGATATTCGTGAAGATTTATCCAAGAAAATCTATCAAAATAATTGGAGTATTTATGAGATAAGGCGAAAGAAAGCTTCGCTCGAAGATATTTTCCGAGAATTAACCAAATAGATTTTTGCTTAATATTTAACTATCAGATACTTAATACTAAACAGTATGAATAAAAAATACTTAAAAACGATTTACATTTTATTTAAAAAAGAATTAATGTCCTATTTTAATTCTCCGATTGCATATATCTTTATCGGTGTATTTTTGGTGGTAGGTAATTGGTTGTTTTTTAAGAATTTTTTCTTGATTGGCCAAACAAGTATGCGCGGTTATTTTGATTTACTCCCTTGGATTTTTCTTTTTTTGTCTCCGGCAATTACGATGCGCTTGTGGGCTGAAGAGAAAAGGTCTGGCACAATTGAATTTTTGTTGACTTTGCCGGTCACTGATTGGCAGGTGGTGTTCGCGAAATTTTTGGGCGGTCTAGTATTTTTATTTATTTCTCTTTTGCTTTCCGCTACTATCCCTTTTTCTTTAGCTTCAATCGGCAGTTTAGATTGGGGGCCGGTATTTGGGGAATACTTGGGCGCACTTTTTCTTGGAGGGTCTTATTTGGCACTTGGTCTTTTTGTTTCTTCCCTTACCAAGAATCAAATCATCGCCTTTATTGTCGGATTAGTTGTTTCTTTTATCGCTTTTATTATTGGGGCGAACTTTGTTTTAATCGGTGCGCCAAATTTTCTTGTACCAATTTTGAGTTTTCTCGGGCTAGGGAACCATTTTTACTCTATTGCCAAAGGTGTGATTGATTCTAAGGATGTAATATTTTATTTTTCTTTTATATTTTTATTTTTATATTTAAATACCAGAGTAATTGAAACTCGGGGATGGAAATAATTTTAATTGACAATTAACTAAATAGTATAATGCAAATCTACAAATTAAAGGCGAATATAGCGAATTACGAATTACGCGAATAGTTATTTTCGCATAATTCGTAATTCGCTATATTCGCTTATTAATTCGCTATATTCGCATTCTATATATCGTATGGATAATAAAAAAATTAAACGGGTAAAAAAGACTGATTTAGGGGTTACCGTGCTTTTACTGCTTGGTATTATTATTGTAGTGAATTTTTTCTCTTATCAAGTTTTTTTTCGTTGGGACTTGACTGAAAATAAAGTTTTTTCAGTGTCAAATGCGACCAAAAATACTGTTGCTAGTTTGGATGATATTGTAAATATCAAGGCATATTTTAGTGCAAATCTACCTAATCAAGTTTTGTTGATTAAGCAAGAGGTTGCTGATATTCTTAGTGAATATAAAGCTTATTCTAACGGTAATGTTAAAATTGATTTTATTGATCCGGCTGATGATACGGATTTGCAGCAAAAATTGGCTATTTTGGGAATTCCGCAATTAACTTTTGAGGTTTATGAAAAAGATAAAATGCAGTTGGTAAATGGCTATATGGGAATCGCAATTAGCTTTGGTTCTGAAACCGAGGTGATACCGGCGATTAAACGTGATACTAGCGGTCTGGAATATCAATTAACCACAGCGATTAAAAAAGTAACAACAGATGAGATTGCTGTGATTGGATATTTGAACAGCCAAGGAACACGTAGCTTAGAAGAAGAATTAAAATCAGTTAGCCAAGTATTAAGCGAACTTTATACTGTTCAGCCGGTTACTTTAAGCGAAGAAGAACCTGTTATTCAGCCAAATATAGATACATTAATTATTGCCGGCCCAAAAGAAGTATTTAATGAAGTTCAGCTTGAAGCACTTAACTTTTTTGTTACACGCGGAGGAGCCTTGCTTGTTTTGATGGATGGCGTAAATATTGAGGCCGGACTGGTTGCCAGTAAAAATAATACAAATCTGGATGAATTTTTAACCAAGTATGGAATTACTATAAATAAAGATCTGGTAGCTGATACACAAAGTGGTATGGCTTCTTTCTCTCAGGGCTTCTTTACTTTTTCCAGTAATTATCCTTTTTGGCCAAAGTTGACAAACAACAGTTTTAGTCAAGATAATAGTGCTGTTTCCAATTTGGAAAATGTAATTTTACCATGGGCTAGTAGCATTGATATTGATAATTCTAAAATAACTGAAGGATTTTCATCAAATCTAGCTTTTACTACTGCTAAGTCCTGGCGCATGACTGATAATTTTGATATTGCGCCTAATGGCGGAGGCAGTACACCACAGGGAGAGCAGAAGCAATACAATCTGATCACTTATGTTAACGGATCTGTACCCAATGCTTACGGGGAAGAAAGGGGAGAAGAAAAAATTAACGCGCGTATCATTGTGGTCGGTGACTCTGATTTTATGACTGACGGTTTTTTGCGTAATAGTCCGGACAACATTACTTTGATGCAGAATTTGGTGGATGTTTTAAGTTTTGACGAAGATCTTATTAATATTCGTTCCAAAGGCGTAACTAGTCGACCGATCAAAGAATTATCCGAAAGTGCTAAGGCTAGCATTCGGTATTTGAATATTTTTGGTCTAACAGTTGCCGTGATTGCTTTTGGCATGATTCGATATTATTTGCGGAGGAAGAGTAGGTTTGTTGATGATATATAATAAGAAGAGGGGACTATTAAGAATATGAAAATATTAAAATTTGGAGCAGTTTGGTGTACGGAATGTATTGTGATGAAGCCGATGTGGGAGGAGATTGAAAAAGAATTGCCTGAACTTAAAACAGAATATTATGACGCGGATGAGAATGCGGAATTAATAAAAAAATACAATATTACGAATCTGCCGGTTTTTATATTTTTGGATAAAGATGATAATGAATTTTTAAGGTTAAAAGGAGCTCAAAATAAAAAAGACTTACTTAAAATAGTAAAAGAAAAATTATATGAGTAAAAAGAATTTGTTTTTAGGGGGAATTTTAATTGCTTTGGTGATATTAGCTTTTATTAAAGAGGGTCCGTTTAAGGATTGGCAGGAAGAAGCAAACAAACCGAAAAATATTTTGGCAGAAATACAGGTCGATCAAATAAGTCGGATTGATATTAATTTTAAAGAAGAGGAGACTTCACTTGAAAAAGTGGGAGATAAATGGCGTGTGGTCGGCACTAAAGATTTTTATTTAAAACAAGCACAGGTTGATTCGATCCAAAAGGCTTTAAAAGATTCTGCCGAGGCTGAGTTGGAAATTGTTAGCACCAATAAAAATAAAAAAGATGAATTTTCGGCTAGCCCGGAAAGCGGAGCACAAATTAAATTGATGCAGGGTGAGACTGTGATTAAAGAATTTATTATTGGCAAAACCGGTTCTGATTTTAATAGTACTTACATTACTATGTCTGATATTGATGAAACGTATTTGGTCAAAGCAGGATTTAATGTCGCTTTTTGGCATAACGATTGGTATGATAGAGAAATATTTAATAGTGAAAGCGAAAAAATTAATAAAATTCGTTTTCAATACCCAACTCGAGAATTTAGTGTAGAAAAAGAAGAGGACGGATGGGGCGGAACTATGCCGTATATTTTTAGTGTAGATGAGGAAAAATTGGAAGCTGTTATAGAGATTATGTCTAGCTTAAGTGCTGTGGAGATCCCGGAGCAAACTTTTGCCGGAACCGGTCTTGATAAAAATTTGATTATTATTCAGGCAAACGGAGAAGGAGTTGATAATATTTTGATGGTGGGTGAGACAAGAGCAAGCGAGAGCAAGGAAGAAGATGAGACAGATTCTTTGTATTATGCAAAAAAGGGCAGTAGTGACAATGTTTACTTGATTACAAAAGAGCAACGCGATGAGCTTGATAAGAGTATCCGTGATTTGAGATAGAGTTAAGATATTAAAAAGACGTAAATTAGCTAATTTCACGTCTTTTTTTATTCGAGAGTTTGTGATATACTACTAATAGTTTAATTTAAAATTAAGCTATAGATATGCCAAAATATGATTTTATAACACTCGGAGGCACGACTGAGGATATTACGGTTTTTACCGACGAAGGCGTGATTATCGAAAATAAAGACAATATTTTACAACAACGCTTATTTGCTTTTGAGTATGGCGCTAAAATTAAAGTTGACCAGGCTTATTCAACTTTTGGTGGTGGCGCGTCGAATGCGGCGGTTTGTTTGTCACGTCTTGATTTTAAGACGGCGGCGATGGTAGCGGTTGGGGATGATGAGCGAGGACAGCGGATTATGACTAATTTTATAGAGCATAATGTTTCAACTTCTCTAATGCAAGTTATCAAAAAGAATAGTACTGGTTTTTCTTTTCTTCTTGTGGGGCAAGAGCACGAACATGTGGTATTTTCCAATCGGGCCGCTAATGAAAAATTAAAAATTACCCCGGCGCAAGTGCGTGACTTAGACTGTGCTAAATGGGTCTACATGACTTCACTTTCAGGAAAATGGCAGAGCGTTTTGAATAATGTTTTTAAAACTAAGGCTAAAATTGCCTGGAATCCGGGGCACATTCAATTGCACGCCGGTTTTTCTAAGATCGGCAAATATTTGGCTAAGACAGAAGTTTTATCCGTCAATCAGGACGAAGCAATCGAATTGGTAGTGACTAATCCTAAGTATAAAAATAAAAGTTTAAAATTTCTTAATAATATAAAAAATCTTTTATTTTTAATTAAGGATTGTGGCCCCAAAATCGTTTTAATTACACGTGGTCATGACGGGGCAGATGCTTATGACGGCGAAAAATATTATCATCAGGACATCTTGAATGAGAAAACAAGAGTGGACACAACCGGTGTGGGCGATGCTTTTGGTTCAACTTTCGTGGCTGGCTTAAAGTTTTTTGATGGAGATATTCAGAAGTCATTATATTTAAGTTCAAAAAATACCGCTTCAGTTATAGCAGAACAAGGCGCGCAAAATGGACTTTTGACAAAGAGGCAAATTTTGCGGGGAATAAAACAAATATAATGCGAATCTACAAATTATAGGCGAATACTCGCGAATACGAATTATGCGAATAATATTTTTATAATTCGCATAATTCGTATTCGCTATATTCGCATTATTGCATATGATTAAAAAATTATTTACCACTCAAATAAATAGTATTACGGTGGCGGCGCTCTTGGTAGCGCTGTCTTCGCTTGTTAGTCGTTTTTTGGGGATTTTTCGTGATCGTATTTTGGCCGGTGAATTTGGCGCGGGTGATGCTTTAGATGTTTACTATACTGCTTTTCGCGTGCCTGATTTGATTTTTAATTTGCTTGTTTTGGGTGCTCTTTCAGCCGGCTTTATTCCTTTATTTGTTTCCTTGTTTGAATCAAAGCTAAAGCATAAGCACGCTTGGGAGCTTGCCAATAACGCTTTGAATATTTTGGGCTTGGCTCTTATTGTTATTTCCAGTATCGGTATTTTGTTTGCGCCTTTTTTAATGAAGTTAGTCGCACCCGGGTTTTCCGGAGAAAAACAGCTTCTTGTAATTTCTTTAACACGAATAATGTTTTTGTCTCCAATGTTTTTGGGGCTTTCTAGTGTTTTTGGCGGGGTGCTTCAGTCTCTAAAGCGATTTTTTATCTATTCGTTAGCACCGATTTTTTATAATATTGGTATTATAATCGGAGCGCTTTATTTTGTGCCAAAATTTGGTTTACATGGTTTGGCCTGGGGCGTTGTTTTGGGCGCATTTTTTCATTTATTCATTCAAGCCAGCGCCGCTTTTCATTTTGGTTTTCGCTATAAGCTCATATTTAATTTGCGCGACAAAAATATAAGAGAAATATTACGTTTAATGTTGCCGCGCACAATGAGCCTGGCAATTGCTCAGATTAATTTGCTTGTTATTACTGTAGTCGCTTCGACATTAAATAGCGGTTCAATCGCGATTTTTAATTTTGCCAATAATTTACAAAGTTTTCCGATTGGTATTTTTGGAATTTCTTTTGCGGTAGCCGCTTTTCCGGCCTTTTCCCGCGAAGCCTTTGATAAGAAAAAATTGGTGAGTAGTTTTAGTACTGTGATTAGGCAGATTTTATTTTTTATAGTTCCCTCAACTGTTCTACTTTTAACTTTGCGCGCGCAACTTATTCGGGTAATACTTGGAACAGGCCAATTTGACTGGCAGGATACTGTCCTGACAATTAACACTCTTGGTTTTTTTGCTTTGTCTTTGTTTGCTCAAGCTAGCCTACCACTTTTGGTACGAGTTTTTTATGCCCGGCATAATTCCAGTACACCTTTTTTTGTTGGCTTGTTTTCCGCGACTATCAACGTAGTCTTAGCGCTTTATTTGTCTCGTAGTTTAGGCGTGGCCGGATTGGCCCTGGCGTTTTCTTTGGCAAATATTATAAATTTTTTTGTTCTTTGGGTTTTTCTGCGTTTTGAGTTGGGCGATCTTGAGGAGGAGCGAATATTATTTTCGGCGGTTAAATTTTCGATTGCCGCCTTGGCTTCCGGTTTGGCTATTCAAGGGTCAAAACTTCTTGTCTGGCCGTATGTTGACATGACTCGGCTTTGGGGGGTATTGACTCAGGGGCTACTCGCCGGAATCGCCGGTATTATTATTTATATCGCTTTTTGCTCTCTACTTAAAAGCGAGGAGTTTATTCATTTTTGGCAAGCCGGTAAACGCCGCTTGTCTTGGCGTAAGGTTAATGTAAATGATCAGGGCGAGGCTAGGGGGATTTAACGATTATTTTTGCGTTAAAGCACGAAAAATGGTATAATCAGTTCATGAGAGTTAGAACAATAAAAAAAATATCTGGATTACGCGGGAAAAAAGTATTGATCCGCTGTGATTTTAACGTAGGAATTGAAAATGGGAAAATTTTGGATGATTTCAAATTAAAACAATCACTTTCAACGATAGAGTATTTGATTCAGAAAAAAGCCAAGATAATTCTTTTAACTCATTTGGGTCGGCCTGACGGGAGAAAGAATGATAAATACAGCACCAAGCCGATTGCTGTGCATTTGAGTAAATTGTTAAAGCAAACAGTTAAACATGTTGATGATTGTACCGGCTTTAAGGCTGGTACTGCACTTATTGCGCTTAAAGAAGGAGAAATTCTATTATTAGAAAATATAAGATTCGAAAAAGAAGAACTTCGTAACAGCAAAAAGCTGGCCAAGAGCCTGGCTAAAATGGCTGATATTTTTGTTTTTAATGCTTTTGGCGTGTCGCATAGGCAACATGCTTCAATTGTTGCTATTCAAAATTATTTACCAAGTTATGGCGGATTGCTTTTAGAAAAAGAGCTTGAAAATTTAGACAAAACCTTGAAACCGAAACAACCCTTTGTTTTGGTTTTGGGAGGAGTAAAATTAGATACTAAGTTGCCTTTAATTTCTAAGTTTTTAAAAAAAGCAGATAAAATATTGATTGGCGGAGCCATGGCTAATAATTTTTTAGCGGCAGCAGGATTGGAAATAGGACAATCCGTCGCGGATCAAAAAAGTATTAATTTGGCCAAAAAATTTAAGAAAGATAATATTTTATTACCGGTTGACGTGATTGTTGGGCGTAAAAAACGAAAATGGGAGAGTCATTTAGCTAGTGTTAACAATGTTCAAGTAAAAGATTATATATTTGACATTGGTCCTAAGACAATTAATCTGTACGCTAAAATAATCAAAGAAGCAAAAACTGTTTTTTGGAATGGGCCGATGGGGATGTTTGAAGATAATAAATATAAATATGGCACGTTTGGCATAGCCCGTACGGTTGCAGCTCGTTCTCGCGGTTCTGCTTTTGGAATTGTTGGGGGAGGTGAAACTGTAGTCGCACTTAGGCAGGTAAAAATGCTTGAATACGTGGACTGGGTCTCAACCGGTGGTGGCGCAATGTTGGCATATTTATCAGGGCAAGATATGCCCGGTCTTAAGCAATTAAAAATTTCCGCTTAAGATGGATTAGCCTTGGGTTGGAAAATTAATGATTAATATTAAAATTAAATGTTTGAAGATGTAGACAATAAAGAAAAGCAGAATAAGACCGGAGATAAAAACCGTGAAGCAGACAAAATGAAGAATGTTGTTCAGCCTGGCAGTGTACCGCCACGAGAGAATTTAAATTTGGGTGAAGGAGTTGATTTATCTAAGGTTAGCACTATCCCCTCGCCAAAAAATGAAAAAAAAGATGAAGAGTTTGGCAAAAGAATACAGTATTTGCATGACAAGGGCAAGCGACGAGGAATATTATTTGCTGTCATTGGACTTGTTGTCGGTATATGTATTAGTGTTGGCACGGTTTATTTGATAGATAATTTTAAAGGAGATGTTCAAGAAATGTCTGATGAAATTGATCGGCAAGAAAAAGAGCCGATTGAAGCGATAATTGATCCGGAAAATTTTTGTGATAATGATTATTGCTGTTTGGCCTCACTTCGACGTATTAAGAAAAATAATTATATTATAGTGGATGAAGGAGAGGATTGTCCGATTGACCATGCTTGGAACGCTTTAAAATGTATAAACTCTTTGGCCTGGTGTGAGCCGTCTGCGATAGTTGACCTAGAAGAAGACGAGGCAACCACTACATTCGGCTCAACGGAAGACGAAGCGATTATCGCAAGTTCTACGCCAGAAGGAGATGAATTTTTACAAGAAGCTTTTGAAAAAAATATAGACAGTGATAACGATGGTCTTGGCGATGTCGAAGAAAGAGAATACGGTACCGACATCAACAATTCCGATACAGACGGTGACGGATTTTTGGATGGAGATGAAGTTGATGGGGGATATGATCCTTTGGGCGAGGGTAGTTTATAAATTAATATGTGGCATGTATATATAGTTGAATGTAAGGACGGTACTTATTATACCGGAGTGACTAATGACCTGAAACGACGAGTTGAAGAACATAATACCTCTGTTTTGGGTTCTAAATATACTCGAGCAAGACGACCGGTAAAACTGGTTTATTTAAAGCGCAAAAAAAACAAGTCTTACGCAATGAAAGAAGAAGCGCTGATTAAGAAGATGAAGCGAGAAGACAAGAAAGATTTAGTAAAAAGTTTTTAAAGTTCATAGAGTAATTTGTAATGACATTTATTTTTTATTTTATAACTGATTTTATGTTTTTATTTTTTGATACCGAAACAACCGGTTTGCCCCGGAATTATAAAGCACCAATAACAGATACAGACAACTGGCCTCGTCTAGTACAACTGGCTTGGCTTTTGATGGATAAAGACGGTAAGGAGTTAAAGAGCGAGAATGTGATAATTAAACCGGAGGGATTTATTATTCCAGAGGCTTCTTCCGTAGTTCATGGGATTACAACCGAACAAGCAATCAAAGAGGGGATTGCGCTTACTGGCGCACTTAAGGATTTTTCACAAATGATTGAAACAGCCAAGCTTGTAGTTGGTCATAATATTAGTTTTGATGAAAAAATAATCGGAGCAGAGTTTTTACGCAAAAAAATTGAAAGCGAATTATTTGATCGGGTTCGTTTTTGTACGATGCATTCTAGTACCGATTTTTGTCAGATTCCCGGAAAATATGGTTATAAATGGCCCAAATTAATGGAGCTTCATCATTGTTTATTCGACGAGGGTTTTGACGGCGCCCATGATGCTTTGGCTGACGTTAGAGCGACTGCCCGTTGTTTTTTTGAGATGCTTGAACGAAAAATTATCTAACTAATGCCCCTTGCGTTATTTGGGTATTTATGATATTCTATATTCATTCAAACATGAAAAATATTGGATAAAAATCCTTTTTTAAGGATTTTATTTTTGGAAATTGATAGCTGTTTACAGAACCTAGTAACATTGATATAATTGTAATATGGCTACGATACAAAAGGATAAATTATCAATTATAAAAAAATACTATAAACAGGGCTATAGCGTTAAAGATATTGCAAAGATTATAGATGCTTCAAATAATGCTACATATTATTTTTTTAGAAAATATAATATTGAACGGAGAAACAGAATTGAAGCAAGAAATTTAGCTTACGACAGACAGGATGCAACATTTAAATTAAAAAAAAGTTTATCTAACTATGAAAAAGAGTTGAAAATTGCTGGGATAATGTTGTATTGGGGCGAGGGCTCAAAATGGGATGGTGAAAAGATAATTGATTTTGCAAATAGCGATTTAGGGATTATAAAAGTTTTTTTAAAATTTTTACGAATAGTATGTGGCGTTAAGGAAAGTAAATTAAGAGTATATTTGTATTGTTACTCAAATCAAAAACCGGTAAATTTAGTTGACTATTGGTCAAAGGAAATAAAAATTTCAAAAAAACAATTCACCAAGCCTTACGTAAGAAAAGATTTCAACAAAAACAAAGTTGGAAAAATGAAATACGGCTTAATTCATATTAGATATGCTGACAGAAAGCTTTTAGATCAAATGAGGATTTGGATAGAAGAGTGTAATAAAAAATTATCATAAAATGGGTCGATTGCAGAGTGGTCAAATGCTCGAGACTGTAAATCTCGCGGTTTATACCTTCGTAGGTTCGAATCCTACTCGGCCCAC
>JAYENK010000041.1:0-8405 GCA_034722035.1 Patescibacteria group bacterium | reverse complement strand
TGTAGCCGGATAGAAAACTGATATTTTCCTCTGTGACCCAGCAATTTTTAATTTTTTTAACATTACCTTCAATCTGTATTTTTTTGTATTCCTCGTAATTTTTATATTTATACAATTTTGCTTTACTTGGATTAAAAAAAACTTTAGCTGATGTTAGAAAGTAGTTTATAAATTGTGATGACATATTTTGTAGATTACTTATTTTTTATATAAAGAAAATTGTTATCTTGATTTTTTATCAAACAAGAGCAGGGTTATTCCCGGAAGAGAAATTAGCCAAATTCCGAATATGATACATAAAAACGAGAAAGCGATAGCTGGTTCAGGCGGAATATCTTTTATGCTAAAAAGATAGATAGAGGAAGCTTGCATCGTTCCAAGGCCAGAAATTGTGATTGGGACAAGGTTTAGAACAATTATTACCGGACTGATAATTAGAATAAACCAAAAAGAAATATTGATATTTAAGCTGATGGCGATTATATACAACCTAACAAAATTGATAAACCAAATTAATATAGTGATTGATAAAACCTCAAAGTAGTTATAAAATTTTAATTTATTAATAGTGGTGAAAAAAACGTCATATTGCAAGCGAGATGTTTCTTTGTTTTTTTTTGGAATAATTAAATTGATCAAAGGTAGAATAAAAAAATTAGCGGTTTTTTTATTCAGCAGAGCTATTAGAGAAAGGAATAAAATAATAATGAAAAGTATAATTATGTATACCGGCAGCGTGGTTATGTAAAAGTGTGTTAATAATAAGACCCCAATTAAACTTAAGACTAATAATGATAGTAAATCATAAATGCGGTCAAGCACAACGCTTGACAGCGTTTCGCCAATATTTTTTTTAGTTTTATCTTTGAGGTATTTAGCACGATATAATTCACCGATTCTTCCGGGCGTTATCGCGCCAATCGCCAGACTTTTCAAAAACATTGGCAAGCAGTCAGAATAATTTATGTCAATCTTCATTGCTTGGATGATTCTAGTCCAGCGTAAATTCATTAACAAAATAGTTATTATTGACATTACAAGAGCTAGCAGAATAAGCTTGATGTTGACTTGTTTTAGTACGATTAATAATTTATTTAGGTCGGTTTTTGTTATTATGTATAAAAAAAGTACAATACCGATTAGAGGTGAAAAATTTTTTATTTTTATTTTTTTCATATAAAAAAAACTATATTTTTTCAGCAATAGTTAATCGATTTATAAAGAGCATAAATCTTTTTTCTTTTATAATTTTAAAACCAGCACTTTTTAATATTTTTGATATTTCTTTTTTTGTGAGTCCATAGTCTTCTTCATGAGCCATTCCGCGTATTTGTTGGTCTCTATCCCAAAGGTTTTTATTGAATTTATGCCAAATTTTTCCAATACCAGGTGGTATCATGGTGATAATTAATTTTCCACCATCTTTCAATACACGTTTTACTTCTTTTAAAACTTCAGCCTTATTTGGAATATGATTTAGGGCGGCTAATATCGTTATTGTGTCAAAGTTTTTATTTTCAAAAGGAAGCTTGCTCGTGTCTTTCACGATTAAATCAGCATCACCAAACTGAAATACGTCAACACCAATTCCGTTTTTATATTTTTTAATCAATTTATTAATGCCACATCCTAAGTCCAATAATTTTCCATTAACATGGGGGAGGACTGCTCTCGTCCGCCATTCGGTTATCATGTCAGCAATAAAATATAATTTAAGACTTTTCATAAGTATTAATTTCACGTCTTAGGGCCGCTACTTGATCGGCAAGCAGACCAAAAATAAATATTAATAAAGATGTTAATAAAATAAAGATAGCTGTATTTGATACCGTCCAAGCTGTTAGGTCGTAAAGCAAAAAACTTGTTCCAATTATAGCTAATATTAAGCTTAATGGGAAAAAAATACGGAGTGGTGAAAAAAGCATTATTATTTTTAAGATTAAAATAAAAGTACTAAGCGCGTCTTTGGGTCGTACCATACTTCTTGAGTTATCACGTTGATTTATTTCAATTGGTAAAAACTTAACATTACGCTTGTCTTTTAAAAAAGCCAAAGTAGAAGTAGTAGAAAAAGAAAAACCACTTGGCATTAGATGTAAGTATTGTTTGATAGCATCTTTTTTTATTAAACGAAATCCACAATTTAGGTCAGGTATTTTATAGTCAACTAAATAATTTGCTATTTTTTGTAAGATCCATAGACCAGGTTTTCTAATGAGGGGTCTAGTGTATTTGCTTTGACTGCGGTCACCAGCCACAAGAGAGTATTTGTCGGTGTGTTTAATAAATTTTATAATATCAACTGCCCGGTGTTGTCCGTCTGCATCAAAAAATAATACCCAGTTATATTTTGCATTTTTGATCCCCGTCTTTAAAGAAGCGCCATAGCCTTTGTTATAAGGGTGAGAAATAATTTTTATATTACTAATATCTTCTAATATTTTTTTGGAATTATCGTTTGAACCATCATTTATCGCTAGTATTTCATAGCTAACATGATGTTTTTCTAATTCTGTTTTTACATCGTTAATTGTAGAGACAATACTATTTTCTTCATTAAATAACGGTATAATAATAGATATGCTAATATTTCTATTGTCCATATTTTTGGATTATAATTAAAACAAAAAACACCCATCGCACAGAGCATTTATTGATTAAATTATACAATATTGTCTCGTAAAAAACAAATGTTTGTTTACTCAGTCAAAACCCCACCCTTAATACTCTCAATCTTCTCATCCTTTCCTTCCAATTTATTAATCTGATCATAAGGATGTATCCAGGGGAGATTTATGAATGAAATTAAACTTAGTATTATATAAAGTCCGGTAAGCGGTATTATGGCTTTTTTGAGATTGTATTTTTTTAATACAGCGTAAATTGCAAGAATAGCTAAGGGGAAAATGAGGATAGCGATATCACTGCTCATATACCAGGCATAAGAACGGGAGGCAAAAATTTGGAGCCAGACCGAGAAAATGAAAAGTAGAGAAAAAATAGTGGTGTTTTTATTAAAGATATTTTTGATTTTATCATTCATAAAAGCAAAAGGGGCAAGAAATATAAAAATATGGAAATATTTAATCAAAACTATTAACCAGTCAATAACGGAGCTCGTTACAACCTGAATAATATCAATTGGATTCATAAAAGGTAGTTCAGCGAAAAGCCAGACGCCCATGCCATAGGCTTGGACTTCGTGATTCCAATATTCGAGTCCACTTATTTTTATGAAGAGCAACCAAACAAGCAGTGGAACAAGATGAATAAAACCGCTCAAGACGCTTTCTTTGTATTTCTTTTTGTAAAAAAATGAGAAAAGAAGAATTGCCAGGTAGACAGCATAAGTTTGCTTAGCCAGCATTATTAGTCCTAAAAGTAGAGAATAGATAATGTTTTTTTTGAGTGAATATTCTTTGGCTAAATTTAAAAATAAATAAATAATAATTATTGGGATGATAAATTGTAGCTCAGAGGAATTAAAAGTTGTAGCAAATTCAATGGAATGAGGATGAAAAAAAGTAATAATTACTGATAATAAGGCGATTTTTTCGTTTAAATATTTTTTGATTATTTCGTATAAACAAATAGCGCCGAATAAATAAAAAATAAATTTAATACTGATATAGCCGATGATTCCTTTGGCTAGAATGTTTAGTTTTACAAAAGGGCTTAAAGCAAAACCAACAGTTTCGCCGATAAAGCGTGTACCAAAGGCATAGGTGGGGCGATTAATTCTTAAGTTATTTTGTTCGTAGTATTCTGGGAAATAGGCACCAGATAAAAATTCATGAGAAGAGTCTACATTATATTGCCAAAAAAGAGGGATTTTTTCGTGTGTTTTTATTACAAAATCCGGGCGAGGGTTAAGCCAGGCAATATTGGCAGAAATAAAAAAAACCGATACTGTTATTAAAATAATAAATCTATATTTTAATAGACCTTTTAATATACCTTTTAATATACCTTTCATTTTATTTTTTTAGTAATTTTTTAAATACCAATTATAAGTATTTTTAATCCCGTCCTCAAGTTCGATTCTGTGTTTCCAGCCAAGTGAATGTAATTTATTAACATCAAGCAATTTGCGTGGAGTGCCGTCCGGCTTAGAACTGTCCCATTTTATTTCACCAGTGTGGCCGACAATTCTTTGAATAGTTTCGGCTAATTTTTTGATTGTAACATCTTCTCCTGTCCCGATGTTAACGAATTCTTGTTCATTATAATTATCCATAAGATAAACGCAGGCATCGGTCATGTCATCAACATGCAAGAATTCTCGCATAGGGGAGCCAGAGCCCCAGAGCTCGACCGGGGTGTTGTTGTTTAATTTAGACTCGTGAAATTTACGCATCATGGCTGGTAGGACATGGGAGTTTTTTAAGTCAAAATTATCACCCGGGCCATAAAGATTGGTCGGCATTACTGATATCATGTTGTCTCCATATTGTCGACGGTACGACTCGCACATTTTTATGCCGGCGATTTTAGCAATCGCGTATGACTCGTTGGTCGGTTCAAGCAAACCGGTTAGCAGATGCTCCTCCTTCATTGGCTGAGGCGCATGTTTTGGATAAATGCAGGACGAACCCAAGAAAAGAAGCTTTCTAATATTATTTAAATGAGAGAAATGGATGATATTTGCTTCTATTTGTAAATTTTGATAAATAAATTCAGCCGGATAAGTTTTGTTCGCCATAATGCCACCAACTTTAGCTGCTGCTAAGTAAACATATTCCGGTTTTTCGCTTTCAAAAAAAGATTTAACTGCTTGTTGATTGGTCAAATCTAATTCTTGTCTAGTTCGGATAATTAAATTATTATAGCCGTCTTTTTCGAGTCGTCGAACAATAGCAGAACCAACTAAACCGCGGTGGCCGGCGATGTAGATTTTAGCGGATTTGTTCATAGAAAATAAGATTATAATTATTAAAATTATTTAAAAATTTGTTAATTAATGTTGTTTTTCTCACTTGTCTTGGTTCATATAATAATATGATTTCCGTCAATAAAGTGACGGAAATATGGTTATTTCCGTCACTTTAAACCTGTTTTAAGCTAATTTTACTTAGATGAAAACAAATCTAAATTCAAAATATAATCAGAATCATTAAAATTATTTTGTTTGTTTGAAGAAGTGGATGGGTCGAGGGGAGTTTTTGTTTTATTTGGAGTATTTATAATTTTTTTCGGTTGATTGTATATATTTTTACTCTCATTGTCAAAGTCCGACCGAACCATTATTTCGATAAGCTCCTTGAATTTAACTTTTGGTTCCCAGCCCATTTGTTTTTTCGCCTTAGAATAGTCGCCCAAGAGCACGTCAACTTCGGCTGGACGGAAATATTTAGGGTCGATTTCAATAATTGTTTTATTAGTATTTCGATCAATTCCTTTTTCATTAATTCCTTCACTTTTCCAGATAAGATCAAAATCAAGTTCTTTGGCAGCAATATTTATCATTTCTTTTACAGTATGGGTCTCGCCAGTGGCAAGAATATAGTCATCCGGCTGGTCTTGTTGAAGCATGCGCCACATGCCCTCAACAAAATCAGGCGCATAACCCCAGTCGCGTTTGGCGTGAAGGTAGCCCATATACAATTTATTATCCAAGCCAAGTTTGATACGAGAAAGGCCACGCGTCACTTTGCGTGTCACAAAGGTTTCGCCGCGCCGCGGAGACTCGTGGTTAAACAATATGCCGTTCACGGCATAGATGCCATAGCTCTCGCGATAATTCCGAGTCATCCAATAAGCGTAAACCTTGGCTACGGCGTAAGGCGAACGGGGGTGGAAGATATTTTTTTCTGTAATTGGTAAGTCTTTTTCTTTTACCATGCCAAACATTTCTGAGGATGAGGCTTGATAAAATTTGGTTTTGATACCAACGGCCTTGATTGCGTCCAGCAGTCGGGTAGTGGAGAGGCCGGTGACGTCGCCGGTGAATTCCGGTGTATCAAAACTAACGCGAACATGGCTTTGTGCACCCAAATGATAGATTTCATCTGGTCCTGTTTTTTCTAGAAGCCGATTTAGGCTAGAGCTGTCTGATAAGTCGCCATAGTGTAGATACATCCCAATTCCGTTGACGTGCGGATCACGGTAAAGATGGTCAATACGAGTTGTATTAAAAGTGCTGGCCCGACGAATAATGCCGTGAACTTCATAGCCTTTTTCCAAGAGTAATTCAGCTAGATATGAACCGTCTTGTCCGGTTATTCCCGTAATAAGTGCTTTCTTCATAGGGTATAATGCGAATTCCGCGAATTGTATGCGAATATAGCAAATTGCGAATTATGCAAATATTATTTAATAAAAAATAAAATTGATGTTTCTACTAACATTTGTTATTATATAGTAGTATTAAAAAATTGCAAATTTTAAACTTTAGTTATAATGATTATGAATAATAATGTCAAATTTTCGGTTTTAATTCCGATTTTTAATGAGGAAAAATGCATTAAAGACACAATTCAAAAATGCCATGCTGTTATGAACGGTTCTGGCTTTGCTTATGAAATAATAACGATCAATGATGGCTCTAGTGATAAATCTGGCGAAGTGTTATATTGTTTATTTGGAAAATGCCTACAACCTTGGCTATGGCGCTTCGCTTAAAAAGGGGTTGCGAGTCGCTAAAGGAAAATGGATTATAATTACGGATGCGGACGGCACTTATCCGATTGATAAAATTCCCGAGCTTATAAAGCATACGCCAAAATATGATATGGTGGTAGGTAAACGGCAAACCGATAATGATCATTTGGGTCGGTGTCCGGCTAAGTATATTCTTAAGAAAATTGCTAGCTTTGTAGTGGGTCGCAATATCCCGGATTTGAATTCCGGTTTACGCGTGTTTCGACGTGATGTAGCGATGGAGTTTTACTCCTTGTATCCTTCCGGATTTTCTTTTACTTCCACCATTACCTTAGCTTGCATGTCCAGCGACTACACAGTTAAATATGTTGATATTCCATATTACAAAAGAGTCGGTAGCTCTGGCATTAGGCCTTTTCATTTTTTTGTTTTTATTAATTTAATTATTAAGATGTTTTTGTATTTTAAACCACTTCGAATGTTGAGCCCGATTGCGGGGATAACTTTGATATTGGGAATCGCCCGAACTTTGCGTGATATTAATGCCCAAGGCTACATCGGAAGCTTGGCAATAATAATAACCTTCACCGCTTTCTTTTTATTCGTTTTAGCTTTTGTTACAGAGGTTATTATAATCTCTAAAAGGAATTGACATGAAATATTATATAAAACTTTTAAAAAGAGGTTTAAAGGAACCGTCAAGAATTTTTGATAACTTACTTAATCCTATCCATAATATTTTTGCTGATATTTTTGTCATTTCTTATCCCAAGACCGGGCGAACCTGGCTTCGGGTTTTATTGGGAAAGTTTTTTTCTTTGCAATACGATTTGCCGGAAAAAATTATTCTAGATACTTATAAAATATCCGGAAAAACAAAGAAAGGCAGAATTTTATTTAGCCACGAGGGTCCTTTTAATGTAAATAATTATTCAAAGTATACAAAATTAAAATTTAAGAACAGGCGTTATAAAAATAAAAAGGTTGTTTTTATAATAAGAGACATAAGAGACGTTTTGGTGTCAGCTTATTTTCAAGAGAAAAAGCGGGATAGCACTTATGATAATAGTTTATCTGATTTTGTCCGAAGTGATTATTTTGGAGTAAAGAAAATAATCACTTATTATAATTTATGGTTTTTAAATAAACAGCGGGCAGGAGATTTTTTATTGATAAAATATGAAGACTTGCGAAATGACACAAAAAAAGAATTTGAAAAAATCTTAAAATTTATTGGATATAAAAAATTGAAACTTGATATTATAGATAAAGCAATCAACTATGCTTCGTTTTCGAATATGAAGAAGATGGAAAAAATCAATAAATTTAATAATAGAATTTTGAACGCATCCAAAGGTGACAAATCCGGCAAGGTAAGAAAAGGGAAAGTGGGTGGATACGTTGATTATTTGTCAGAGAATGATCTAATATATATAGATAGCGCCGTAGAAGAAATCGGCGTTGATAAATGTGATTGGTATTTTAAAAAATAATTTATGATAAAAACAGAAAAGGTTAAAAAGCATTACAATAAGCTTGCTTTAAGGCGGGAAAGTTATTTGAGAAAGAGCAGTTATTATTATCGTGATCTTGGGCGGTTTTTTAAATTTAATAATTGCGCTCAAGGCAGTTTGCTTGAAATTGGTTGCGGCAATGGTTTTTTATTGGAAAAAATTAAACCAAAAAAGGGGACCGGGATTGATTTTTCTCCCGAGATGATTAAAGTCGCGCAAAAAAGATATTCTAGCTATAGATTTTCCGAAATTAATATTGAAGAGAATTTTCTAGAAGAAAAATTTGATCAT
>JAYENK010000040.1:0-8679 GCA_034722035.1 Patescibacteria group bacterium | reverse complement strand
CTGCTTTTGTTGGCATATTTTTGAATGTTACTATAATTTAACTTGTTATTTTTTTATAAAAACTATAAAATAAAATTAATTGCTTGATATTAATTCTAGCAATTAAAATACTTAAAATCAATTGATATTAAAAAATGAAAAATAAATTAGACAAAACAAGAGAAAAAGCGGTTTTGAAACTTGCCAAAACTCCGGTAAAAAATCGGCAAGAATTTTTTGTGGTGCAGAGAAAAATAGCCAAAAAGTACAGCGTTGGCCTTATGAGCAGTCAAGAAATAATAAAAATATATCAAAATTTATTAAAAAGAAAAAAAATAGAACGAAATACTGAGTTTGAAAAATTAATCCGAAAACGCGCGATTCGGACTATGTCCGGCATCGCGCCGGTCGCAGTACTCACCAAACCCTATCCTTGCCCAGGCAAATGTGCTTATTGCCCAAGTGAAAAAGATGTACCCAAAAGTTATCTTTCAAACGAACCGGCGGTGATGCGCGCAATTCGTTGTGATTACAATCCCTATGCTCAAGTGCAAGATAGATTGCGGGCTTTGGTCGCGAACGGACACGAACCGACTAAAATTGAATTGATTGTGATTGGTGGTACTTGGTCGTATCTGCCGAAAAAATATCAGTATTGGTATGTGCTAAATCTATTTGCTGGCGCAAATCGATTTAGAATTAAAAATAAAAAATTAAAAATTAAAAATTATAAATATCCGTTATCTCTACCAATTAAAAAATTAAGAGAATTACTATTACAGGAGCAAAGGAAAAACGAAAAAGCCAAATATAAAATTATCGGCCTTACTTTGGAGACAAGACCGGATTATATTAATAGAAAAGAATTAGATGAAATGCGTCAGTTTGGTTGTACTCGAGTGGAAATTGGAGTTCAGACGCTTGATGATGAAATTTTAAAATTAAATAAGCGGGGGCATGGAATTAAAGCAATAGTGGACGCGACTAAATTATTAAAAAATTATGGTTTTAAGGTGACTTATCATATTATGCCAGGTCTTCCAGGAGCAACCCCGGCAAAAGATTTCAAAATGTTTAAAAGCTTATTTAACGATGAACGTTTCCAACCGGATCAGATAAAATTTTATCCTTGTGTTGTAACAAAGGGTAGCTTGCTCTACCGCTGGTGGAAACAAGGCAAGTATAAGCCGTACACGGACAAACAATTGCAAAATTTGATTATAAAATGCAAAAAAGAAGTGCCTGAGTACGTACGAATTATTCGTCTGATCCGTGATATTCCCGGTGAATCAATTATCGCCGGCAATAAGGTGACAAATTTACGACAAATAATGCAAAATAAGGGCATAGAATGTAAATGCATAAGGTGTAGAGAATGCAAAAATCAATTAAAAATTAAAAATCATCAATTAAAAATTATTTATTACCAAGCTTCGCTTGGGAAAGAGTGTTTTATTTCTTATGAATCAGAAGATGGAAAAATATTATATGGTTTTTGTCGCTTGCGATTAAATTCAAAAGTTGCCTTGGTTCGAGAATTACATGTTTATGGCGAACTCGCGAGTGTGGGTGAAAAGCAAAACATGGTTCAACACTCCGGACTGGGAAAAAAATTATTAAAACAAGCCGAAGAAATTGCCAAAGACAATAAACACAATAAAATAAAAATTATTTCCGGAGTTGGTGTACGCGGATATTATCGTAAATTAAAATACAGACTAAACAAAACCTACATGGTAAAAAACATCTAATTTCCACCCCAAAACCAACAAAACATAAAAGATCTTGTCAAAATACTTTTTTTCCATTATACTAATTCTAGTAATAAAACCCATAGGCGGGTATGGTATAGTGGCTATTACATCACCTTGCCAAGGTGGATAGACGGGTTCGATTCCCGTTACCCGCTCACTTACAAGAACGACTCCGAAAGGGGTTGTTTTTGTTTTTGGTTAGCGGAAATAACAGGATTGAAAAACTTCTCGCTAAGACCGATTTTGAGAGTAAAATCAGTAGTGTTGACCGCATGTTGCCCAAAATTTAGAACATCAACTGCAGACCGCAATTCAGACGAGCTTAAATGGGCGTATCGCATAGTGGTTTTGATGTCCGAATGTCCGAGCAATACTTGATTTGACTCAGCGGTTTTTCATTTTCGCAGAATACCAATTCATTTTCTCTAACTCGGTTTTTAAACATTTCATATAATTGCGAAGACATCGGGATAAAGCGATTATTTCACCGAAGCGAAGTCCGGCACTTAGTCCTATCAAAACCATGTCATGCAAATCACCAGAAGTATTAGCGAGTAACGTTTGACATTCAGACTCGAAAAAATAATCAAATTTTTGCGGAGGTGTTTTAAGAAGCTTGATCTTGGGAGTATCTTTAAGAATATTCCACTCCAAAGCGGTTTCAAGACATTTTCGCATTACTGCTAAATGATTATTTATAGTCTTGTTGCAGATCCTGGTTTTCATTTTTTCCCGCTTGTATCGCTCAATCGTTTGCGTGTCTATTTTCTCAAGCGGGGTTTTACCGAAGAACGGGATTAAGCGAACTCGCAAAATACTTTCTTTGCTGATAATCTCGGAATGCTTATTATTGCTTTTAACATAGACATCAAACCAAGTGCTGACGAATTTGGCGAATGATTCTTTGCTTTCGGTTTTTTCTTCTTCCAGTTTTTCGCCTCGGGAGAATTTCTGCCGAAGCAGTGCCTCATAATCTTTGGCTCCCTCTCGGGAATTGGTTGGGCTTTTCTTTCGATAGCGGTTTCGCTGAAAACGAAAGTCCACCCACCAAGTATTTCTAATTTTTCTTACGCTCATACGTTTGATCATACGGGCTCAATACGGTTTTTATCCAAATACGCCAAAATATCATTTTCAGAAAATCTAATACAACCCTTTATTTTATAAAAGGTTATCTTTCTAGCTTCCACTAATCTGTATAGGGTAATTTTAGAAACGCTTAAAATATCAGATATTTGATCTATGCTATATAATTTGGGAATTGTATTGAGTCCGTTATTCATTAATTGTTAAAGAGCAATACAGTGGCTCTCAAAACGAGAGCTTGAACAACACTATATTACTCTATCATTATTTTCGGCAAGAGCAAATTTTTCAGATTATATGTATCTCCTATAGATTGTAACTATTTACACAATTTTCCTAACTTTAGCTATACGGGCAAATAGTTTTCGTTAGATGTGTGGTTATAATCAAGTTAAGAGAGGGGCTTTTATTGCTCCATTTTTCCTTTAAATATCAGTTTGGCAGGCAATCTTTTTTCGGCCGGCTGGGCAGTCCGTCCGAAAAAAGATTATTACCAATACCAAAACTGAAATATTTTAAAAGGATAAAAATATCGTAGCAAAAACAAATTACCCCAAATTACAGGTAAGATTTGGGGTAATTAAACAAGATGTAATATTTATAGTATTGTAAGCTGACATATTGGGGTAATTTACGATATTTCTAAATTGACTCAGAGACTTTTAAAGGGTAAAATAATGATATTGATATAATCAATCTTATGATAAAACCTTATTTTAAAAATAAAAACTTTTCTTTGTATTTATCTGACTCTGTTAAATTCTTAAATGAAGAAGTAAAAGAAAATTCTGTTGATATGATTTTTGCTGATCCGCCTTATTTTCTTTCTAATGGGGGTTTTACTTGTGAAAACGGAAGAATGGTTAGTGTTGATAAGGGAAAATGGGATGTAACGAATGGTTTAAAAAAAGACTTTGAATTCCACATTGAATGGATTAAAGCTTGTCATAGAGTTTTAAAACCAGGCGGAACTATTTGGATTTCTGGAACATATCACTCTATTTATCAATGTGGATTCGCTTTGCAAGTAAATAAATTTCATATTCTTAATGATATAGCTTGGTTTAAGCCAAACGCTTCACCAAATTTAAGCTGTCGTTTTTTTACCGCCAGTCATGAAACTATTATTTGGGCTAGAAAAGAAATAATTAATAAAAAAACTGGCAAGCCGATTAAAGCGAAACATAAGTTTAATTATGATTTAATGAAGAATGAAAATTGGCCAGAAGATTTTATAAAAAAGCCAGGACTTCAGATGAGAAGTGTTTGGGCTATGGGAACGCCAAAACCAGCCGAGAAGAAACACGGCAAACACCCGACTCAAAAACCAGTAGATCTGCTAGTGAGAATTGTCATGGCAAGCACAGATAAAGGCGATACGGTGTTGGATCCTTTTACTGGGTCATCTACGACTGGCATAGCCTCCTATTTAAACAGACGAAAATTTATTGGCGTTGATTTAGAAAAAAAATATCTAGACCTATCAGTTAAGAGATTAAAAGACATTGAAAAAAATGAAAGCAAGTAAAACAAAAAATAAAATACCAGCCTATGTATCAAGTTGGACTGATAAATATTTCCATTACTCTTTTTATGGTGATTTTTTGAAGTTTCCCAGTAAGAAACTAATAAAATTTTTATCGAAATACAGAAAAACGGAAGATGTAGTTTTGTATAGAGGAATTAATAAATACAATCAAAAAAATTTTAACGTGGTTGAGAGCTGGACTTATGATAAAAAAATTGCCGAGCAGTATATAAAAGAAATAAGCGGTAAAATTGAAAAGAAAAAATTTAAGGTTAATCAAATATTATTAAATACGACTTTATTAAATTCGGAAGAAAAAATTTTATTGGGGTATGATTATAAAATTGACAATAAAGAAATATTGGTTTTAGTTTAATAAGATAGTTTTATATGAAAATAGTTACTCGGGCAGTGGCCATAAAAAATTTAAAAAAATATATCGATAAAGATTTAATGAAGCTTTCTGTTGATTTTGGTATTACCACATATGAAACAGGAAGACAAAATAAAGGCTGGAAAGGCTTAACACTGGAAAGATTGGCAGGACTTAGTAACGATAATTCAAAAGCACCCAACGGATTAGGTTTTGAATTAAAGTCGGTGGCGTTTGAAGAATACAAAGGAGAGCTGAGACCAAAGGAAACTATGGCAATTACTATGATCAATCCAACTGAATTAAAAGAAACAGATTTTTTTAAAAGCCATTGTTGGGAAAAATTAAAATCATTAGTATTTTGTGCTGTAATGTGGCACGGACAAAATTCAAAAGAGGCTGAACTATTAGAAGTTACCAGTTTAGACTTCGCAGAAGACGACGATCTTATAAAAAAAATAAAAGCCGATTATGATTTTATTAGAGAAAAATTAATCAAAAAAGGTTTTGATAGTTTAACTGGCAAAGACGGAAAATGGATTCAAGCAAGAACCAAAGGAACGGGTGGAATTAATCCAAGAACTGGCGAAAGAAGACCAATAACAAGAGCTTTTTATGCGAGGAAAGAACTTGCAAGCAAGATATTTGAAACATCAAAATAATTACACAGGAAGTATAACAAGAAATATATAAAAAATAAAAATGGCTTATTATAGCCATTTTTTTGTGTAAGTATATTCCAATCGTAAGATGATACCCAAATGGAAGAATCATCAAAATTGATTAAATAATATTAATTGTTAATTTTCATCCTCTAGATTAATAAATTCTAGGGGATTTTTTATATTTTTTTGTTTTTCTTTTACTTTTTTGTAAACACTATCTTTTGATATTTTTTTGAATAACTTATTTTTTTCTTTATTCATTTCTTTTGCAAATTCATTGTCACTTTCTTTGTAGGCTTTTTTGTTTAATTCTTCAAAGTTGAATTCACTCTTTAAATATTGCTTAGGATGTTCAAGCGATTTTAATTTCTCATAAGGAGTCATCCATTGATTGTATTTTTTTCTTCTCTTGCCTTTTTTATCCGTATAATTTTCCGCGAAAGCGCAAGGACGGTGATAGTTAATGTAAATATTAAAATATTTCCTGTCGTATTCGTGTATCGCTTTCGCCCATTTCTTATCAATATAGTTCCGGCCATAAGCCTTTCTGATAACGCTACCGTTTTTCGATTCCACTAAAGCGTTATCATTTGAATGCCGAGAGCGTGACTTGGTCAGCTCGATATGGATCTTATTCAAGAGTTTAACTGCTCAGCGGTTAATGTATTCACTGCCATTGTCGGCGTGAAATTCATAGACTACAAAAGGAAATAATTTCAATAGCTCTTTCACTACCGGTTTCAAATGCTTTTCCGTTATTGTCTCCACACACGCGACCAGCTCGTATTGCGTTATTTCATCCACAATATTTATATGATAAACTCCTTTATTTTTAGCTAAATCTCCCTGGTGTACGGTATCTACCCTGACATAGCCCGGTTTGCCATTTGGCTCTGGCTTTTTTCTTGTCCCAATATTAATCGGAGTACCTTTAGTCTTTTGGAAATACATCGCGTCTGACGACTTATATTGATTGCTGTTATTTCTGATATTGTAAATATGTCCAACGGATATATTGGCGATATTGGGTCGGTCTTTTTAAATATTTTAAATTCCCGTTCCAATATGCTTTTTGTCGCTTTACCGCTTAGACAGCCATGATTCTTATCCGTTTCGATTAGAAGCGCAATGTCGGTTGAAAAATATTTTCTGCCGAATTTATGTCGGTTGCGGTTTAGATTGTACTTAAGCGTTCCATTTCTCCATTTGTTAGCCAGCTTTTTTAAATGCCCCTTGGAATAGTCGGTAAAGAATTTCAGATACTTGAGTATTACGTGTTTTTCCTTTTTTGAGCGGGAACGATATCTACCATCCCACAATGTCTGATTGATAAATTCGTATTTATCTTTTTTAGAAATTATTTTCACCTTTAAACCCGACTTCTGGCTAGTCTTTAAATAATCCTCCATTTGTTTTATACTGGTAAATAGCGGAGTACGCTTCATATTGATTTTGGTCATACATAATCAATTATGAACGTATTTCCGCTTTTACACAAGATGGGCCAAAAACGGGCTCATTTTGTGTTTTATGGTATCATCTCGTATTGGAATCGTGTCAAGGGTATAGTATCATTTTGTATTGGACAAGACTGTTGCTTTTGTTTTTTATAAACCATGCTATAATCAATCTGTACATATATATGCACAAATATATGTACATATTAATTAATCCAATAAAATCTATGAGAAAAATTGAAAATCAAAACATTCGTAAATTATACAAGCATGCCACCAGCTACGCGATTACCCTGCCAATTGCTTTAATTCGAGAGCTGGATTGGCAAAAAAAGCAAAAAGTAGTGGTAGAGAAAAAAGGTAATACTTTGATTATCAAAGATTGGGAAAAATAGTTGACATAATAGCAAAAATATATTATTATTTACAATGCCTAAAAACAGAATATGCCGACACTTGCAATAAACAAACGAGCTCGTTATGATTATAATATTTCCGATACTTACGAAGCCGGCTTAGTTTTATTTGGGCATGAAGTCAAGAGCATCCGTTCCGGACAAGCTTCACTCAAAGGCGCCTTTGTTACTTTAAAAACGAGAAAAAATAATAAATTACCGGAAATATATTTAACCAACGCACATATACCTCTATATAAAAGAGCAAGCAATATTAAAAATTATGATCCGGACCGACCACGCAAATTATTAATTAAATCATCAGAAATAAAAAGACTGCTTGGTAAAAAACAAGCCGAGGGAATATCTTTTATCCCATTAAACATTCACACCAAACACAATAAACTAAAACTAGAATTCGGAATTGGAAAAGGAAAAAAGAAACATGACAAAAGGGAAGATTTAAAAAAGAAAGATGACAAAAGAAAAATTAATAGAATGATGAAAACAAGTAATTAACGTCTGGAAAATAATAATTAATAAAATATTAAAAAATATATTGTTAATTGTTAATTGTCAACTGTTAATTGTTGATTCGGGGATGCAGGGAATCGATAGTAAGAATCCTTTTGAGTATTCGAAGCGCGCTTTAGGTATTCGCGTAAAACTGCCTAAACGAATATAAATGCCAATAAGGTATTAGCTAAAGTACGGACTGCTATCAGCATGCCGGCTTTTGCTCCCGTAATGGCCTAAACGCCACTACCATCCGTTCCAGTGAAATCTGATAGCTGAAAAACGGGTGTCATAATTATCGGATTAGGCCAAGCGACTGTTTTCGACGCTCGGCTCGAAACAAAGAAAACTAATTGTAATTTGTTTTTGCCTGGCTGAAATACAAATTACAACGAAACAAAATCAACCAGGCTATTTTCGTAAACATACCCAAACAGAACTTACTAGACGCGGGTTCAACTCCCGCCATCTCCACTATGCTTAAACAAGGTCGGAAGACCTTGTTTTTGTTTTGTTCTTAGGGATATTTCTGAGATAACATTATTAATTTCTGCTTGTTTTTTCTCTGTATTACTTTGCTCTGTGCCCATATAGTGCCCAAAATTTTCATTTTCGCTGTCCATATCCATCAACTCGACCGCTTGCTCAAGCACAGACGGGCTGAGATGAGAATATTGCATGGTAGTTTGTATATTAGAATGTCCGAGTAATTTTTTTATAGTCGGCAAAGACACTCCCCTCATCGCTAAATGCGAAGCAAAAGTGTGTCTTAGCGCATGCCATCCAATTCTTCTTCCGTCCACAATTCCCAAACCAGCCTTGCTTCTAATTTTTCTTAATGCCCTTCTGGGCTTATTCTCTTCATAAAAACTACCATTCCAATCAGCAAACACAAATCCTTTATTTTTTTTCTTCACCTTTAACAT
>JAYENK010000039.1:0-8908 GCA_034722035.1 Patescibacteria group bacterium | reverse complement strand
TCTGCGATGTCAATGACACGCGTTGCCCAATCTGTACCCCAAAGAGTTTCAGCAGTATCTTCATCTGGAACATGTACTAAGTTTCCATCTGGCTCAACTGCGTATACTTTAGGATCAGTTGTGATTTTGATAAGTTTGGTACCTGGACGCACAGTTACGTTAGCACCTAAAGCATAACCTTCCAGTTCGCTCTGAGGAATTGTAACTACACTTGAAAAATCAGAATACCAAGAAAAATATGTTTTTTCATTAGGGAAAACATATCGCTTGCCATCAGCAGCCAAATAATAGACAGATGAAAGTCCGTCCATTTTGATCAGATCGCCTGCCTGAGCAACAGCACCCGCCTCTGGGGCAACTACCACGCTCATTGACAGAACGGTCATAGTCATGACGCCGACAACAATAGCTTTTCGTAATTTGTTCATAATCAATCAATAGAACTAAAGATAATTTTATTAAATTATCCCCGTTCTTTTCTTTATTTCTTAATTAATAGAATATTTAACGCAAATAAACCGGAATCCCGTTTGCTCATTTACTCATTCTAAATAATCAAGAAAAGTTAAATTTTTAATGCGGCCTTGACATTCGTTCAAAAACGAATTCGACCTTTCGGGTCTTAGCCGACCTTTTTAGAAATCAATCCAAAAAGGGTTTCTTATCCACAATTCTCTACTGACAGTAGAATAATGTGGAATATTTTGTAATCTTTAGAATTAATTACAAAATACTCAACACTATTTTTTTAATTTTCAATTTCTAATTTTCAATTTTTATCATGCCCTGCGGGTGCAAACAATTTTTAAATTTCCCAATGATTAAATGTTTTAAATGTTTTAAACATTGAAAAATTACTTCATTGAAAATTGTTTAGAAATTGAAAATTGAAAATTATAAATTCTCTCCCGTGCTTGTCGCTTCTTCTTCGATTATTATGCTTGTACTAGTTCCCTGCACTTCCCCTTGCCCAACTTGATCAATCAAATCGTCCGCTTCTTCTAATTTGCTAAGCGTTCCATCAAAATCTTGATTTTCCAAAAGATCTTGTGCCTCCAGTATCGCTTGTTCCGGATTTGATTCAATCTCCAAAGTAGCTTCACTACTAGTAGCAAGTACTTCTTCGCTCGTAGTGGATGTTTTTTCAATATTAATTACTTCCTCTACATCTTCTTCCTTAATTAAATCAACTTTTGAACTTGAAATTTCAATTCCCTGCTCGTCTTTTTTTAAATTAGCACTAAACACACCTGTATCGATACTTTCTTCTATAATTTTCTCATCCGTAGTAATTGGTAATTCTTTTTCTTTGTTAATTCGAGAAATTCTATTTTTAGCATTGTTAATTTCTTTTTTAAAATCACTAACCAATTTTTCTACCTGGTCGCCTTTATTTTTATTTACATTATCAGTCTGCATTAATTCTTTTATTTCTTTGGCGCGGTTACCGGCATAAGTAAGGCCCAGATGCACTTTCTTCTCTTCATTAAAAGTCAAGACAAACTGGGTTTTTTCATTAAGAATTTTTGCAATATATAATGAATCTCCCGGAATAGAGTCTTTTGATGCATACACACTCATAAAACCACCGCCCAAAATAATCGCGGCAATCAAAAAAACCGCCATCATCGGTTGCGTTAAATATTGCAAACGTTGTAATAACAGTGTAAACAAAGACATTGGTGCTTTTTCCAAATTAGTTCCTTCTCTTGATCCGGAAACTTGCTTAAGCAAAATCTCCCGCTGAAAAGTCTTCCACTCTTCCCGCGGTTTAATTTCCTTAAAAGCCTCTAAATTTTTAATCAAATCCTTCTCGTCCATATTATATTTGTGAGCGAAACGAACCAAAAATTCTTAATTCTTAATTTTTAATTCTTAATTTTTAATTGAATTGCCCTCGGTAATATCCCTTAATGCCTTGGTTGCTCGATAAATTATTACTCTGACATTTCCTTTGTTCTTCCCAATCACATTAGCAATTTCGGCCACATTTAACTCATTCACATAACGCAGAATTAATACATCGCGATACTCATCTTTTAGTTCATTTATCTTTTTGAGTAAAAATTCTACATTATCTTTATTGACCAAGCTTTCTACCAAGTCTTGTTTTTCGTCTTTTATGTCAATTTTTCCGTCATCCAGGGATTGATTATTAGTCTTGCTGTTTTTACGGTAATGATCAACAATGGCGTTGCGGGCTATCTTATATAGTAAGGCTTTCAAAGTTTTATAATCTTTCAAATTATTATTCTGAACATAATCCCAGGCTTTCAAAAATATATAAGAACTCAAATCTTCGGCATCGGCCTGACTACTAACTTTGAAAAAAACAAAACGATAAATGTCATCCAAGTAGCTATCATAAGCCTCAATAAAAGCTTCTTTATCTTTCTTTTTAAGGCGCTTATATAATTGTTTGTCCTGTGTCGCTTTCGCCATTTGTTTACGGCCTAATTTTTGCCGTGCTTATTTAATAAATACGTATAAAACACCAAAACGTTACACTAAAATATAATTTAATATTATTATTCAATGCCTATTTTTTGTTAACTAAAAATCAGGCTTATTTGTTAAGCCGTTTTTAATTTAATATTAGCATTATTTTTATCAATTTCAAGTAAACCGTAAAAACAACCCCTTACGAGCATATCTAAACAGTAAAATACCATAAATATTGTGGATAGTAAAGGATTTTTTGTCCCAAAAAAACAAAACTTGATTTTTTTACTTGATTTTATAAAAAGAATATGGCAAGATGTTTTTACTTGAGTATAGCAAAGTTCAAGCTAGCTTGGACAGAAGTCTGCTTTTTGGCAAAATAAAATAATAATTTAAAATATTTAAAGTTTTGAATCCCCTAAATTAGCGATTTTAACAAAGTTAAGTCTACGCTAGCGTAGACTTAAACCTACTTTTTTATATATATTAGCCTAAATATTATTTTAAGTCTACAGTACTGTGGACTTAAGTAGGCAAATATTACTCAATTTCAAGCCCCCCCCTACCTCTTAAATTACTAATTTTTAATTTTTAATTTTTAATTAAAAATTTTTAAGGAGAACATGTCTAAAACTCAAAAAAACCAAGACAAAGATATTATACCAATCAAAAATGAAGTTTATAAGCCTTTATGGGTATCTATTTCAGCAGCGGCTCAACTGGGCGGAGTGTCAAATAAAACTGTACGTCGGGCTGTTTCTGACAAAAAAATACGCTTTAAAATCGTTAACAACCGCTACCTACTTGATTTACGCTCATTTATTCGTTATTTATACGCAAACACTAAATTAAAAAATAAATTAAACGAAAAAGGCATCGGCCAATATATTACCGGCTGGAGAGATTAAAAATGTCCCGGTATAACCGGGACATTTTTTATTTCTATTAAAAAATATAACCTATAACACTGCGTCTTTAGCTGCTTTAGCTAAACGGAACTTAACTACGGTTTTAGCGGCGATTTTAATGTTTTCGCCGGTAGCCGGATTGCGTCCCATACGAGCTTTACGATGTGCTTTTACCAACTTACCAAAACCCGGTACTAGAAATTCTCCATTAGCTTTAACTTCAGAATAAGCTAGAATGGCTAACTCATCTAGAACAGTGTTAACGTCTTTTTTGCTTAGCTCAGTCTTTTCAGCTAGATTTTCTAGCAACTGTGCTTTTGTCATCTTTGCCATAATTTTTTTGTTTAATTTTAACTATTAGTTAATTAGTAAATAATATTGATTTTATAAGCTTTTCCACACTCTTAATCAAATACAATAGTATTATAACGCAAAACGCCAAAAAAAACCAATTGAGAAGTACCCAAAAAACCAGACACCTTGTCTAAATTATAATTATCTAATCTTTAAAAACTCATCACACAAATCCCAAATCTCATCACTCTTCCCCTCAAACCAATGAATTTTCGCCCCTTGTTTTTCCCAGCGCTTATACCACTTCATTTGCTGTTTGGCAAATTTTTTACTTGCTGTGTAAAGTTGAACAATCATTTCTTCATAATCAAGCATATCGCGCAAATACCTTGAAATAAACCTATATTCCAACCCCAAAGACTCAAATCTTTCCCAGGTCACACCATTGCGATACAAATCTTCCACCTCTTCAATCATGTGTTCTTTTTCCAAGCGATCTTTTATGCGTTTATATATCCTGGCATGAAGCACTTCCCCGGGGCATTTCAAGCCAATAATCTTGTGATTATATCTACCTTGAAGAGTTTTATTTTTTGAATCAACCTTGAGATCAAGCTTTTCTGTTTTTGCCAATTCGACATAGCGCGCCAAACGACGCTTATTATTTCTGTCTGAATTGTTAAGTTGCCGGGCAAATTTCTTGTTGAAACTTTCAAGAAGAGCATTAAGCTCTCTGATTGTCATTCCTTCAAGTTCTTTTCTAAAAGCTTGATCGGGTTTCACCGCAGACAAATCATAAGCATCCACCAAGCATTGTACATACATGCCTGTTCCACCGGCAATAATCGGTAATTTATCTCTTTTTAAAATATCATCTATTACTTTTATAGCCAGGCGCTGAAAATCGGCCAAAGAAAAAACCTCCATCGGTTTAGCCACATCAATCAAATGATATGGCACATGAACTTTTTTTCCCTTAACCGTCACATCATATTCACACAAATCTTTGCCGGTCCCAATATCCATTCCAACATAAACTTGCCGAGAATCAGCTGAAACCACTTCCCCATCATATCTCAAGGCAGCCTTAACAGCCAAATCGGTTTTCCCGCTCGAAGTCGTTCCAATAATAACTAAAGTTTTGTTGTTCATATATTTTAATGTATACGTAATTATTATAACAAAAAAAATAACTCTTGGACATTTTGCCAAGAGTTATTTTTTTGCTCCTCCAATTTACTGCAAATTATCACAAATTCCGTCTCTGTTTGCATCAATAAAATTTCCACCTGAATTTTGACCTTTAGCACCAGACTTATGCATTCCTCCACCACCCTTTTGTCCATTTCCACCCTTCCTCATTCCTTGACCCAGGCCAAGTTCTGCTCTTATTTCCTTGGCACCTTCCAAGTCGCCATTCTCAGCTAAGGCATGCGCTTTTGCGAATTGTGCAAAATTATTCTCATTAACTACTTGAATAACTCTACCTTTTCCGCTCATTAACTCTTTCCAAGCGTTATAATTGCCTGCTTCAAAAGCTGTTTCCATGGCCTCGTGTCTTTCAGAAGTATAATTTGGTCCTTGAACACTAGGATCTCCTTGATAAGCGAATGAGCTAGCTGCAAAGCCTACGGCTACAATTACCGCAGTCAAAGCTGCTGCTCCAATTGTTAATTTTTTATCTTTCATATTTCTAGTAATATTATTTTAAATTATTTAATACGTTGTGTTAAGGCTTTTTTGTGATCACTATTTTGCCTGACACTTAGTAATACGCAAGAAAAATTTATTTCTTTCAAAATAAAAAACAATGCCTGGTCGATAGTACAGACCAGGCATTGTTTTGGTCGGCGAAAACCAGGGTTAAAGGTCATTAATTAATTCTCTCAAGTTATTTTTTACCTTTACGTTTGCCAAGACCAGCTAGTACTACTAACCCGGCCGCGGCCGCGCTTATACCGGTAATGATTTTCTTTTTTGTTTCCGGGTCAGCTTTATCAAATTTCTTTTTTAAGGAGTCTACCTTTTTCACTACATCATCGCTAGCTTTGCTTAATTTTTGTTTAATTTCTTCCTTCTTGCTTATCACTTCTTTCTTATTTTTTTCTTCTTTGGGCTTAGTTTTTTTTGCCATTACTTTTGTCATAAAATTTTATTTAATATAGCGATGAAAGGTTAAACAGAAAACCTTTCATCGCTACTTTTTTAATTAATTTTATTGGACAGACCCTCTTTAAAGAATTATTTTCTATAACATCCAATATGGATTATATAAAGTCCAATCAATATCTTCGATTTTATCTTCGTCCTTGGAAAACGGTTTGGCTAATTCAGAAAAACCTTTCTTAAACGAGTCAATGCTTGCCTCAAAGGCTTTATTTACTTCTTCCCATTTATCTTCAGAAGCCTCCGTTAAGCTGGCTAGCTTTTCCTGAAGATCTTCCTTTTTTTCTTCCAAATTCGCGATTTGCTTGTCATACACTTCTTTTGTGTCGTCTTTCAAGTCTATACTTTTTGCCTTATATTCATCAATTTTGCCAAAAATATCATCTATTAATTGTTTTGCTTTTTGCTTAGTGTCTTCTTGATTCATATTTTTTTGCTTTAATATTTTATGAATTAAAAATAGCTCATAAAATATTATTATTAATTAGTAAATCTTATTAATAGGTGCCACGGGTCGGTGGCATTAGACTACCGATTAACAGTATTATTAGCTAAATATTAAGTTAACCAGCCAATTGACCACGGAAAGCATGATGCCAAACAAAAAAGCCCACCAGAAAGTTTCTACTTTAAAGCCGGGAACGATCACCGCCACTAGCATAATCAGAAAGGCGTTAATCACCAGGGTAAAAAGACCAAGGGTCAAGATATTTATCGGCAGGGTTAATAAAATCAAAATCGGCTTTAAAAATGCGTTCAAAAGTCCCAAGGCCAGCGCCACCAGAAATGCGATCACGAAGCCGGAAACGCTTATGCCGGAAAGCAAATAAGCCGAGACCAGCACCACCAAACCCGCCAGCAACCAAGAAATCAAAATTTCCATAAATTTATTATTATTAATTAGTAAGTAAAAATTGGATCAAACACCAAGACAATACAAGAATAGAACAATCTTTTCTTCTTGTAATGTCAATAATACCGGTAAAAAAAGCTACGATTTCCGAAATTAATTGCCTTGGCTTTAGCCGATCTATTTCGCAAAGAGCAAGCTCGGCACTTCTTGTTAGTTGGTTATTCCTCTTCTGTTCTAATTTCCTTTTCCAGTTCTTGCAAAGCATTTTGCAGGCTGTGCACGGCTTCGGCGCTATCCACCCTTAAGTTAGATTCAAGTACGTCAAAGGCGTCTTTGGTTTCCAGCCAATCCTGCCTTAGCACAAAAATAGTTCCCTCGTACGCTTTTTCTAAATCATGTCTGATTTCGACAGCCTCCCCGCTTAATTCCTGGTAATTCTCACTAGTGGCGATTTTGGCCCGCAAAGCAAAGAGTCGCGTCTTTGCTTCCAGCCGAGCGATATTAATCCTGGTTTCCTGCCGCATTTCATCTATCTGCCGCTCCAACTTAACTTCCAAATCTATACCAGATCGATTATAGGCAGTCCAGGCAAGAAATAAAGCGATTACAGCTATAATAACCACCAAGACATTTATTAAATTGACGATTTTTCTTTTTTTCATATAATTTTGTTAAAAATTATCTATTTTAATTTAACCGGTAAGTATCGCTTTTTGCTTTTTCGACTCAATATCATTGAAATGTTTCCCGGTTCGCTTAAGCGCTGATTTTAAACATTGCTAAACATTATTTTTATCATTCTTCAATTTTATTTATAATTAACTCAATAATGCGGAAATGTGCATGATAATTTCTTACTTAATGCGTTAGAAGCAATGTCTATGTAAGCTATTTTACAGGCATATCTCCTTCACCGCTTACCTTGGTTGTAATAAAGCTAATTATAATACCATAAAAGGTACCGTCTAAAATTATCCAATATGGCGACTCAAGACCCGTCCAGGCGACTATATCCAGATTCATAAAAGATTGTACATTGCCATAACTTAAAAGAACTAGCATTAATGTAAAAGTCGCACCTATGAGTCCGCCACGAAACCACCATGGCAACTTAAAATTAAACATTGGATATTCAGTTATAATCCCCATGAAGCCAATCATCGCACCCATGAGCATAAAGAAAAGCCATACACCAAGTTTAAATTCGATTGAAATACCCGGTTTTACCAAGGGAATAATGAAAAACGTTAAAGCTCCCAAAATAAAACCAATCGTTTTCGATACCGCTAAGCGGCTTGTGAGCGAATGAAGGTTAAACATACTTTTATTTATTAATTAGTAATTAATTTTTGACAACTCTATGGCAGTACTATTTTTTACTTGTCAAATTCAATTTTAAGTCGTTTTTTAATCCAACTACACCCCAGGTATATATTACATCATCAGTGGCCGACTTAAAAGCTGCCCAGCTTGGAATAGAACCTGTCAAAGTAACTTCACGATCTTTCACTTTTACATCTATATCAGCTTCATTGACAAGCGGATCACGAGTTAAAGCTTGAACAATGTCAGCAGCAATTTCCTCGTCAGCTAAATCTCTAATAGGAACTATCGCAATATTATTAATAACATCAATAACACCGTCAATCTCAGCATTTTCTTGCGCTTTTTCTTTCTGCCAATAGAATAATACCGTGCCCCCAAGCGTAACAATGCCGTTTTTTACGGCTACGTTTATGTCGTTCTCATTGATAAGTAAATTCCAAAATAAATTACTTTCAATGTTTTTTTTAAGTTTTTGATCATAAATAAACTTTGGAGATTTTACCTTTAATTTATCAATCAATAATGCGTAATTCGCGACTTTAGCAACATCATCTCTGGCTACCTTTTTGGCAAAATAAGTCGGTACTTCTCCTATTAATGTTACCTCTCCATTTTTAACTCCCACTTTAATATCGCACTCACTAATCCGATTATCCCAGCGAAGCTGTTCAATAATCATTTTTTTCATTTGCGCGTCGTTATTGTTAGACATATTTTTTGTTTAATATTTAATGAGCCGTTAACAGCCCATAAAATATTTAGTTAGTTAGTTAGTTAATTAGTTAATTTTTCATTTTTTTAAATATACTGTCGTAGTCGGATATGCGATTTCAATATTCTCCTTTTGAAATTTATCTACAATCCCAAGATTAATTTCCTCCTGCGCGTCCATGTATTTATTGTAATCCGCGCTCGCAAT
>JAYENK010000038.1:0-9239 GCA_034722035.1 Patescibacteria group bacterium | reverse complement strand
AGTAGCCACCGTTATCCGGCAAATCCTTGCGCCCGTCATAACAATCCGCCACGCACAAAGCGCAGTTCTCCGCGTCCGTTCCGCCGGAAGCGACATAGCCGTTTGGAAAAGAGCCGGCGCAGGTGTAGGCTGCGATATAAGAATTATCCCATACTTCCGTCCCGCCCCAGTTGCTGGAAGTCGCAGTCGTAGTTTTCACGCAAATCCCATCCTCCGGATCAATATAATCCCCATCTCCGTTCCCATCCTCAAACCATTCCCAATTACTCGCCGCATCACATGTCTCGCAAGTCAAAGAAGTCGTGGCATTGCCGCTTGAGCTCGCCGTCCAGCCCCGCCCGGGCCAATCCTGAATCTGATACATCTTGTCATTGAGATATTCCAGCCGTTCAATAATACTCCCGCTTGAGCTGGCCGTAACAAGAGCAGAGTCATAATCATTATCGGCGTTATTCGCCCCCAGAATATTCTCGGCAAAATCCTGGTCGCTTGCCGAAGGGGCGGTTGTCGGCTCGGTGAAGGCGGCGAAAATGTGGATGGTGGTGCCGGCGATGATGCTTAGGATGAAGATTGTGAGGGAGAGCCAGAGTAGATTATTTAGTCTTTGTTTTATTGTTTGCATAGAAGATATATATAATTTTTAATTTGAAATTTTTAATTT
The DNA here is from genome assembly GCA_034722035.1 of Patescibacteria group bacterium. Classification (GTDB taxonomy): domain Bacteria; phylum Patescibacteriota; class Patescibacteriia; order Patescibacteriales; family UBA12075; genus JAYENK01. The sequence continues at coordinate 8,578 of JAYENK010000038.1, read as the reverse complement.
TTATTGAATTTTTTAATGCTTTAATTTTTAATTTTTTTATTCATGGTTGATGTTATTTTAGCGCCTGTGATAATTTCGGCTTGTTCGACAATTTCATCCAAATTTTGAGCATTTTTATAATAATTACATATTATAATATATTATTTATACTATTTTTACGTATTATCATACGTAATTCACGTTATAATACTTTTTCAATTTTTGTCAATATATATTTGACTGCGCAATATTTTATTTTTACCCTTATAACTCCATTTTAATATGCTTTTTGGAGTTTGATAAATTATAAAATCTTCATTCACAATATCTCTCCGCCCCAAATATAATCCTCATATTCAGGTGAAATATAACGGCCAATCAAGCGACTCTTGCTTACTCCGGCCAAAGTAGCTAATTTGGAAAGTTCTAAATCCTCGCCTTTGACTGGTCTCTCCTTCACCTCAAGGGCTTGTGCCTTATCAAGAATAAAATCAATTTCCCGCCCATTCTTTAAAGCATAATATTGAATCTCTCCCTGTCGTGATAATTGATTAAAAACCGCATTTTCAAATTTAGCACCTTGACTTAGATCAGATAATATTCCGACCAGACCATTATCCAAAAAATATAGTTTTCTGGCTTTAACAATTTCCCGATCAGGACTTTTGGTAAAAACCGACACTCTTTTTATCAAATATGTTTTCTCAAACAAATCGATATAAGACAAAACAGTCGGCCGACTCAATCCGGAGCTACGTGACAGCTTAGAATAATCCAAACGAGAACCGATGCGAACTGAAAGCAATTTTATCAAATTATAAATATCCTGACCTTTTCTAAAATCAGCCAATGATTTAATGTCAATATTCACATAAGAACTTATAATATCTGACAAAAGATCTTTTTTTATCTCCTCACTTTCCAAAAGAGCGACCTCTGGAAAGCCACCATATTCAATATATTCTTCATAATAATGCCGTAATCTCTCATAAGCAGTTTTATTGAATTTCTTATCTTGCCACTTGCCTTTGTCTTGCCACAAAACACCTTTGAAGTCCAAATATTCGCCAAAATCCAAAGGATAGAGTTCAAAAATCTTCTTGCGTCCGGCCAAAGACTCGGAAAAAAGATCTTTTAAATAATACGAGCTGGATCCGGTGGCAATGATTTTTACATTATAATGATCATAAAAATACTTTAAAACACTGGAAATTTTTGGCATCATTTGAATCTCATCAAAAACTAAAAAAATTTTTTTCTTAATATTAATTCCAGAATTTTCCAAGTCCCGCATAATATTATCGTAATTACTTTGAGAAAAAAGCTCACGCTGATCCAGACGCTCTAAGTCAATATACAACTTATTGTCTGAATCAATATCTTTTAAAAGCTGTTTAACAATAAATGTCTTCCCGGTACGGCGCATACCAGTTAACACACTTATCTGTCTAACTTTTAAATGTTTTTTTATTGTAGGATATAATTTTCTATTTAAAAACATTGTTTTTAAATTTACTATTTGTAAATTAGTATTTTATATTTAGTATTACTATTTGTAAAATAGTATATAATATATTCTTATTTTTATCAAGGTTGTTTAATTTATCAACCAAAAAGGCAAGAAAAAAAACTCTGTCTTATTAACTTTTTTCCAAATTATCAAGAATTGTTTGCTCTAATTTTCGCTTAATATACATAAAAAATCAATACTTTTACTAAAATTATATGTTAATATATATTTGACTGCGCAATATTTTATTTTTATCCTTATAACTCCATTTTAATATGCTTTTTGGAACTTACAAAGCCAAAATTGCTTTAGCGCAAAATCGCATCATCATTAAAAATCGTTCCGTCCTTGATGATAATTTCGCTGTAGCGCTTGTCCCCGTATTCCAGAGTTAAATCAGACAAGGCCGGATTATTAGCGCCGTTGGACTGCAAAAGGACACGATACTGCAACCATTGATCGGACGCGCCGTCATTGTGGATTATGCTTATGCCATTTTGGCCGTTTGGATTTTTGTAATAGCCCTCTGCATCATAAGGCCCAAACCAGCTTGACCAAGCGCCGGGCGAGTCGGCTATGTCCGGAGCAGTGCGAAGCTGAAACGAAATCTTTGTGCCTTGGGGCGCGCTCTCTGTCCATGTAATTTTCCGCCAAGCATTAACGGCCGAGCCAGTATCAAAAAATGAAGACACAAGCGTACCGGTGGCGGCGTAGCGGGCATAATTCAAAACAATACTATTTAACTGCGGACTGATCCAGGCGCTACTTGTGCCGTAAACTGCGTTTAAAGAAGCCTGATACTGGATATAACGATTGCTATCTGTTATACAATTGTTAGCGGAAATGTCCGTATCGCTTGTTACATTATCGCAAGTATCCCAAGCCGTGGCCGAGCTCATATTTGAAGTAGTTGCCGTGCGGGCTTTTATGGTAATGGTGGAACTGGCGGTCGTGGACGCGCTCCAGGCTATTGTCTGCCAATTCGTGCTCGCACCGACATCTTTGATGGCGGAAACAATGGTGCCGGTAGCAGTGGCGGCCTTAGCATCTTCAGGCAGAAAAAAAGCCATTATCAGAAAAAATAAAATTGTCAGGGTATTTTTAAGCATGGGACAATATATAAGCGTTTTCAATTTTTTTAATTTTTAATTCCCACATATTTTTATCTAAGGACCGATTATATTGCCAGCCACTTAGTATTTACATCAATTAACAATCGCCTTCATAAACAAAACAGTTTCAGTTTTTAGATTATTCCTGATCCAGGTCTTTTGCTTCCCGTCAACCAGCTGGCCCAGACCTTGCAAAATCTTATTGTTAGGAATCTTTTCAATTGTTCTTACGCAGTCTTTTAAATATTCATTCAGATTTTTGCCGGTCCAGTATTCAATGATCTTTTCGTTGATATCCCAGCCCTGGCTAAAGAAAAAATGAATGTCAAAAACATCCCGAGCCGCGGTCTTTCCCCTAATGCATAAAGCCGCCAATTTATTAGCGAATATATCCGGCTTTTTCATTACATACATCGGCAGTCCCAGATAATTCAAAACTTCAAAATCGTTTTTCAAGTCCCTAACGGAGATCTCAATCTTGATATTTTGTTCTGTTTGACCGTATAACAGTAAAAAAAATAGTGTATTTCTTTTTTCCCACGCGTCCTTGAGCCGGCCGTATTGCTCTGCGATTTGACTGATTTTTTTAAAAACGATCTTCTTTTTCATGCCGTCAAGCATGTCAAAATCCAAATCAACGCTATAGCGCGGCAGATCGTAAAAAAACCAACAAACAGTTCCGCCTTTAAAACCCAAATAAGGCGCGATGGCAGCGTCTTTATATACATCCTTTAGGATCTGCAACATTTTAACTTTGTGTTTTTGCCAATTGAGCATAGCTTTCCAAGCGCTTAAACATGGTTTTTTGACCATAGGCGCTGATGATTTTTCGACATTTTGCAAAATCTATCAGATCCAGATTGTCAAAATAATATTCTGGATTAACATATATCATGTCCAAAAACGCCCGTTCCGGCCCAGCGATGAAATAATTATCTTTCCGGATTATGCCGGCCTGATTAATTAATATCTGATTTTTTAGCTTGCGCAATTCAATTGACTGCCCGTCTGATAGTTCAATCCGGCGGTTCAGATAGGAAGCCGCGAAAATGCTCTCGTAAGGCTGAAATATGATCCCTGCCTGTTGAAGTACGGTTTCAAAACTAATATAGGCCGGCGTGTAAATCCTGATTGCCAATTCATATTTATTATAATTTTCCTTAACATATATGCCTTTTCTTTTTCTGATAATATAGCCTTGATCAACAAAATACTTGATTCTGGCTTTAAGATTGTTGAAATTGTCTTCTTTAAGCAAAATAGCCAAATCTTTTAAAGTAAAAACTGTTATTTTGCTTTTGTACAATTCAATAATATGTTTTTTTTCTGTTTTCATAAACTAAAAGTAAGAATTATTATTACTTTTAGTTTACATTATCAATAAATATTTGTCAATATGCAGTTTAAAGTTTAAATTACAAAAAACTAGCTAATAATTTAAAATTCAAATTTACTCCTTCCTTTCTTTTTGTCAAAATAATCTTCAACCAATACAAATATTTCTTTCACAAACCGAAGATACTCTCCTGCTTCCTTAACGGAAATATTTATTCCACCGGCATACATATCCTTGTTCCTGTCCTTTCTCATTTTATTGCCAACACTACTAATTCTCTTATCTTTCAATTCTCGCGCGATTTTATCCAAAAGTTCCATTATGATGCCCGGCGCGGGACAAAACCCGTATTTGATTACTTGCGCATACCACGATTGATAATTTAAGAAGCGAATTATAACAATAATGAAACCTGACATCAGGCTCATCATACTTCATTGCTCTTTTCATATCCTTGCTCGCGTTGGTATAAAGAGTTTTGATCTGAGCCGCGCTGTATTTATGCTTAACAAAAGTCATAATATTCTTATATGCTCATTGTTAAAAATATCACGTAAAAAATCATCTTTGTTTTTTATTTTTTTTTCAAATTCTTCCCGATCCATATCAAAACTGTTAAATTCCCGACCAAAATATTTTTGCAATTTCAGAAATATACCCAGCGCTTCCGAAACCGAATGATTGCCAATCAAAAGAATATCAATATCGCTTTCTGCTTCCAATCCACCTTTCGCGTATGAGCCATAAATATAAGCTTCTTCTATTCCTTTTAATTTTTTTAATTTTTTTTTCAACAAAACATCCAATCCATATTTAAATAATATAATTTTTTTTACTTCACTAAACATCGGGTAATCTTTATTCAAACAATAAAACCAATGTCCACCTCTTTTTTCTTTTTTTAATATTCCTTCTTTAACTATTTTATTCAATGCTTTGCCTGTATTTGAAACATCTAAATCTAATAAATTCGCAATTTCGCTGGAATATACTTTTTTCTGTTGGTTAAATAAAAAATATACTAATATTTGCTTTATTTCTTTTGATTTTATTTCTATCATACAATTTTATACTTGGTAGTTTTTTACCTTACTTATAGTAATAATTTACCATATTGAAAATCTTTGTCAATTTTCTGTCTATAACGCTCTACACTAATGGTTTTATCAAAAATTATTTACTTTAATTTCCTAATTTCCCAAACCCTATTTCCCAAGCTAAAATATGTTTTATACCGTTTTTGTTTCCCAAAGAAATATCATCAAGACTTATAACAATTTTTTCATAAGCATCGTTGATTGCTTCCAAACTTCGGAATTCTCGTTCAATAACTTTTTTGTCAGAAAAAATATAAGCGATTTGAACATATTTTTTTTCTCTTGATTTTTCGATAATAAAATCAACTTCCCATTCACCTATTTTACCGACAAAAACATTATAACCCAATGATCTGAAATAAATATACATAGCATTCTCCAAGCTATGAGAAAGACCATAATCAAAACCGGAAGAAAGATAAGTCTTGAAAGCCAAATCATTTATATAATACTTTTTATTTCCGGTCAAAAAATCCTTTCCCTTGATATCATATCTTGTTGCCTCATGAATCAAATAAGTCTCAAGCATATAACCAATATAGTTTGATACGGTTTCGTGTTTGATTTTTATATTGTGGCTACCTAGGTGATTGACAATTTTATTGACTGAAAAAAGATTACCAATATTATCAACCATAAATTTTATCAAAGCTTCAAGCAAATGAGCATCTTTAATTCTATGTCGATGAACAATATCTTCAAGAAAAATGGTATTTTTCAAAGCATTGATATAATTTACTTTTAACTCTTCACCGTTCAATTTATACAATTCCGGCAAACCGCCAACTTTTAAATAATTAATAAAGCTTTGCTTGTTACGTTCCAAAGAAAAATATTCAATATACTCTTGAAAAGAAAAAGGATAGATTTCAAATGTAACATAGCGCCCGCTCAAAAGTGTGGCTAGTTCTCCTGAAAGCATCTTGGAATTTGAACCGGAAATATAAAGTTCATATGACTCTTTATGGTTCTGCGATAAAGAATTTATAATTTTCTCCCATTCAAAAATTTCCTGCACCTCATCAATAAAAACATAAACCTTGCCTTTTATTTTTAATTCTTTTTTATATTCTTTTATCAATTTACTTAAATCCTGATAATTTTTTATTTCATCAAACTCTACCAATTCCTTGTTTAAATAAAATATATTTTTTCTTAATACCCCTTGATTAATTAAGGCAAAAATCAGCTGCCGCATAACATAACTCTTACCAACTCTTCGCTGTCCAATCAATACTTTTATCAGCTTGTTCTCAGAATATTTTTTCAGCTTGTCTAAATATGCTTGTCGCACAAAACCAATATCAATTTTTTTCTTATACCAATAATTATATTTTTTTAGGTTTTTAAATGTTTCCGTCATACAGTAAACTTTTTTAATTATTATATATATATTCCATTATAACGGATATTTCTAAAAATGTCAAACTTAATTTATCGCGCGCATCTAAAGCCAACCGTACTCGTTGCCCCAACCGGCGAATGGGTCAAATCCAAATCAAAGAGAGCGCTTTCACCGCGAACAAAACCACGGAGAACCGGGGTAGAAGAAGAAACAAGGCCAGTCTTGATCTTGCCGATACCCATCTCAGAAGAATAATAATAAGGAGGATTTATGTTAAGACCTTTGTAATCGCTAATTGTAAAATATTCCTGCCAGAACGGAGTTTGCGGCTCCAAGAGAGCAGAGCCCGGCAGAATATAATCGGTCCACTCGGCGACACCGCCAAAGAGATTATAAATTTCCGCGCCATTCTCAAGCTTGAACGCCGTCGCATCAAGCTCTGTAGTTAAAGCGATTGTTGTGCTAGCACTCACAATGCCGGCCGTAGCCAACTGTAAACCGTCGCTAACAGGATCAATATCATTATCAACATTGCGCAAGATGCTCTCCGCCAGAGTCAGCCACTCGTTTTCAGTAATCAAATGGTACCCCATTCCTTTATCATAACAAGCCAACTGCGCTTCACCTTGGGTGATATTAGTACGGGAGATGTCAACACTACTGCTTGCTTGGGTGCTAAATTTATGTTCATCCGCTTCAACGCAGAATCCGGGCATTGTGCCGTATTTTGCACTACCCGGCACCCAGACATAGTTATCGTCGCAATACGACTCAAAAGCACCGGCCACAACTTTTCCTTCAACTCCCACATCTCCCATAGTTTCATCAACTGCTTCGTCCAAATTTGCGCCGCAACCGGCACCGGAACACACCATCAATCGTCCGTCAATACTCATCTCACCTACTACCGAGACCAATCCGGCATCGGCAATATTCACAATCGAAACATTATGCGCTCTAAAATCAGCCACATCAGAATCGCCCGATTGATTAACAACAAAAGCAGTTTTCTTACTACTCGTTGCCGTAACAATCTGAACCACTGCGTCAAGATCAATAATCTCAACACTTGAGCTTGCATCTGTACTACTGGCATTACCAACAACTAAACTATCCTCAACCAAGCTCAATCGATTGCTAATACCATCCATATAATCTTCCAAAGTGTTAACACGAGCAATCACAGAATCAAGTTCATTCACGACAATCAATAATTCATTGTTTACATTATCAAATTCAACCGTCAAAGCCTCGTCAAACATCGCAATTTGCTCTTCAATAATCGGTTCGGTTGCACTGGCAATATTATAATCTTCAATCGCTTGCGACAACATAATCGCCACTTCATCTTCAATCTCCATTGAAGCAATCCGATCAGTTACGGTTGATTCAACCATTTCTACTGTAAGCGATTTATTACGGCGAGAAATCAACACTTTAATTTCTCCGATTTCCACATTAACATCGGTTTGGTCATTTAAATTTGTATCTTCTAATTTGTTTGTATCTTGTATCTCATTACTTAAAGCCTCTAAAGCAATTCCTACAGTAGGATCACCAGCACCAGCTCGTACAATATAACCCGGCTCTATTCCCGGAGTAAGCGAATCTCCCGGTCTAATCTCTCCATTCTCGGTGCTGACTTTTGCTGAGATTTGCCCCAACATCGCAACAATCACATAGCTATCATTATCTCTATATTCCTCTTGATAATTACCAACAATCGAAGGATTACCGGAAACAACACCCATTACATTGGAGTCGGCCTGCCGGTCGCAGCGTTTAACCGCATTTTCATTTGTTACGTCCACACAAACAGTTTCGCCCGGAGCAAGATCAACATCTTCGGTATAAAAATATTCGGCATAATCGGCTCCGGCCGTCAAATAACCCATAGTAGAATTTACCCGGCCATGAACATCCAAATCGTATTGCGGAACAGAAGTGGAACCAATTCCAACATAACCATTAGCAGCGACTTGCAAAACCGGCGCTCCGGTTGATGACGCCACTTGAAAAATAATTTCACCACTGTCACCCTGAATACTAAACTTAGCCTGTGGGGTAGAAGTGCCGATGCCGACATAGGAATTTGTATCAATAAAAAGAGTTGATGTTGCCGTGAGAGTGTCGCCGGCAGCCGCATAATATGGAATCTGGCCGATTGTACCGGAATTAACGGTTCCGCCAAGACCGAGC
>JAYENK010000037.1:0-9309 GCA_034722035.1 Patescibacteria group bacterium | reverse complement strand
TCCAGTTTAACTTTCTTCCACGCCCCACTAAACCCCGGCAACCGCTTCTTCCCACTCAAAAGCCTCTGCATCAAGCCTTTTTTAATATTCTTCTTAATCTCAATCTTCTTCTCCAATTTCAGAGTCGCCTTATCCCAAACCTCCAAAACCTTAACGATTCGTTTTTGTTCGGGGAGGGGTGGGAAAAGAAATTTTATTTTTTCAATTGTAGTTTTTGATAAACTTGGGACTCCGGAAGCCTCATTATATACTATCCAATTTATTTTTTTAAAAACATAATTTATGTATTTGGCGCAAGTATCTTTAAAATCATAAGTATAAAAAAGAGTATCAACTGTCCAAAATTTCCCCTTATAATAAAATGGCTTATCTATCGTTCCTTTTCTGCCGACAAAAACTGTTTCACCAGAATACAAATAATTATCAACCGACAACATATAACCGCCTGTTCCAAATACTGGTATTTTACCAGTACTCAAATGCTTATAATCTTTACCACTCCCTACTTTCAGTACTTGCTCTAGTCTCTTTTCTGTCCACGTGCTTGGAATATTTTTTTGTATTTGGCTATTTTTCATAAATTAAACTTTTTTCCAAGGCCTTGAATAATATTTTTTGAAATAATCAAAAAACCAAACCATTACATCTAAAGTTTTCTGGACTCTTTCACTAGAAAAAGTAACAATCTCATCTTTTTCAAAATTACCAAAATAATTATTTATATGTACTCTATTTCTAAAATATGCCATTTCTATTAAAAATTTATATATCCCCTCATTACTTCCGAGTAGCTCCAATTCTTCATAAACTTCAATCATTGGCGTAAAATTAAAATTTTTCAATACAGAAAACTCATGTTCCTTGCCTTCGGGATCTGTAATCTTTTTCCTTATTGTTTCTCCTTTCAATTTTGATTTTATTTCGTCTTCTTTTGGTCTCAAAATAACAGGAAAATGATTTGTGCCACTGTAAAGACGATATATAAAATCAACCATAATCGCCTCTACAACAGATACGGCCATAATTGATATTGGTTTTTTATACAACTTTTTTTCATTATTGTAATCATCAACTAACGCAAAAATGATATTCAAATTATACAAAATATTATCACCAATTTTAAAATCCCAAATAAACAAATCTAAATCGTTTTTTAAATCTTGCTGTGTTCTGGAAATTTTTAACATATTATTTCTTAATCTCAACCACCTCCATCCCCTTTTCCTCCAATAAACACCAATACTTTTCCTCCAGTTCGCACAGCTTGCCCCACATAACTCTTTCACCTAATTCTCTTGCCTTCTCCTCCGAGATCGTTTGCGCTAATTCTTTGCGGGCTAATTCACTCGCCAGCTTATCCCAAAAAACATAATCATCATACTGAAAAACATCTGCCAAAATCTCTTCCGCATACTCATCATCCACGTGATATTTGCCCTCAAACTCCATTGCCAACTCGCCCATCCCGAAATTATCAGCTTCTCTCATTACCACGTCAACAAGTTTTTCAACTTCGTTTGAAGGTTTTTTATGCTTTTTGTCAACCATATCACCCATCAATCCATAAATACTCCCAGTCACTTCCAGACATTTAATTAATGTTTTATATTGTTTTTTAGTAATATTAATCTTCATACTAATTTTTATTTAATTTACAAACTTTGTGCGACATTCATGCCACACAAAATATTTAGTGCGTCATATTTCTATTTATATGTCGCACAAACTAATATCCTAACTTCTTCTTGTTAAATTCTTCATTCTTTCTTCTCCAGCCAAATCCTTATTTGACCATATCAAGGACATCCTCAAAGTAGTTGTGGATAATGTAAAAATTAATCTTTATTTAATCTTACTGCTGTATATTTACAATATACATCATGTTGACACTAGTGTCTTTGGAGTAAACATTATTTTATATCTAACTTTTTTAAATACCCACTCATTTCTTTTTCTAGCTTTTTAAGTTCTGGCTCCAGTTTTTTCAGTTCTTTTAAATTCGCCCTAATATCGATCTCTTCCTCATCCTCAAAAGTATCAACATACCGTGTAATATTCAAATTATAATCATTCTCCTTGATTTCAGCCGGCTTCACAGCCCGCGAAAACTTATCAATCGTTTTTCGCTTGGCATAAGTATCATAAATCTTCTTAACATTTTCCTCAGTCAAAGTATTCTGAGCTTTGCCCGGTTTAAACTCTTTGGAAGCCTCAATAAACAAAATATCCTTTTTCTTTTCATTGGCGCCGCCCTTCTCTCGTGACCGATCAATAATCAAAATTGCCACTGGAATACCTGTAGTTTGAAAAAGGCCAGCTGGCAAACCAATCACAGCGTCAATTATATTTTCCTCAAGCATTGCTTTACGGATCTTGCCTTCAGTTCCTCCACGGAATAACACTCCGTGCGGCACAATCACCGCTACTCTCCCAGACTTTGGCTTAGCTGTTTCCACCATATGAGACACAAAGGCATAATCACCTTTGTCTTTTGGCGGAACACCGCGCCAAAATCTTTTGTATTTATCACCTTCAGCATTGTCCGCTCCCCACTTCTTGAGCGAAAATGGCGGGTTTGCGATTGTCAAATCAAACTTCATTAGCTTATCATCTTCTACTAACAACGGATTATTTAAAGTATCCCCCCACTCAAGCCGAGCTGAATCACGTCCGTGCAAAAACATATTCATCCGAGCCAATTGATAGGTGGTGCCGGTTGATTCCTGTCCATAAAGCGCATAATTTTTTGAACCCTGGTTTTCAATTTCCTTACCTGCTAACAAAAGCAAGTTTCCTGATCCGCAGGCCGGATCACATATTCTAAACCCGTTTTTTGGTTGAGCTAATTTAGCCAAAAGACTAGCCACGGAAGTTACAGTAAAAAATTCACCCGCCTTTTTACCGGCTGCTGATCCAAATTTCTCAATCATATACATATAAGCATTACCGATAACATCATCCCCTACATCAGACAGGTCAATCTTATAAAAATCATCTATTAAATTCCTTAACATTCGATTTCTCTCATCCAGCTTACCTAAAATGGCCTCTGAATTAAAATCTAAATTTAAAAACAAATTTTCTAATTTTTCTTTATTTATATCTTCTATCTCATGCAAAGCTTTATTAATAATTTCACCAATATTGTCCCGTTCTTTTCTTTTATATATTTCATAAAAGCCAGCCCTTGGTGGCAAATAAAAACGATCGGACTTCATCTTTTCTTTTATTCTCGCTTCGTCCTTTCCAAATCGTGCCTTATACTTATCGTGTTGTTTTTTTGATAAATCGCTCAAATACTTAAAGAAAAGCATCACTAAAACATAATCCTTATAAACCCCGCCCTCCAATAAAGTCCGAGAAGAGTCTGCAGCAGCCCACAAAATTTTATTAAGTTCTTCTTGGGTATATTTTTTTGGTGTCATATAATTATTTGTTATTTAAAATTTTATTAATTGCTCCTTGAGATATTTTATCTGTTAAAAAGGCTTTTTGCTTTAAAAATATTTGTTGTTTTTGGTTGTTTTTGTAGATATCGATTATCTGCTGTTGCTTCTCTAGGCTTGGTACTGTGATTATCATATCTTCCAAATGTCTTCTCAAAATAGTTCGAATAGCCGCACCAATTGACCTCTCGGATAAAACTTTTTGGCCATACATAGAATTAAAAAATATTGCTAAATACTCTGGTTTTACTTTTTTGGATGCAACTCTTAAAATATAAACAGAAAAGGAGGCGATTACATTTTCTACTTCCCCGCAAACAACACTCGCATGAAATATACCACGAGCTGACAATAGAACATCGTCTTTTTTGACATAAAATCTTTGCTGAAAATTTTGATCTTCTACTGAAATAAGATTATCTAAATCAACTAAAATCCCTGTTTTTATATCCTTAGCCTGGATTACCTTTACTTCGTCACCTAAAACATTATTAATTGATGAACGAAAAGGAAAACCGGTAGATATTTCTGCTATTTGATTGATTGGTAGTTTTTCCATAAACTTTATATTTGTTGTCTAACTACCTACTACAATAGCATAATTCAGAAATATGTCAAGAGTCTGCCTTCTACGACAATCGTACTTGAGTATACTTATCTAAAATTAGCATATATATAAAACCGTCCCACAAGAAAGGACGGTTTTAAAATATCTAAAAAATTCAATTTATAAAATTAAATAATCTTTTTCAGTAATTATTATATGATCAACAAACTCAATTCCCATTATCTTACTGGCATCAATTAATCTTTGCGTTAATTCATTGTCCGCCTCACTCGGCTCACAACCCCCACTCGGATGATTGTGGGCTACGATGATTGAAGCGGCCAAACACTCAATCGCCGGTTTAAACACTTCCCGCGGATGAACCAAGCTTGCGTTCAAAGTGCCAATCGAAATTGTTTCCTTGTGAATTAACTGATTCCGCGCGTTCAAGTACAAGACCACAAAATGTTCCTTCTTCGCCGTCCGCAGTTCCTGCAACTGCGCTACCGTGTCCTTGGCGCTATTAATAAACGGAAGATTATTATCCTCCTTGTCCATGGCTCGCTTGGTCAGTTCAAAGGCAGAGAGCAAGCTGCAAGCCTTGCCCGAGTCAATTCCCTTTATTTTTATAAGGTCATCATAACTCATGGCAAGCAACTTCTTCATCGGGAACTTCCGCAGAATCTCTTGAGACACCTCAATCACATTCTTCCCGGTATAACCCACGCGAAGAATTATTGCCAAAAGTTCTTTGTCACGGAGGCCAGTTGGCCCCCGCTCCATCATTTTTTCCCGTGGCCTTTCATGCCGCGGTAAATCAGTTATTTTCATACACCCTCCTTTAAAAATTTAATCTATATTAATTCTACCCCAAATCCCCAAAAACCACCAACAAAAGGCATTAAACCCACGTAGCAAACTCTGGATTCACTACCGCGGCAAACTACGAAGAATTAACCTGAATACTAACTCGTCCTGCGAAGCTTTAGCGTAGTGGGATTAAAATCAAATGGCTTATTTAAAAATAACTTTCATTACAACACTCAATCATCAAACAAAATACTCCCAAGGCGGAGCATGCTTGCTCCCTCCTCAATCGCAATTCTATAATCATTCGACATTCCCATTGAAAGTTCTGTCATATCCGGATAAACCAAGCTAAACTCATCGCAAGTCCTGCGTAAAAGCCTGAACTGCTTTCGGATTATTTCTGTATCCGCAGTATCAGTCGCCATGCCCATAAGCCCGATAATACGTACTCCTGTAAATTCCTTAATATCCAAAATAATTTGCGCTGTATCACGAGGATCAAAACCATCTTTTTGTGTTTCACCAGAAATATTAAACTGTAATAAAACTCTAATATCCTTATCCTGACTGATTGCTTCATTATTAATTTTCCTCAAATGCTTAATTGAAGCAAGTGATTGGATAACATCAAATAACTTAACAATCTTTTTTATTTTTCTTGATTGAATACGCCCGATAAAATGTTTCTCCACTGGCAAAAGACTTGCCTCTTTGTCTGCAAACACTTCAACCCTGTTTTCACCAATCGCCCTTGCGCCATCTTTAATTATTTCATTAGTAGTGTTTGCATCAACATTTTTTGTAACAGCAAGCAGTAAAATTTCTCGCCCACTATCATTAATCTCTTGCACAATTTTATTAAATGCTTTATTCATAATTCTTTTGTCACCGCCCCAATACTACTTGGAACGGTAAACTAAATTCTAAAACTTTTTTGTGATTTACAAATCAATCTGTCTTATCACTTTTAAATTCTCATCAAAATAAAATCTTTAAATTTGCACGGGATGAGGGAATCGAACCCCCGCCAGAGGTTTTGGAAACCCCTGTACTACCATTATACTAATCCCGCAAGACTGACAATTGACTATTAATAATTAAAATTTGCTTATAAAATTTTTTAGCCTGCCCATAAACCGGAAAATCAAAAAATCTAAAAGTTTTCATACCCTCCTTTTTTAATTATTAATAGTCAATTGTCAAAAGTTAAAAGTCAACTGTTAACGCTCAAGAACACTCTCATACTCCATCTCATAAATGTGCAATATCGTAACTGCTAAGGAGATAATAAGTGGGCCAAAGATAATCCCCCAAAAACCGAACAATGACAAACCGCCGATAATGGAAAACACAATAAATAAGGGATGAACCTCGGCTTTATCTTTAATTAAATAAGCCTTGATAATATTATCACTACTGCTAATAACGGCCGCGCCCCAAATTAATAAAAATATTCCCTGCCAAATTTTTCCGATCAATAAAAGATAGAGCCCAACCGGCGCCCAAATTAGAGTCGTACCAACATAAGGGATGATTGAGGCAAGGGCTAGGGCAATACTGGTAAAAAATACCGGAAAACCAACAATAAAAAATCCAACCGCGCCAATTAATCCTTGCATAATTGCTGTCACAAAAGTAGAGAGCATAACCGAAGAACTAACATCTTTAAACTTTTTAAAAATCGCTCGGTCATATTTGTTTGGCAAAGGCGTCCAATACATTAATTTTTCAACCATTTTCTTGCCATCGGCAAAGAAAAAGAACATTGAAAATATTATAATAACAATTGAAATTAAAAAATTAGCCGTTCCGGCAATAAAACCTTTAGCTCCGCTCGCTAAAGTTAAAATTCCGCTTTCGCTTATTACCCAAGTCTTGGCAAATTTTGCTTTTTCGATTAAAAACGAATGCACAGCATCATTATCAATTCCAAATGAAGCTAGAAAATTAGTGATTGGACTTTGACTTATCTTATCTGCAACACTACTAAGTCCGCCAGCCTTAACAAAATCCAATGCATTAGAATAAGCCTCGACTGAACGTTCGGCTGTATAGGTGGCAAAATTTGCTAAAGGCAAAATAATTATGAGTATTATCAAAACACACATTACAAACGAGGCCAAATTTTTTCGACCGCGAAATATTTTAAGCAATTGCTTGTACGGTGCGTAAAACAAAACAACCAAAATTGTCGCAATTAATAATTCATCCAAAAAAGGCTTAAAAACAACAAAGCAAGCGCCAACAATCGCAATAATTAAAAATATCAAAAAATATCGAGAAATCGCTTGTTTTTCCATGTTATTATATTTAATTTTTAAAAAATTACCTTTTCTTATTTTGTCTCTTTATGTAAAGTGTGCTTTTTACAGAATTTACAAAACTTATTAAGGTTCATTCTTTCTTTAAGAATTTTCTTATTCTTCTTGGAAAAATAATTTACACGCTTGCACTCTGTACACTCTAATTTTATCATGTTATCTTGCGACATACAAAAAAATAATATAAAACAGGCTTACTTTGAACCTGTATTATGATTAATAATTATTAATAAATTACCTAATTATAGTAATATATTTAGATACAAATGTCAAGAATAATAAAATTAATCCCCATAAATTAGCAATAAAAACTATCATTACAACAAAATACGGAGAATTAATTCAAAATCTAAACATGTTTTTCAATCGCGGCCAATGGGGTGTCAAGAGATAAAAAAATACCCTAATTTTACTTGGGATATTTTTTATTATATTAATATATTTTACTTTTTTTTATTTTTTATATCAAATCGGCTTCTAATAAAATTTTTGGTTGAATTAAGCACTTTATCGATTCGACCCATATCTTCAGCCACTCTTAACTTAATCTCTTTAATCAATTGCTCTTTTTGCTCCAAATCATTTACCACTTGATTTTCCAAATCCCGCTGCCGGGTAACGTCTTCCACAATACACAAAATTTGTTCGACTTCACATTCCTCATCCTTAATCGGAATGCCATAGTAGTCGCGAAAACTTTTCTTTTTGCCAATATGAGAAACATATTCGATTCCCTTAATGCGAAACGGTTTGCCGCCAAGACCGCGCTTCACAAAAGTCAAAAGTCCATAACGATCGTAGCCGGGAATTTCATTGACGTTTTGACCGATAATTTTCCCGCTATCATTTACGCCGGAAATTCGCGCCATTTCTTTGTTAAAAAATTGAATAATCCCGCTTTTGTCAATCACATAAGCGCCAAAAGGCAAATTGTCCAAAGCTTCGGCTGACAAATAAATGCCATGCACGCCTTTATTTGTATTGTCTGTCATTTTTTAAAAATATTAATTATTAACTATGATTGATTATAGCATTTTATTAAGCCACAAACAAATAAAAAATCCCCCTTTTCTACTTTATTTTCACAAAAAACACTTTTCCTTTCTGCACTATATCCCCTGCCTTAAGCACTATGTCTAAATCACTAATCTTTTCTTTATTTATTTTAACTCCACCTTGCGCAATCACGCGTCTTCCTTCAGATTTTGAACTAACCGCTTTTGCTTCAACTAAAACTGTCATAATATCGTAAACGCTTGGTTTAAGTTCATTGATCTCATCCGGAATTTCTTTTCTCTGAATAGTTTTAATAAAATTATCCTGTGCTTCCTTGGCTTTATTCTCGCCATGTACTTGTTTGGTAATTTCAAAAGCTAATTTCATTTTTAAATCACGCGGATTAACTTTATTTTGTTTTAAAGTTTCTTGATCTTTTTTGATTTCATCCCAAGGTAATTTTGTGCAAAGTTCAAGCCCAATACCAATTACGCCATCTGACCAAGACATAATTATTCCATATATATCCTTTGGCTTAGCCGACAAAAAAACCGCATTCCCCTCGCTCTTACCCATTTTATTGCCCTCATCGTCCGCTATAAGTTTATGCGTGATAACATATTTTTCTTTATTATTAATCGCTTTTTGCAAATCGCGTCCGGCAAGCATATTAAACATTTGATCATTCCCGCCAACTTCCAAATCAACATCCATCGCCACACTATCATAACCTTGTGCTACCGGGTACAAAAATTCATGTAAATAAATCGGCTTTTCTTTTTTGATCCGTTCCTGAAACATATCACGCTGAATCATTTGTTGCACAGTAAAATTGGAACATATTTCAATTAAATCTTTAAAACTTACCTTATCGCTCCATTCACTATTATATTTTACCAAAGCCTTATTGCTTCCTTCGAAATCCAAATAAGCGCTAGCTTGTTCTTGATAATGTTTCGAATTTTCAAGCACTTCTTTTCGATTCAACTTCTTGCGCGCCGCCGCCTTATCGGTCGGGTCGCCAATCATGCCGGTAAAATCCCCAACTAAAAAAATTACCTCATGTCCAAGCTCTTGAAACTGTGACATTTTATTTACTTGAATCGCGTTGCCAATGTGGAGCGAGTCCGCACTTGGATCAAAGCCACAATAAAGTCGCAAACGCTTGCCGGACATAAGCTCCTTTTTT
>JAYENK010000036.1:42414-69478 GCA_034722035.1 Patescibacteria group bacterium | reverse complement strand
TATAAACAGTTTTAAAATTCAACTTTTTCATGGATTTTTGTTAATAGTGGAGTTCTCACCATTATCACCAATCATAAAACAAAATAGCCCTAGCGGAACTATTTTGTCTTATGCTCGGGGACAGGGACAGCTTCCGAACTTTTTTAGCTAATTCTAGTCTGCTTGTTTAATTTTTATCGCCACTACACCAAATTGTTTTTCCTGCTCTTTAGTGTAAAATTTATAATAAATATTTGTCGCTTCTTCGATACCTGTTTTATCCGGAATAACATTTTCAACTCCTTCTGATTCTATCATCTCTCTAAATGAGTTATAAATATTTTTTTCAATTACTTCAAATTCTATATCTTCCGGAGCCAACACGAGAATATCATCTTTTTGAATAGAGGTAAATTTACCTTTGTTAAGCCTGCCTTCGACTGTTTTTTGCCCTTCAAGAATAAATGAATAATAAGGCTCTTGAATATTAATTGAGATTTTTTGCATATTTTTTATATTAAAAAAGAATGGTAACATTGGTAGCTTACCATTCTTTTGTTTAATTTTCAACACCTACATCGGTTACGGTTGAGCCGGAATTGCTTCAAAGACAACAACTCCGCGGCCAACTCGGTAATAATATCTTCGTTTTCGAGTACCTGGTCGATAATCCGATAATCTTCACTAATGTCAAACTGAGGATTAGCGAATTGTTCGAACATGTTAATTTGACGAACGATAAATAATGTCTTCATAATGGTAAAATTTAGAATAAAAATTAACTTTCTATCTACATTTTACCATATTTTAGCCAAAAAATCGATATGTTTTTACACATTAACTAACTAGAAATTTGAAAGACGGTGCAGTGATAAGCGACTGGGTTATAGCGGATGAAAAAAGGCAGGTTCATTTTGTGAAAGAAAATTTTGTTGTTAGCAGAAACACGCGCGCTCATGAAAATCTGGTATGGGATATGAAAGTGGCTATTGCTCGTTTCTATACGAATAATTTAAGCGAGGAGGTCAAGAAAGGACAAAAAGCAAAAGTTGAAGCCGGTTGGTTGCCAAGTGGTTATAAATTTGGATATAAGACAGTTGGAGAAAAGGCCATAAAATACAAGTTATTGATAAGGCATATGCAAATTATGTAAAGAAAATTTTTAAGCTTTATAAATCTGGTAATTACACAATCCTAAGAATTGTTGATGAGATGTATAAACAGGGCTTGCGCAGTAAACACGGCAACAAGGTCGGGCATAATACAATTCATAAAATTTTATCAGATTCTTTTTACATCGGTCTAATCACATGGAACGGTAAAGAATATCAAGGGAAACAAGAACGAATAATTAATGAAGAGATGTTTTATGAAGTACAAAGAAAGTTGAAAAGAAAAATCAAAGGCAAGCAATTCAAAACACATAGTCATATGTTTAAAGGACTGATTCGCTGTGCTAAGTGCGGTTGTCTTATAACTTGGGAAACACAAAAGGGTCATCATTATGGCCGGTGCAAGAATTATAAATCCTGTAATCAGAAAGGTTATATTCGAGAAGATAGACTTGAGAACACTATATTTAAAAGCCTAGGAAAAATAAAACCAAACAGTCAAAAAGTTCTTGATTGGGTAAACAAGGCCTTAAAAGAAACCAACAAAAGCAAAACTGATTATACTAGCACTACCAGGGAAAGTTTAAGCACTGCTCTAAAAACTTTTGAAAATCGGCTTGATAAAAATATATATCGACAAACTGGACGGAGTAATAAGCGAAGAATACAAAAGAACAGGCACTTTCGCGCCTGCTAGTCCCTTGTTGCTCGGGGACAGGGAGTCGAACCCCGATTGACTGGACCAGAACCAGCTGTCCTACCATTAGACGATCCCCGAAATTAGATCTCACTGTATTATAATACAAAATCATAATAGTTTAGTCAATCGAATTTTTTAAAATAGCACATTCTATGGAATATTCTATGGAATGTGCTATAATATAGAAGTATGGCTAAACATATTATAAAATTAACAAAATCATCACGCTATAGTTATTCTGTAGTTATCCCCAAAGAAATTATTGATAAGTATGATTGGCGGAGCAAACAAAAGTTGACAGTTGAAGACAAGGGTAGAGGAGAACTCAAAATAAAAGACTGGCGTAATTTAAGTTAAGCTTATTTTTGGTTTATTTGCTTTTTTATAAAAAAGTGCTAAACTTGCTTTGTGTTATTTTTGATTATAAATAATATTTAACAAAATACTTATGGCAAAAAGAAGTACCGGTGTTGGTAAAAAGAAAAAAACACATTCCCACAAAACCGCAAAACGGCTTGAAATAAAGCGCATTATGCTTGAAGAGAAAGCTAAGAAGAAAAAAGCTAAATAGAATCGAATAGATAGAGTTTTTTGAAAATAATCCTAATTCAAATATTTGGGGTTGTTTTTTTGTAGTTTTTGACAGATATTATTACTATGTTATAGTAAGAATGTAAGAAAATAAGAATAGCTTATATGGCTACTATATTAAAAACCACCACCAAGGGGCAAATCACTATTCCGGCCAAGTGGCGAAAAAAATTCAACACCAATCAATTTATTGCTACTCTAAAAGAGAATAGCTTAGAAATTAAACCGCTAATCATAAAAGAAGAAAGAAAAACAGAGGAATTTACGGTTTTTGATGCTATTCGTGATAATAAGGGCAGGGGCATAAAGGCAAAAAATCTTGTTAATGCTCTTAAAAAATCTATTTAGAGCTATGAATAAGATTGAAAAGCTTTTGCGTAAAATTTCCAAAAAGGATAGGCAAAAATTATTAAATTTAATTACCCTTATTATAAACAATGATAAAAAATTAAAAGTAATAAAAATCAAAAATACAGATTTTTTTAGAGTCAGGCATGGAAATTTTAGAGTTATATTTCACAAAGAAAGCAGGGACATTATTATCGATAGTGTAAAACTAAGAAACAAAAATACTTATAAAAATTTATAAAAAACAAAAAACAGTCGCGAATACTCGTGACTGTTTTTTTGCTAATAAATTTTAATAAATTTATTGACTAGATTTATAGAATCAGATATAATAGTCATATAAGTACAAAATTAGTCATAAATAGTAAAATATATGCAAACAATTAGATTGACGCTTAATAAGAATCTTGAAAATGTTTTTGATCTTCTTGAATCAAAAATGAAGCCATTGTCTCGGACAGAAATAATTAAAGTCGCTTTAGCTGATATTTATCGAAAAATTTCAAAGTCAAGTTTGGGTGAAATTTTATCTAGCGAAGACGAAAAAAGTCTTGATCAGGCATTAAAGAGTTCAAAGTCAAAAGTTTTAGAAACAGACAAAGACGTTGATAATTATTTCAAGAAATTGAATGGGTAAATATAAAATTATTACTTTTAAATATTTTGAGAGGAGATATTTAAAATTATTAAAAAAACAACCTAAAATAACTATTCGGGTTGTTAAAGTTTTTAAATTATTAAGAACTGATCCGTTTCAGATAAGTTTAAAAACACATAAAGTTATCAGTAAAAAATACGGGGAAAAATGGGTAAGTTATGTGAGCCGTGATATTAGAATAATTTGGGATTTTGACAGTAATGAAATTAGAGTGATTATGGTAATGGATATTGGCGGGCATAGTGGTAAGAATAAAATTTATAAATAAACCTTATTACAAAAAAATAAAAAACAGTCCCGAGAACTCGGGACTGTTTTTTGCTATATTAAAAAGTTTTACGCTTTTTTAATACCGACTGCAGCTTTTCCTTTCGGAGTTTCCTCAGTCTCAAAAGTAACAGTGTCACCTTCTCTTAGTTCGTCAAAGCTTACACCGTCTAAGTTGTTGGCGTGAAAAAATAAATCGTCAGCGCCTTCTTGAGTGATAAAACCGAAGTTTTTGTCAGTCAATTTTTTGATTGTTCCTTCCATGTGAATGTGGAGATAAAATTAATAAGTACTAATGTAAAATTTAATTTTATCTTTTTGTGTTTAATAATAATATCCTTAAATTAAGGATAATTAGCTTTATTAGCTAACAAATTAATATTAGCATAAAGTTTTTTGCTTGTCAAATTTGAGTCTTGTCCAACGCAAGATGATACTATAATATTGACACGGTTTCAACGTAAGATGAGCCCGTAATGGGCCCATCTTGTGAATAAGCGGAAAAACGTTCATAATTGATTGTGTATGATAAAAATCAATATGAAACGTTTACCGCTATTTGGTAGTATAAACCAAATTGAGAAATTTTTGAATACCAATAAATCCTCAGGATTAAAGGTGGAAATTATTTCCGTCAAACATAAATATGAGTTCATTAATCAGACTTTGTGAGATATTGGATATCGCCGTCTTTCCAGGGGCGAAAAACACGCTGTTTTTAAGTATTTAAAATATCTGGCCGGTTATTCAAAAAGCCATTTAAAAAGATTAGCCGATAAATTGAGAAACGGAACGCTGAAATATAATCCGAACCGGAATACGAAATATTCAAGAACGCCGCATACGCGAATATATCAAATATGTCGGTCGGCCATATCTACAATGTCAGGAATACTAACCGGCAATACGCCTCATCCGACGCTATGTATTTCACAGCTACCAAATCGTCAAAAATTGATATAGGCATCAGGCGAAAGCCCCGTCCCAACGGCCAACCGGGATACGTGCGGATAGATACAGTCCACCAGGGTGATTTAGGCGGGAATAAGGGGGTTTATCACATAAACACAGTAAATGAAGTAACCCAATACGAGCTAATAGCGACGGTAGAAAAAATAACAGAAAGATACTTGGAGGAGTTATTAAAATTATTTCCATTCGTTATCCATGAATTCCACGCCGATAACGGCTCAGAATATATCAATCACTGGGTGGCCAAACTATTGAATAAAATTCATGTTGAATTGACCAAATCCCGCTCCAAGCATTCCAATGACAACGCGCTGGTGGAATCAAAGAACGGCAGCCGGATCAGGAAGGCCTATGGCCGTAATTACATCGCGCAAAAATGAGCTAAAGATATAAACGAATTCAATAAAAAATATTTTAATATTTATTTGAATTATCATATTCCTTGCGCCTACGCAAAAGTCATCACGGACAAGAGAGGCAAAGAAAGAAAATTTTATCCTAAGGCGGGACTCAATACACCTTACGAACACCTTAAGGCGCTTCCAATTATAGTATCATTTTAGGATTGGAATATACTGGCTGGCGGGCTTTTAATATAAATGAAATGGGGAAAATGGTTATTTTAGTATTTTTAGCTTAAAATCAGCAAAAAGGTTTTGACTTTTTTACGCTTGACTTAATATAGATTTTATGCTTTAATTATAAATCGTTTTAAAAATGTTCATTAATATAAGGCAAGCTTGTCGTTTTGGCGTGGTGCTAAAGCGAGGGGCGAGCCGAATAAAAAAAAGGAGAAACTGACCATGAAAAAGCAAAGAGTTGGTGAGGCGCCGGGCAATGTACTTGGCATGTTGGCAGATTTGATGTTAAAACTTCAAAACGGCAATGTTACCCCCAGGCAGTTGGGCAGATTTTTGAAAAAGGAAAATCCATTCGTCGAGGGTGATTTTTCGGATATTATATATATCTGAATGGCAAAATTTTTACCAGAAATATTTCGGAATTGATTGCGACCTTTCAAAGGTTACAATCCCAGAAAGGCCCAATACTGGACGCTGGCGCTTGCTAATCATCGCCTACATCACGCTGGAGCAAATCTATGCTAAATGTAGAGAATTTTTTCCTTGTTGACGATGGACGAACGACGACCTGGATAAGGTTCTAACTGAAAATGAGCGGGATGCTAAAAATGGCGTTTATGCTATTTGGGTAAAGGATGAAGCAGAAGCAGACAATAATCTAAAAAAATTATCCGTAAACAGTATCAAAGAGAAAGATATTGCAACAGAAACGTTATCCGAACGTCTTATCCATGAACTTAAGTTTTTTAATGAAACCGGCAAACACCTGGACATTAAAAACATTACGCTTTGCGCGGGTTCGCGCTATTCCGATGGCCATGTGCCGCGCGTGGATTGGAGCGTTGGCGAGATGGACGTCGACTGGTATGATCCTGGCGATTCCGACTTGATTTTGCGGGCTCGTCAGGCAGTTTCTTAAACCTTTTAACTTTTTCTTTTTAATCTTTTTAAAAAACAAAATTGACCTATTCATTTAAATTTCAGTGAATAGGTCTTTTCTTTTTATGATTATTTTTATATAATGAACTTAAGCTAATACAACCGGTCCTAATATGGATAGCGGTTTGCTATAAAAAAGAAACTGCTTATTTGGTTTTAAAGAAGATTTTTGTTATACGAAATGCTTCATGAAAAATTCCGGAATAGATCCGGAATGATTTGAGTCTGTTGCGAGCGTTTTTACTAAATGGCACTCCCGTTATCGTCGGCGTAAGAACTGGCATGAACGGATCAGGAAGTGGTGAACCACATTTTATGCTTTTAACAGGCATGGATGAAAATAATGTTTATGTTAATGACCCATGAAGAAGTGATGTGGGAGGATGCGGATGTAATATCAAGTACGTCACCGCCATCTAAGCCTTTTGTCGATTATTTTCTTAATAACGGAGAAGAAGGAGAAACTAACGAAGAAGATGTAAAGGGTCCGGATTTTTTTGGTATTCCTACAAGCGCAGTCCAGCAGTACGACTTAAGTGGTCTTTGGACGCAGGATTACCAAAATGATTATTTATTTATTCTGAATCCGCACATATATAACGTGAAATACTACTATATGGGCGTGGTCAATTCCGTGCATGGCAAGATGAGAGATTACTGGGAATGGAATTATATGGATTTAAAAGCTCCGGTAACTCCAGAGTATTATTATCCCGCGGGCACGGATGATTATGTCGTCCAATGGTTTGAGCCAACTGATAATTATTATATCGCGGTGGTTTACGACAATAGAGAAGGAATCGGCGGAACATATGCTGAATACGAACAAGGTGATGCCGGATGCCCGCCCTATGATCAAAATTATTTTGATCAGCCCAGGGTAAACAGCGGCTATAAATCTGACGGTTACGGAATGGGTGGTGGCTATGAAGCTCCGCCAGAACCGGATGATCCGTCTTCTGGTGTGAATTATACGGTTGACCGAGCTTAACAATATCAGCCTGTATGTTAAAATGCTTGATTTTGCATCTGATGTTAGTACGATTGAGGTTTATTGGGAATGGCGCACTCCTGGGGGTCAAGTTTGGGAAAATGAAAACGGTATGCTTGGCTATGAAGGTGATGTTTGGGAAATTTGTAAACAAGCAAGCATTCCATCAGACACTAATCATTATGGTTGGTGGAGAGCAGATTTTACCATTGAGAGTGTTGATTTTTCCACCGCTGGTAAGGAAACTGAATACCCGAATGAAACTTATACCCGCTACTTTCGTGTTTATCCGGCAAACAGCAATAATGTTTGTCGGCTTTTTATTTTGTAAAAGTAACTACTTTTATCTTGATTTTATTGTATTTAATAGAAAAATTATATATAATAAACGTAATAATTTAGATAAAATTTTAAAAATATGCCAGAAAAAATCAAAATTGCAGTAATAAGTGGTGGATTATCAAATGAGAGAGAGGTTTCTTTAAAGAGTGGTGAACAGGTATTTAGTAATTTGGATGATGAAAAATATGAAAAATATTTGATTGAGATCACTAAAGACGGAAAATGGTTGGCTACAAGGAATAATTTACAGATAGAAGATAAGAGTAAAAACAAAAGTTTAGTGATAATGGACTCTGAAAAAGGAATCACCGAGAATGATCTGAATGTTTATAGCGTTGTTTTTTTGGCGCTTCATGGAACTTTTGGTGAAGATGGCAGAATGCAATCAGTGTTAGATATATTAGGAGTACCATATACTGGTTCAGGAGTATTAGCTAGTGCACTTGGGATGGATAAACTTAAATCTTCTCAATTTGTAAGAGCTTTGGGAATTAAAACACCAAATTTTTTAAATTTTTATGATAAAAATAATATTGATAATATAGATAAACAAATAGAATCTAAAATAGGCTATCCATGTGTTGTTAAGCCAACTGAGTCAGGCTCAAGTATTGGAATAAGTATCGTTAAAGAAAGGAAAGACTTGAATGAAGCAATAAAAAAAGCCTATGACGAGCATGATAAAATTATTATTGAAGAATTTATAGAAGGTAGGGAGATAACATGTGGAGTACTTGGGAATAATTTTGACAAAAAATTAGAAGCCTTGCCACCAGTTGAGATAATTTCTAAGAATGAATTTTTTGATTATAATGCAAAATATTTTTCTGAAGATACAGAAGAGATTTGCCCAACTGAAATATCTAATAATTTAACAAGTCAAATACAGGATTATGCGAAAAAGATTCATAGAGCGCTTGGTTGCGATGGATTAACACGTTCTGATTTTATTTTGCGTGATGGAGAATTTTATTTTTTGGAAGTAAACACTTTGCCTGGTCTCACTGAACAAAGCTTGTGTCCTAAGGAGGCAAGGGCCGCTGGTATGAGTTTTTCTGAATTTATTGATAGGCAAGTTAACTTGGCGATAGAAAAGAGTAAAAGAAAATAAATAATAATTTATTATGCAGTTTTACTGCTTACCTTGATTCCAGAATTGAGATTATTCTATTATTTATTTACCAACCTCACACAAAAAAGTTCGGAAGTTGTCCCTGTAAGCGAGCTCATATTTTCACAAAAAACACCGCTAATATTGGTTAATATTTTCGGTGTTTTTTGTTGAGGGGACGGGGATTCGAACTTGTTTATTAAATATTAGCAAAATTATTATTTATTATATCATTTTTTGCTAGTATTGACATATAGTAAAAAAGATGGTATTTTTAGGGTTGCTAATCTATTTAGTTAATGAGTAGATAGAAACGAATAATATAATATTTATGACATTTAAAGACTTAGATTTAAATTTGGAGCTGACGAAAAGCCTTGATGATTTAGAATTTTTAAGCCCGACCCCAATTCAGGAGGAAGCTATAAAATTTTTATTAAAATCCAAAAAAGATTTAGTCGCTTTGGCTCAAACCGGTACCGGTAAAACGGCTGCTTTTGCTTTGCCGATTTTGAATCAAATAAAAATAGGGGAAAAAGATTTGCTTTCTATAATTCTTTGCCCAACCCGGGAATTGTGCTTGCAGATTTCTCAAGATATAAAAAAATATGCCAAATATTCCAGAGGGGTAAAAGTTGTGCCAGTTTATGGCGGTGAAAAAATTGATATTCAAATTAGAGGTCTTAAGAGAGGAACTAATATCGTTGTTGGCACTCCAGGGCGAGTGCATGATTTAATTCGTAGAAAAATATTAAAACTACAAAACATTAAATGGCTTGTTTTGGACGAAGCAGACGAAATGCTTGATATGGGTTTTAAAGATGATCTGGACGCAATTTTGGGGCAAACTCCAAAAAGTCGGCAAACGCTTTTATTTTCGGCAACTATTTCAAAGAGCGTCCGTTCTATTGCTAGGCAATATATGAAAGACGCTGAAGAAGTGAAGGTTGGAGAATCTAATGTTGGTGCAGAAATGGTTAGTCATGAATATTATGTAATGGGAGCGAGGGACCGCTTTGAAGTGCTTAAAAGGGTTTTGGATTTTTTACCGGGTGTTTATGGTATTCTTTTTTGCCGTACCAGAAGAGAAACGCAAGATATTGCCGACAAATTAAAACAAGCGCAATATGATACTGAGGCTTTGCATGGTGAAATATCGCAAAGCAATCGAACAAAGATTATGGGTCGATTTAAAAAAAAGCAGATACGTTTGCTCGTAGCGACTGATGTGGCGGCTCGAGGGATTGACGTGAACAATTTGAGCCATGTTATAAACTATAATCTGCCCGATCAAAATGAATCCTACACCCACAGGAGCGGTCGAACCGGTCGGGCTGAAAATCATGGCATTTCGATATTATTGATTACGCCAAGAGAGCTTAGAAAAGTAAAAGAACTGGAGCGAATGATTGGTAAAAAATTTGAATACAAAAAAATCCCGAATCAAAAAGATATTTATCAAAAACAGATTGAGAACCTGCTTTTAAAAATTGAAAAGTTTGATTTTGAAGAATTTTATGACGGGGAGCAGTTTACAAAAATAGCGGATAAATTAAAAAAGATCAATAAAGATGATTTGATTAATTATTTTATTGCTGATAAGTTTAGTCATCTAAGTTCTTCCGGCAAAAATGTTCGTGATTTAAACGCCAGCACTAAAGTGCGCGAAAGAAAAGTGATGGATAGAGATAGTGTTAATATAAAAATTAATTTTGGTAAAAAGCAAGGTTTTGATGTGAAAAAGGTTTTTGCTTTAATTAACTCTAATAAAAAATTGAGGGGTCTTGAGATTGGAAAAATAAACCTAATGCCAGAACACTTTATTTTTTCAGTTGAGAAAAGACGAGTCAATGAAACCGTTCGCGTTTTAAGCGGAAGTAGTTTTCATGGTAAAAAAATTATAGCAAGCGAAAGTAAAGAGAATGTTGGTTATTATAAGAGAAGTAGCTATCAGGGTAAAAAGAAAGTTTATCAAGGGAAGAAAAAATATAAGTCGAAAAAACTATTTAAAAAATAAGATTTTTTATTTTTTTTGTTTTCGCGTTTGTTGAATTCGACTGGTTTCGGTTAATATCTGTTTTCTAAGGCGAATGTTTTTTGGTGTTACTTCCAAATATTCGTCATCGGTCATAATACTCATTCCTTTCTCCAGGGAAAGTTCCGTTGGCGGGGTTAGGCGGATGGCTTCATCCGTGCCGGAGGCACGGACATTGCTTAGTTTTTTGCCATGAGTTGGATTGACAGCCATATCGTTGCCTTTGGACACGTTACCAATTACCATTCCTTCATAAACTTCGGTTGTTGCTTGAATGTAGAGCGTGCCCCTATCTTGTAGATTAAACAAAGAAAAACCTAGCACTTTTCCGCTAGCCATTGACACCATCGAGCCAAGTTCGTGTTTTTTGATTTCGCCGACATAAGGACGGAAGCCGATAACGCGAGTATAAATAATACCCTCGCCCCGAGTATCAACGACAAATTCATTGCGATAACCCAAGAGGCCGCGGGTTGATATTTCAAAAATAATTTTTGTAGAACCATGTTCCGGCTTCATTTCAATCATATTACCTTTTCGTTTTGACATTTTTTCAATTACCGTTCCTGTCATGCCATCCGGCACCAGAATTATTACTTCTTCAAAAGGTTCGCTCTTTACGCCGTCAATTTCTTTGATAATAACTTTGGGTTGAGAAATTTGTAATTCATAGCCTTCGCGGCGCATGTTTTCTAGTAAAATTGCAATATGCATTTCACCCCGGCCATAAACTTTATAATAATCAGTCGAGCCAAAATCAATTTTTAAACCAATATTAACTTCAAGCTCTTTTTCCAAACGTTCTTTAATCTGCCGACTGGTAACATATTTGCCCTCACGGCCGGCAAAAGGGGAGTTGTTCACTAAAAAATTAAGCGAAATAGTCGGTTTGTCAATACTGATGGTGGGCAGTGGTTCTTCGTTTTCATTCTGACAAATTGTTTCGCCAATGTATATATTAGGCAACCCCGCTGTCATGATGATATCTCCCGCATAAGCGGTTTGAACTTCTTTGCGTTTTAATCCTTCAAAGGTGAATAATTTATTAATTTTTCCGGTCCTGATTTCTTTGTTATTGTCTTTGATAATGACTTTGTCGCTTGCGTTGATTGTTCCGGCGTAAATACGGCTAATAGCTAAACGCCCCAGGAAGTTATCATAAGCCAGATTAAATGGCTGAACCCGAAAAGGTTTTTTATTCAGTTTATCGTCCGAAGCTACCGGCACCTCTTTGATAATCGTATCAAGTAAAGGGTTGAGATTTTTTGAATCATCGTCCATTTTTAATTTGGCAATGCCTTCACGCGCAATCGAGTAAACCATGCTAAAATCAAGTTGTTCATCGTTTGCTCCAAGATCGAGAAAAAGTTCATACACCATTTCCTCTACTTCTTCTACTTGCGCAGCCGGCTTATCGATTTTATTGATTACGACAATTGGTTTTAGACCCAGATCTAATGATTTTTTCAAAACAAATTTTGTTTGTGGCATTGGTCCTTCTTGCGCGTCAACCACGAGCAAAACAGAATCGATCGAGCGGAGTACTCGTTCAACTTCGGAGCCAAAATCAGCATGACCGGGAGTGTCTACGATGTTTATTTTGGTGTCATTGTAAATTACAGAAGTGTTTTTTGAGTAAATAGTAATGCCACGTTCTTTTTCCAATGAGTCCGAATCCATACTCACACCATCCTCAGCCATACCGGTTTGTTGCATCAAAGCGTCAGTCAGGGTTGTCTTACCATGATCAACATGAGCAATAATCGCAATATTTCTTATTTCCATTGTTATCGGCTTCGCCGAGCTCCACTATAAATGGGGCACATGCGAATGCTTAAATTTAGTAATTTATCATACTAACAATAATGGTTTTTTCTTGATTTGTCAAATCCTGATTTCTTGATTTATGGTCCCTACCTTACCATTAAGATATGTCAAATTATGTAGCTGTTAAAAAAATAATTTAATATTCTAATTTTATATCTCAGTAAATAATTATTTTGGCTATTTTATGCTATTCACTCCGAAGCGCGTCAACCGGATCTAGTCGACTTGCTTTGAGTGCAGGATAAAAACCAAAAGTGATGCCGACTAAAGCGGAAAAACCAAAGCCGAGAAGGGGGCCAGTTACAGTATTGGTGATAAGCATACCGCCGTATTTGCTAATTAAAGGAATAGCTCCTTGGCCGAGGCCAACGCCGACAAGACCGCCGATTGCGGAGAGTATAATCGATTCGTATAAAAATTGAAAAAGAATATCACCTTGCTTAGCACCGATTGCTTTGGCAATACCAATTTCTTTGGTTCGTTCCGCCACTGTTACAAACATAACATTCATAATACCAATACCGGATACAATTAAAACAATTGCTGCGACTAAGGTCAAAACCGTAGTCATAAGTGTGGCTGACTCTTGGGCGGCCCCAACCATAGAACCGGCATCCATAATTTTAAAATCATCCGCTTGGCTACTTTTAAGACCGTGCTCTTTGCGTAAAATTGCGGTAATTTCTTCAGTAGCCGTTACAACCGTGTCAACTGTAGTCGCTTCCAAGGTTAGCATTATCCGACCACCTGATCCCAGGATACTAGACTGAGCGGTTTGATAAGGGATATAAATTGATTCATCTTTGTTTATTTTCCCCAAACTACTACCGGTTTCTTCAAAAATGCCAATCACTTCAAACTTCTTGCCACCAGCGTTAATTATCGCTCCAATCGGCTCAACTCCGTCTTCAAATAAAGTTTCTACAACACCAGAACCAAGCAACACAACTTTAGCTTTGTCATTCATCTCTTCTTCCGTAAATAAACGACCAGTATTTAATTCCAGGTTTGATATTGCAAAATATTCTATATCCGTACCAATGACTGTAAAAGAACTATCCAGTGAATTATAAGACACAGTCACAGAACCTTGAGTAATACCAGTTGCCCGTCCAATATTTTTAGCCTGTTCACGAATTAATTTCACATCTTTTATTTCTAATTTTGAACTAGCAGTAGCACCACGACTAAAAGTGCCCATCACAAGAATAGACTTGGCAGACAAGCCGGCAAATTGTTCATCCACGGCTGATTGCGCCCCTTGACCAATTGCAAAAACAGCAATCACAGTAGAAACACCAATAATTACACCAAGCATGGACAAAAGCGTCCGGGTTTTGTTTTGCTTTAATGACTCAAAAGCCATTAATAATATTTCGATAAACATAATTAATAGTTTGATTTTAATTTATAATCATTATCAACCACTTTCCCGTCGCGCAAATATATAATTCTGTCAGCGTATTTGGCCACTTCAGCCGTATGTGTAACCATTACTACGGTTTTACCGCGTTTTTTAAAATTTTTAAAAATTTCCATTACTTCGACTCCGGATTTAGAGTCAAGCGCGCCGGTTGGTTCGTCTGCCAAAATAATTTCCGGATCATTAATTAGAGAACGCGCAATCGCCACGCGCTGTTGTTGTCCACCGGAAAGCTCAGTCGGTTTATGCCCGATACGATCAGATAGACCAACGCTTTCTAACAATTTTTTAGCGTGTGCTTCTCGCTTGGCTCGCTCGGTGCCGGCATAGAGTGAGGGCAGGGCAACATTTTTTAAAGCACTTAAACGCGTAAAAAGATTAAACTGCTGAAAAATAAAACCCATTTTTTTGTTGCGAATATAGGCCAAAGTAAAGTCATCACGGACCACACCGATGTTTTCATTATCCAAATAATATTCGCCCTTGTTTAAAGGATGCAAACAGCCAATAATATTCAAAAGTGTAGTTTTGCCCCCACCGGATTCTCCCATAAGCGCAACAAATTCGCCTTTTTTTATAGCCAAATCAATCCCTCGAAGCACCGGAATTTCCTCACCATTAGATAAAAAATAGGATTTATGGACGCTCTTAAGTTGTATTTCGTAGTTATTTATCATTTTAATTTTTAATTTGTTTGTATCTTGTTTTTTGTATCTTTCTAATATAGTATTTTATCTCCCACCCCAACCCCACTAATAATCTCAACATTCTTCCCATCAGTGAATCCGGTTACAACCGGAACCCATTCACCTGTGACGAGCTGAGCTGATGGTTTGCCATCAACATTACGAACAGCGGATACTGGTGCGACCAAAACATTTTCCACGCCGCCACTAATAAAATCAATATAAGTGGTCATGCCTTCACGGATTTGTTGTTCGTCTGGATTTTCTATCGCTACTCGAACCTTGTAAGTGACAATCCCGTTATTATTTGTTTCGGAAGTTAAAGAAATAAAACTAACTTCTCCACTCAGTTTTAATTCATCAAGCGCATCGAAAGTAGCAGTCGCTTTTTGTCCAAGCTTAAGATCGGAAACATCAGCTTCTTCGATGTTTACTTCTATAAAAAGAGTCTCACTATTCAAAATCACTGCCACCGGATCATCATTATCCACTATAATATCCCCTACCTTATAATTCAACTCCACAACTTGCCCGTCAATCGGAGAAATAATAGTAGCCTCATCCAAATCATTTTGTGCTTCTGTGAGCGTGACTGAAGCAGATGTTAATCTGGACCGAGCCAAAGCAATTTCCGCGTCAGTGAGTGGCGCAATTAAATCATTATAATCGCGCTTAGCCTGCTCCAATGAAAGCTCTTTCGAACTAAGACTAGCTTCAGCATTTTTAATATCACGAAGCGCGTCCGCCTTGGCGTTGGCCAAATCACGCACAGCCTCATCATAGTCATCAATATAGTCTTCCAAACCATCTTTAGCATTTTCGACTGCTCCAAGCTTAGTATTTAATAAAGTTATTTTTGTGTTAATGCTAGAGCGGGCAGAAGCAATTGTTGCTATAAATGCATCTAGCTCAGCTTGAGTTAAGTTAGAGCTAGCCCCAGTGTTATCCAGCAATACCTTCATGTCATAAAAATGTTCTTCAAATGCATTCAGAGCAATTTCCGCTTGTACAGCAGCGATATCGATTTCGCTATAAACACTTTTTATGCTAAGTGCCAAAGCAAGGCTATTTAAACTTTCCAATTCATCCCGAGCACTTGCATAAGATCTTTTTGCAGATGTAATTGAGTTTAAATCTTTGGCGCCCAAACTTTTTTCAAAATCATCATTCAGATATTCCTTATCAACCCCTATTATTTCATCAGAGTCAACCAAATTTGTTCCAAGCGCAATATTAGTAGCCTTAATATTATCGACTAAAGCCTCATAGGCGTCGCTCACATCTTCACTGCTAAGTTCGTCTTTGTTGTCATCCAGCTCATCTTTGGCGTCTTTTAAATCTTGTTCTGCGTCATAAATACTATTGGCAGCTGACTGCTCAATATTGGCCAGACTAATGTGAGATTGCTCTAAAGATATTTCCGCTGAGCTTATTCTGTCGTTAGCATCAGCCACTTCTTTATCAGTCGAGCCATCCATGGTTTCATTATAATCGGCCAAAGCTGATTGATAGGCGCTCCAAACACTGCTCAGGCTAAGCTCCAAAGATTTAGTTTCAGCCAAAGCAATTTTGTCCCCTTTTTTAACGTCTGCTCCTTCCTTAACATAAACTTCTTTTACTGCCAGATTATCATCACTAACATTAAAACTAAGCTCAACACCATCCTCGGCCATTACTTTTCCATCAGACTCAGTTGAAATAATTATGTTTGCCTTCTTTATTGTCCATTCTTTAGGCGCGCTTGTTTGCTTTTGCTCCTCTTCTTTGTTTAAAAAATAATAAAGAGGCAAAGCAATTACAGCTACCGCAACTAAAGGAATCATTATTTTTTTATTTTTCCAAAAATTAAAAATCCCATTTCCCTTAGCCTTTTTACTTTCTTCTAATATAGATGCCATACTTTTATCTTGTTATTAATACAAACTCAGCAATCTTTCGGTCGCTAATATTTTGATTCAACCAAACCTGAATCATTTTATTTTCATTAATATCTTCAAATGTAGCTTCAACCATTTCCATTTTTTCTGCGTTGTCCCCCGGCTTAAGCATCTGAATACCGATTGGAATCAAGATTGTTTCCTCACCAGTACTCATTTCTTTCATTCGCTCAAGCATTGCAGCGCGCACATCTGCGTCTGGAGTAATTCCGCCTGACTTCAGTCCTCTGCCCATTCCGGGAATACGAATTCCGGTGGTTCCAGTAGGAGTCTTTTTCTCTTCATCATTATTTATATTTTCACTATCAGCCTTCTGATTAGACTGTAAGCGCTCGATTTTCAATACAGTAATTTCATTACCAATAATGGATTTAACCAGACCACGAATATCAAGTTCTCGCTTTGGTTGACCAAAATCCGGTCGTCGCATCGCAAAATCGTCCTTATTAACAGTGTTATCCTGTTCTTGGGTTTGTGTTTGAGTACACCCGGAAATAAGTAAAACACCAATAATTAAAGTCAAAAAAACTATTTTTTTCATATTTTTTACTCTATTTTAATAAATTTATTACCCCCTATTTAATAATACGCAAATACTACTAATTTTATTTTGCTAATTATATTTTAATTTACCACTACACGTGAACAAAAAATCGAAATATAACTCTAATTGTTACAATTGTAACAAGATATGTCAAATTTTTTTGATAAAAAAGAAAAATAGCCTAAAAAAGTAAAAAATGCTATTATTTAAGTATTAATTATAATAAAATCATATGTTAAATGCGGATAAAATTTATAGTTTTGAAAAATGAGACAAAAGATAAAGGAAAAATAATTGATACTTATGCCCAGTAATATCGCAAAAAATACTTCATTTTTTACGCTGGCTTTGATTATTCAAAAAGTCATTACCTTTTTTTATTTTACAATTCTAGCGCGCAATTTGGATCCGGATTATTTGGGTAAATATTATTTGGCTATCAGCATCACCACTATGTTTTCGGTGCTAATTGATATTGGTTTGAGTAATTTGCTCACGCGTGAAGTTGCCAAGGTTAATAATGTTAAAAATGTAGACGGCGGAGCACAACAGCAATTATCCGCGGTGATGGCGATCAAGCTGCCTTTGGCGTTTTTGGCACTTACCATTATTTATGTTTTTGTAAATATATTAAACTATCCGGATTTAATTCGTCATTTGGTGTATTTGTCGGCAATTCCCATGTTGTTCGATTCTTTTACAACTAGCTTTTTTGCGGTAATTCGCGGTTTTCATAACCTTAAATACGAAAGCATTGCCAGCGTAATGTATATGGGAATTGCGATGTTTATTGGTTTGACTTTTCTTAAACGCGGATATTCTTTGGAATGGATCATGAGCGCTTTGGCAATCGCCAGCTTATTTTATTTTTTTTATGCTCTTTTTTCATTGATTCTGCGTTACAAAATATTTCCAATTCCGAATTGGCGCTCAAAATTATTAAAAAATTATTTTTTTCTAACCATTCCTTTTGGGCTTTTTGCTCTTTTGCAGCGAGCTTTTACTTATCTTGACACAGTATTACTTTCCAAGCTGGCCAGTGACTGGGATGTTGGGCTTTATCAAATTGCATTTAAGATAATTTTTGCTTTGCAGTTTTTACCGATGGCTTTTATCGCATCACTCTATCCGGCGCTTGCCTCGAGCTGGGCAAAAATTAAATTTTCACAAAAAGATAAAGCTGAAACGAGCAAGCAAATGGTTGTTACTTTTGAGCGTGCAATAAATTATCTCACCATTATCAGCCTGCCGATTAGCGTTGGTGTTATCACTTTGGCCGGTCAGATAATGAAAGTTTTTAAGCCGGAATATGCATCAGCTGTTTTGCCATTACAAATTATTATGGCTTCTCTTTGGCTTTTATTCATAAATTTTCCTATTGGCGCGCTTTTAAATGCCTGTGATCGGCAAAAAATAAATACTTTAAATATGGCCGTAGCACTTGGAGTAAGTATCAGTTTTAATATTTTTTTAATTCCAATGTATCAGGCAACCGGCGCCGCTCTTACGGTTTTTATTGCTAATGCGACTATGTTTGGCTTTGGGTTCTTGCAAGTGCCGAACATTATAAAATTAAGGCCAATGAAATTGTTAATACCGTTTTTCAAGGCATTATTTGCCGCGTTAATAATGGGTGCGTTTATTTGGTATTTAGAACTAGTAATAAATATTTTTATTCTAATTCCTTTGGGCGCACTTGTTTATTTTGCCGCCTTATTGGCGTTTAGAGGCCTTAGAGTTGCAGATTTAATGTCTATAAAAAAAGCATTTACCGGTTAATATGAAAATTTTATTTTTTACATTAGAATATCCACCGTTTAAAGGAGGAATCGCCAATTATTATTATAATCTGGTCAAGCATGCGCCTAAGGAGCATGAAGTTTCGGTTTTGCACAACAATGATAAGGAGCTAATCGGACCTAGACCGTTAAAATGGTTACGGGCGTTTAAGGCATTAAAAAAAGAAATCAAAAAAAAGAAACCTCATGTTGTTGTTGGGCATATTTTGCCTTTGGGGACAGTGGTTTATTTGCTTAGCTTTTTTTATAATTTTAAATATTCGCTTGTGTTGCACGGTATGGATATCGAATATGCCAAACAAAGAATGTGCAAGGCTTTTTTGGCCAAGAAGATACTAAAAAAAGCCAGCGTTATTATTTGTAATAGTCATTATGTCGCTGGTATTACAGAAGAATTTTTGGGTGAAAAATATAAAAATAAAATAAAAACTCTAAATCCAGGAGTGCCTCGATTGCCGATTGGGGATTTTCAATTGACGAATAAAATAAATAATAATAAATTAATTTTGCTTACTTTAGGTAGATTGGTTAAACGTAAAGGGGTTGATATGGTGATAAAAGCGATGCCGGAAATAGTGAAAGAAGTGCCGCGCTTAGAGTATTATATTGCCGGAGTCGGCCCTGATGAAGAATATCTAAAAAAAGAAAAAGAAAAATTACCGGAAAATATCCAAGAAAAGATACATTTTTTGGGAGAAGTAAGTGAAGATGAAAAATGGCAATATTTGCGAAAATGTGATATATTTATAATGCCAAACAGGGAAATAGCAGGGGATTGTGAAGGTTTTGGTATTGTTTTTTTGGAGGCTAATTTGGCCGGAAAACCAGTGATTGGCGGGAAAAGCGGTGGTACCGCTGATGCGATTTTAGATCACGAAACCGGGATTTTGGTTGATGGTGAATCGGCCGATGAGATTTTGGATGCGGTTATCTTATTCGCAAGAGATATTGTGCAAAGAATTGAAGTGGGAGACAAAGGGATGAAGCGAGCCTTGTCATGTTTCCGTTGGCAAGATAAAGCCAAGGAGTTTTATAAATTTTTATGATAAGCATAATAATTCCAATTTATAATCAGCCTAAAAAATTACAGGCTTGCCTGGCCAGTATTGAGGCGCAGACTTACGGGAATTATGAAATTGTTTTGATAAATGATCGCTCTACCACTAAACTGAGTTCGGTGCTTAACCTTTTTATTGAGCGTTTTGGTTTAAAATTAAGCATTTATAATAACCAAAGCAATCATGGCGCCCCCTATTCACGCAATAAAGGTATGCGCTATGCCAAAGGCGAGTATTTACTTTTTTGTGATGCTGATATTATTATGAAAAAAATAATGTTGGAAAAAATGCATACTGTTTTACAGCAAAATACTGATACTTCTTTTGTTTATTCTAATCATATTTTTGGCTGGAAGAAATTTCGTTTTTGGCCCTTTGATGCCGGTAAATTAAAAAATATTCCCTACATCCATTCCACCTCCTTAATGAAACGCGAGGCTTATCCAAAAGAGGCTTGGGACGAAAGCTTGCGGCGTTTACAGGATTGGGATTTTTGGCTCAGAGTGGTCGAGGGCGGGCATAAAGGGATATGGATTGATGAATTTTTATTTACAATTCAAACCGGTGGTACTATGAGTGCCTGGTTGCCCAGGATTTTTTATAAAATATTTCCTTTTTCTCTAAGCGTTATTAAATACAATAAAGCGGTAGAAACAGTAAAGAAAAAGCATAATATTATTTAATTATAATTTTTTAATATAATTATATGGTAAAAATAATTTTACGTCATTTAAAATTTATTATCCCGCTTGTTATTATTCTTTCTTTTTTTGGAGGTTTGCAATACAAAAAATCAGTGCGGATTGAGGAGGCTTTGGCCGGTCCGCATGTAAAAATAAATAAAACCGTCATTGCGGTTGAAGTAGCGGATTCACCGGGCGAGCAATATCGCGGTCTTTCTAACCGTAAATCATTGAATAAGCACCAAGGTATGCTTTTTGTTTTTAATAATCAAATCCAGCGGGTTTTTGTCATGCGTGAAATGAACTTTCCGCTTGATATTCTTTGGATAAAAGATGGAGAAATCGTAAAAATCAGCGAAAACTTGCCACCGGAAGGGAAAAATCCGGAAAACAGCTATGGCTCTGAATATGAGGTTAATCATGTGCTTGAGCTTAATGCCGGTTTTAGCCGGAAAAATAAAATAGAAACAGGCGATAAAATTGAGATAAATATTTAATGTTAAATCGAATTTTATTTAGACAAACTATATTAATTCTTTTTTTAATTGAGCTGATATCATTAACAGCTTATTTTTTTAATTTTTTAAATTATATCGTCTTTTTTATTTTATCCTTAGTATTTTTGTTTATTGCCTTGCGATCATTTCCAAACGCAATTTTGATTATTTTTGTTGAATTATTTATTGGTTCTAAGGGGTATTTATTTTTTGCGGAAATTTTTGGGGTGCAAATCTCAATTCGTTTAATGTTTTTTGTAATTATAATGTTGGTTTGGCTTTATTTGTTTGTTAAAAACATAAGACAAGGAGACTTGAATATTGCAAAAATAAGGCTGTATATTCAAAACAATATTTATTTAAAGCTTCTATTTGTTTTATTGTTTATTATAGCGTTTGCGACAATAAATGCTTTTTTACGGCAAAATTCTCTATCTGATATATTTTTTGATCTAAACGGCTGGCTCTTTTTAGGGATATTATTCCCTCTGTTTTCTTTGCCGCTTTTTTATGAAAACAAGTTAAAAGATTTTTTAAATAATTTGTTAGCGGTTTTTTTAGCCGGTATTGTTTGGATTAGCTTAAAAACTTTAATACTACTTTATCTGTTTTCTCATCTTGCTCCGTGGCTCGACAATATTTATCGTTGGGTGCGAGAGAGCGGGGTGGGGGAAATTACAATGATGCCGGGTAACTTTTATCGTATTTTTATCCAGTCGCAGATTTTTGTTTTAGCCGGAATTATTGTTGTATTAATCTTACTCCTAAAGACAAAAAAGAGGCGCCAAAGCTTTTTTTTGCATCTTTGTATGATCCTTTTTTTGTCAACTACTATTGTTAGTTTATCTCGTAGTAATTGGCTGGGGCTTGCATGCTCTTTGTTGTTATTTTTTTTGGGATATAGCTTTGTTTATTTCAGACCATTTAAAAAATATTTCAATTATATTTTACGTTTTATCGGCGTTATTATTTTGTCCGCGGTATTTGTTTTTATGATAGTAAAGATTCCTTGGCCCGGCTCTGACACCCAAGTCGATACTTTTAAATCTATTCGTGATCGAACCGGAAATATCGCAAATGAGGCCGGAGCGGCCTCACGTTGGGCGCTTTGGCCGGAAATGCTAAAAGAAATTAAAAAAGGTCCTTTTTTGGGCCGTGGTTTTGGCACCACTATTTCTTACGCCTCGAGCGATCCGCGCGCACTCGAGTCTAATCCGGATAAATTATACACGACTTTTTCTTTTGAGTGGGGCTGGCTTGATGTTTGGCTCAAATTAGGAATTTTTGGTTTGCTTGTTTACGCTGGTATTTTTGTTATACTGATTGTAGAAAATTTGAAGAAGTTTTTTCAGCAAAGAGATATTATTTATTTAGGTCTAGTTTGCTTGTTGGTTTTAATGGCAGTGATAAATTTTTTTAGCCCATATCTAAATCATCCACTCGGTATTGGATTTTTATTGATAATTATTTTTTTCTCTTGCCAAAAAAAACAAAATATTATATATTAGATACTATGCTGGTAATTTAATTAAATTTTTATACTATGTCAGAACAAATTATTACGCCTGAGGGCTATAAAAAATTGGAAAAAGAACTTGAGTTTTTGAGCACAGACAAACGGCGAGAAATCGCTAAGCGTATTCAAAGTGCCAAGGATATGGGCGACTTGAGTGAGAACGCCGAATACTCAGAGGCAAAGGACGCGCAAGCCTTTAACGATGGCCGTATCGCCGAATTGAAGACTATTCTAAAAAATGTGACGGTGGTAGAGAATGAAAATAATAACGGCAAGGTTGGGATTGGGTCTTTGGTAACGGTTGAGAATAACGGTAAGGAAAAAAACTTTGAAATTGTCAGTTTTAATGAAGCTGATCCGATAAACGGCAAAATATCTAACGAATCTCCCTTGGGTAAGGCTTTTATCGAGCAAAAAGTTAAAGACATAGTCACTGTTAAAACCCCCGGTGGTGAACAGGAATATACAATAAAAAAAATCGCCTAAAGCTTTTTAAATATAATTAAATAACAGCTAATATTAGCCGTTATTTTTTTTATTTGCAAGATAAAGACTTTATTTTTTTATTAATTTATGCTAATATTAAATAAAGAGAAAAATAAAAAAATAAAAAATATTTTATTTTAATTATTAAGAAAAATTCGTATGGAAGGTTATTGCGTAAAATGTAAGGCAAAACAAGAAATACAAGACGGACAAGAAGTTGAGATGAAAGGCAAGGGCGGGAAACCGCGCCGCGCGATGCGGGGCAAATGCCCAGTTTGCGGTACCACCATGTTTCGTATCTTGCCTAGCAAGTAAAAATGGATTCAAACAAAAATCCCTCTGTAGAGACGCCCTAATAGGGCGTCTCTACAGAGGGATTTTTGTTTATTTTATTTAACTTTTAATTCCACCCTATCTTTAACTCCAAGGTCAATTGTAATTTTGTCACCGTCTTTAATTTTTCCTTCAATAATATCCAGTGCCAATTCATCCAGAATTAAAGTTTGAATTAAGCGTTTTAGCGGTCTGGCGCCAAAAGTAATGTCATAACCTTTTTCGGCTAGATGTTTTTTTATTTTGATGGCAATATTCAAGGTGACATTTTTACCTTTGAGCCGTTTTTGTACCTTTTCAAGTTCTAGATTGACTATTTCTCCTAAGACCGCTTTATTTAGGCTTTTGAAGATTACAATTTCGTCAATACGGTTAAGAAATTCCAGTTTAAAATGATCTTTTAAAATACTGTCAATTTTCTCTTTCATTTCATCTCGGCGCTCATCTTTAACTTTGTCAGCGTCGCTTCCGTCAGAAAAACCGATTGAGTATTGTTTGATTACTTCATTGCCCAGATTAGATGTCATTATGATAATCGTATTTTTAAAGTTAACATTTCTTCCTTTAGAGTCGGTCAGACGGCCGTCATCAAGAATTTGCAAGAGAATATTAAATACTTCGGGATGGGCTTTTTCAATTTCATCAAATAAAATAACACTATAAGGACGGCGCCTTACTTTTTCGGTTAATTGTCCGCCTTCATCGTGCCCGACATAACCCGGAGGAGAGCCGATAATTTTCGCAACAGAATATTTTTCCATAAATTCACTCATGTCCAATCTAATCAGAGAATGTTCATCGTTGAACATAAAGTTTGCCAGAGTTTTTGCCAGTTCGGTTTTACCAACTCCAGTCGGACCAACA
Source organism: Patescibacteria group bacterium (assembly GCA_034722035.1). GTDB lineage: Bacteria > Patescibacteriota > Patescibacteriia > Patescibacteriales > UBA12075 > JAYENK01. The sequence continues at coordinate 45,199 of JAYENK010000036.1, read as the reverse complement.
AACATAAAAGAGCCAATTGGTTTATGTTCTTCATTGATACCGGCACGGGAGCGGCGAATGGCATTTGCAACTGATTTTATAGCGTCTTTTTGGCCTTTTACTCGTTTTTCCAGCTCTTTTTCGGCTTCTGCCAGTTTTTTGATTTCCGATTCAAGCATTTTGGCCACCGGGACACCGGTCCAACGAGAAATTATTTTGGCAACATCTTCTTCGTCTATTTCTTCTTTGAGAATGCGTTGTCCTTGTTTTTGCAGTTTAATCAGATTTTTTTCTTGACGTTTTACTTCGTTTTCCAGTCCGGGGATTTTGGCATAACGAATTTCAGCAACTTGGGTGAGGTCGTCACCACGGCGTTCAATAATTTCCGCTTTTGCTTTTAAGTCATCAATTTCTTTTTTGGTTTCACTTATTTTGGAAATTATATTTTTTTCATTTTGCCAATGAAGTTCAAGTTGTTTTGATTCTTCGCCTAGTTCGCTTAATTGTTTATTGATTTTTTTGAGTTTAACGCTTGAATGCTTATCTCTCATTAGTCCGGCTTTTTCAATCTCAAGGCGTTTTATCTCTCTTTTTAGCCGATCAAGCTCTTCCGGCATTGAATCGATTTCCATGCGCAAGGCAGAAGTGGCCTCGTCAATCAAATCAACCGCTTTATCCGGTAAAAATCGGTCGGTAATATAGCGGGAAGAGAGTTTGGCCGCGTTGACAATCGCATCGTCAGTGATGCGCACGCCATGATGGACTTCGTATTTTTCTTTTATTCCGCGCAAGATTGCAATTGTATCTTCAATTGAGGGCTCGTTTACGTAAATTGGTTGAAAGCGCCGTTCTAGGGCAGCGTCGCGTTCAATATATTTTTGATATTCTTTGGTGGTGGTGGCTCCAACCGCACTTAACTCGCCTCGAGCCAAAGCCGGTTTTAGCATATTGGAAGCGTCAATCGAGCCTTCCGAGGCACCGGCACCAACTAAAGTATGTAGTTCATCAATAAATAATATAATTTTTCCTTCCTGTGCTTTGATTTCTTTTAAAACCGCTTTTAATCTGTCTTCAAACTCACCACGGAATTTAGCACCGGCCACGAGTGCACCCAGGTCTAGGCTCACTATTTCTTTGTTTTTGAGTGATTCCGGGGCGTCACCGTTTATAATCCGTTGGGCCAACCCTTCTACGATTGCGGTTTTTCCGGTGCCGGCTTCACCAATCAATACTGGATTATTTTTTGTACGACGAGAAAGAATTTGCATGATTCGTCTGATTTCCGTGTCGCGGCCGATTACCGGATCAAGCTGTTTTTTTTTGGCCTTTTCTGTTAGGTTGATGGCGTATTTTTCCAAAACTTTGTATTTAGCTTCCGGGTTGGGGGAGTTGACGTTGTGTACTCCGCGCAGTTCCGAGAGAATTTTTAAAACATTTTCATATTCAATGCCAAGCTTGATTAATATTTTTTGAGCCGGTGATTTAATGCCGATTAAGGCTAAAAATATATGTTCAGTCGAAATATATTCGTCTTGCATGCCGTCAGCTTCTTTTTTGGCTCGTTCCAGTATCATTGCTACCTCAGCTGTTCCTTGAACCGCCCCGCTACCGGCATTTACTGTTTGTGCTTTGGGTAGGCGGGTAATGTTGTTGATTACATTTTTTTCCATGCTTTCCGGGCTGATTTTTAGCTTGTTTAAAACTGATTTGACCAGGCTTTCATCTTGCTGGAGAAGGGCAAACAAAATATGCAAAGCTTCTATTTGCTGTTGTCCGTGATCTTGCGCTAAAATTTGCGCATTAATAATAGCTTCTTGTGATTTATTGGTAAATTTATTAAACATTTGAATTTAAATTTATTTTATAATTTGGCACTCTTAGTATATGAGTGCTAATTTAAATTTACAACAATTTCTTTATTATGTCAAGGTTTTTGGATCAAAAAAAAGGGTCGGAAATTTTGCGTAATCCGACCCTTGCTTGGGGTTATTTAAAATAATCGGACGATAATTTTATCTCGTCCTTTCTTTCTTGGTAATTTTCGTACCAATCGCACAAATAATTACCAAAAATGACGACTAACGCCCCAGCTATAAATAGCCCACCTCCGAAGAGGTGTTCGCCAGGTGGATATCCACCGTATCGTCTTACTACAGTGACCAGAAAGATCAAGTGGGCGATACCAAGTGCGGCCATGCCAAGACCAAAAAAAGTAACTGTAACTCTAATTTTTGCCATTGAAAATCCTCCTTTTAGAAGTAATTGAAATAATAAAGAGCATAATATGTCTTTTAATATACTATATTTAGATATTTTTGTCAATAGCTAGCTTTAAATAATTGAAATAATTGATAAATATAAAAAAATAATATATGATAGAATATGTTAATTATTCTGTAGAATATGCAAAATAAAACATATTATATTATAACGATTGGGTGTCAGATGAATAAGAGTGATTCAGAGCGGATTGCTGCTTATTTGGATGATTTGGGCTATAAAAATAGCGAAAAACGTGAAAAGGCGGTTTGGGTTATTTTGAATAGTTGTGGCGTGCGGCAATCGGCTGAAGACAGGATTTATGGGCTTGTTCCAAGAATTAAAAAAGAAAATAAAGACGCGAAAATTATTATTACCGGTTGTTTGGCTGAGCGCAAAGACGTTATTAAAAGATTAAAAGATAAAGTTGAGATTTGGTTGCCAATTGTTGAATTGCCAAATTTAGCAAAATTATTAAAAGAAGATAATAAAAAAATCACTTCATATAAAGATTATTTATCAATTAAGCCAAAGTATAAATCAAAAA
>JAYENK010000036.1:0-42314 GCA_034722035.1 Patescibacteria group bacterium | reverse complement strand
GATAAAGTTGAGATTTGGTTGCCAATTGTTGAATTGCCAAATTTAGCAAAATTATTAAAAGAAGATAATAAAAAAATCACTTCATATAAAGATTATTTATCAATTAAGCCAAAGTATAAATCAAAAACTTCTGCTTTTGTGCCGATTGGCAATGGTTGTGATAATTTTTGTACTTATTGTGTAGTGCCCTATGCGCGGGGTAGGGAAGTTTATCGTGATTATAATGAAATATATGATGAAGTAAAATTTTTAATTAAAAATAATTATAAAGAGATTATTTTGATTGCGCAGAATGTTAATTCATATAAATTTAAAATTTCAAATTTCAAATTTCAATTTAATTTTAAATTTTTTAATGATTCAAAAAATATAAATTTTGCTGGCTTGCTTGAATTAATTAATAGCATTGAGGGGGATTTTTTGATTTATTTTGCGACCTCTCATCCTAAGGACATGAGCGATGAGTTGATTGATGTTATTGCGAATTGTGAGAAAGTTTCTAAGCATATTCATTTGCCGGCACAGAGTGGGGATGATGAGATTTTAAAAAGAATGAACCGGAAATATACTCGGGATGATTATCTTAAATTAATTAAAAAAATTAAAAATAAAATTCCCGGTTATTCAATCACAACTGATATTATTGTTGGTTTTCCGGGTGAGACTAGGGCGCAATTTGAAAATACCGCTAAATTATTTAGAGAAGTTGGTTTTGACATGGCCTATATTGCCCAGTACAGCCCTCGTTACGGCACAGCCGCTTTTAAATTAAAAGACAATGTTAGCCGGGATGAGAAGAAGAGAAGAGAGAAAGAGTTGTTGGAGTTATTAATCTAATATTTTTTTTAATATTTTTATTACTGTTTTCGGGTTGGCCTTGCCTTTTGTTTTTGCCATGGTTTGTCCGACAAAATATTGCAGTACATTGGTTTTTCCCTCGCGATATTGTTCAACTTGTTTTTCATTGTTTACAGTGATTTCTTCAATAATTTGCTCCAGTTCTTCATTGTTATCCATTTGCTCCAAATTAAGTTCTCGCATAATGTCGGTCGGATCACCGCCATGCTTGTACATATAATCCAGGATTTGTTGACCGGCAGACGAGCCGATTTTATCTTGGTATATTAGAGTTATCAATTCGGCAAAGTTTTCCGGAGTGATTTTTATGTCTTTTATTTCTTTATTATCAGCACGTAAATGTTTCAAAAGCTCACTGGTAAGCCAATTGGCAACCGATTTGGCAAGTATATGTTTTTGCCTTTGCCAGTCGTCACCGGTCGAATTAATCCAAGCACGAAGTTCGCTGATTACCTCCTCGGTATAATTTGCAAAATCTTTGTTCGAAATAATTAATTCGGCCACATCTTCGCTCAGATTGTATTGACTGATAAAACGATCCAATTTTTCCGAAGGTAGCTCAATAATTCTGGATTTAAGCTCCTTTATTTTTTGCGCGTCAATTTTTATTGGTGGAATATCCGGGTCGGGAAAATATCTGTAATCGGCTGAGTTTTCTTTGATGCGTTGACTGATAGTCATACCCTTATCTTCATTCCAGCCTCTGGTTTCTTGACTTAGTTCTTTACCTTGTTCAAGCGCTTTACTTTGTCGTTTTATCTCATAATCAATTGCTTTTTCAACCGCTTTGAAGGAATTGATATTCTTTACTTCGATTTTTGGATTTAGTTTGTAATTTCCTTTTGCAATGATTGTGTTGTCGCTTCGTTCCCATTTATCTTTTTCTTGCAAGCTGATATTAGCTTCGCAACGCATTTCTCCTTTTTCCATATCCGCGTTCGATATGTCCAAGTAGCGTAAAACTTGCTGATAGCGTTGGCAGAATTTTTTTGCTTCTTCACCCGATTTGATTACCGGCTCGGTGACAAGCTCGGAAAGAGGAGTGCCGGAGCGGTTAAAATCAATCAAAGAATAGTTTTTTCCGTTAGGATGAGTGTTTTTGCCGGTGTCTTCCTCTAGATGAACGCGGGTTATCTCTATTTCTTTGTCGTTAATTTTTAATTTAGCATCATAAACAAACGGTAAATCATACTGCGAAATTTGATATCCTTTAGGCAGGTCTGGATAGAAATAATTTTTTCGATCAAACTTTGAGAACAGATTTATCTTGCCATGAAGAGCCAGCCCCAAGAGAATAGTCCAGTCGATTGCTTCTTTGTTTGGCACTGGTAAAGTCCCGGGATGACCTAGACAAAGTGGACAGGTGTTCTCATTCGGCTTTTTGCCGACCTGGTCATTGTCACAAGCACAAAACATTTTGCGTTTGGTTTTTAGCTCAGCATGGATTTCCATGCCAATAATTACGTCGTAGTCCATTGAAAAATTAAAATTTATTTAATATTTTATTCATTTGTATAATTTGCATCATATATTGCTCATTACCTTTTTAATTTTTTCTTCCAATTCTTTTTGGCCACCATTATTTTCTATGATAAAATCGGCGCTTTTACCAACTTCGTTAATATATTTTTCGGTTTCTTTGTTTTCGTTGGCTTGGAAATCTTTGAAGCTTGCGTCGGATTCGCCAACTTTTTCGCCACGACCGACACTGCGTTCATAGCGAATTTTTTGCTCTGTTGTGACATATAATAACTTAAAATCGTTTCCATATTCGCGTTTGAATGGGTCTGGGTCACCCGGCATGCGTAATCCGTCAACAATAACCAAATCAGCATCTTCCATTTCAACTTCTTTTAGCATTGCATTCATCAAAACTGCCTTGCCAAAGCCCTTTTTCATAACAAGCGCTATGTTGATTAAATTTTCTCGGCTTGATTCAAGATGAAGTGAGTCTAAAGTACGCCTTAAAATGTTTGAAATTGTCAGGCGTGAACCGCCATAATGTTTACGAATAATATCGGCCGCGACGCCTTTACCGCCGGCTTGTTCGCCAATAATGGCGATCACTTTTTTCTTTGTCATGAGATTACAGTGTGAATTCACGAATTGTATGCGCAGAATAGCGAATTCGAATTACGCGAATATTTAATTAAAAAATTGAATATTATTTAACTCTTTATGCAAATTTACTATATCAGATTCGTTTATTATAGTAAAGTCGGCGTATTTTTTGAATTTTAATATATTTTTTTCAGTATCTTTTGCATGATCCGCCTTGAATTCTTTAAAAGTTTTGATTGCATCATCGGCTTTTTCTGCTCTGGCTTTAAGTCTTTTATAACGAATTTCAAGTGAAGATTCTATGTAAATTACTTTTACGTCAAATAATTTTTTAAAACTTAAAATTTCTTTTTCTTTTCTAAGTCCATCAAGCACAATCAAATTGTTTTCGTCATTTTTAAAGATTATTGATAGTGGTTTAACCAAATAATCATCACCAAACTGCGTCCGGAGAAAAGTAGATAAATTTATATAATTATCTCGATTGACCGTTTGTTCCAGTTTTTCCAAGATTTGCTTAAGAATTACCGAAGAAGGATAAAATGAACCATTATACCTTTTGGCAATATATTTTCCGGTCGTTCCTTTCCCGCTGGCCACTTCGCCAATTATAATTATTATTTTTTTATTTTTTAAATTCATGATGTCAACTGATATAGAAATCCGACTTCTACAGCTGTAAAAGTCGGATTTCTATATCCTTTATCGCTTAAGTTCTTTGAAGGTAAATTTTAAATTGTTTTTTTTATGCTTTTGTTCAAAAATCACTTTTTTAAAATCTGAATAATCTGGAAAATAGACATCTGCTTTTTTGGTGTCATCAACTTCGGTGATATATAATTTATCAATTAGAGGCATGAATAGTTTGTAAATAGTTCCGCCACCAATCACAAAAGCTTCGTCATCGTTTGTTTTGTTCACATCCCATGATTGCGAATGTGGGTCATGCGAATGTTTTTTAGCACATTCTATAGAATTCTCTATAGAATGTGCTATTGTACAACCCGGGGCTTTATAATTTTTTTTTAAAGATATTACAATATTAGTGCGCCCGGGCAGGGGAGAACCGATTGATTCAAAAGTTCTGTCACCCATGATAACAGGATGGCCGGTGGTGATATATTTGAACCGAGCCATGTCTGCCGGGATATTCCAAAGAAGTTGATTATTACAACCGATTTCACGGTTTTTACCTACGATGACGATACTTGATAATTTCATAAATATTTTTAAAATCCACCAACATTTGCGACTTCGCCGCGGAGTGGGGGATGGTGTTTGTAATTTTTTAATTCAAAATTTTCTGTTGTAAAATTATCAATATCTTTTATGTCTGGATTGATTTTTAATTCAGGAAAGGGGAGAGGGTCTCGTTTTATTTGTTCATCGAGTTGATTGAAATGATTGGAATAAATATGAACATCACCAAAAGTGTGAACAAATTCACCCGGCTCGATTCCAACAATCTGTGATACCATGAGTAGCAACATTGAATAGCTGGCGATATTAAAAGGTACGCCCAGGAAAAGATCAGCACTGCGTTGATAAAGACCAAGATTTAACTTGTCATCTGTTACTTGAAATTGAAAGGTGGTATGGCAAAAGGGGGGAATTTCGTTTTTGTTTTTTTCACTTGCCATCGCATAGATAAAATCTGGATTCCAGCCGGAAACTACGTATGATTTACGATATGGTTTATCTTTTAAGCCGTTAATTACCCAAGCAAGCTGATCGATTTCCCGTCCGTCTGAAGCGGGCCAACGGCGCCACATTTTACCATAAGCATAAAGTAAGTCGCCCCATTCCACTACCCAGGGATCATCTATTGGCAACTCTCGTAATTTAGTAATAAAATCTTTTTGTGTCATGTCTTTGTCCGGCTCATTTTTCAAACAGTGTTTATGATAACGTTTCCAAGCCCAATCATTCCAAATCGGATTTTTTTTGTCAACCATGTATTTAATATTGGTGCTACCAGACAAAAACCAAATCAGCTCAGATAAAATACTTTTAAAAAAGGTTTTTTTGGTGGTTAACAAAGGAAAACCATCGGCCATATTCCAACGATGTTGACGGCCAAAAACAGACAATAAATAAGGCGCTTCTTGCCCCCTTTTTTTGTATTCAGCCAAGACTTCGGGAGTAAAAAAGATTGGTTTTTTTGCACCGGTTTTTTTAATGTCTTTGATGAGGTCGAGATATTGATGTTCGGGATGTTTCATGGCAATTAAAAATTAAGAATTAAAAATTAAGAATTTAAATCTGTGTTTCTACTTTATCTGTTGCCACTCTCCCGCCTTGCCATTGTCCTTTATACTGATTACCTTCACCCAGTACTTCTTGAAAAGTAATATGGACAACGCGGGCGCCAAAGGCAACACGGATTTTGGATTTGCCCAGATTGCAAATGCCAAAGCTGAGTTCGCCGGAGTAGCCCGGTTGAACCACGCCATTGAATAATGCCAAACCAGAACGGAACAGAGTGGTGCGGGGGAAAATTACGCCCGAAAGAGTGGTGGGCAAATTAACTTTCTCCATTGTCTTTATTAAATAATATTTTCTCGGCTCAAAAATAAAAGAATTTTCTTCTTCTGATTTTGAATTATCGTTAATGGCAACTGACACAACATCCGGTGTATTTCTTTCTTCCACACCAAGAAAATAATTGTCATCAGCCGTATCTAGCTCAAACACTTCCGCCAAGCGCAAATCAAAACCGGCCCCTTCGGGTGAATTTAGTTCCCGTTCGCAAAGATTCTCTACAAGCTTATCTTTTTTAACAAGCTCGTGCAGTTTTTTTATTCCTAATATCATAAATATAATGCGAATTTACGAATTGTATGCGAATATAGCGAATTCGAATTACGCGAATTATTTGTTAGCTTGCGCACCCCATCGCGCAACTTTCTTTGTCCCCATCAATAATATTATATTCATCGGGGAATTTGGAGTAGATTTCACCGGTATATTGTCGAACAGCAATACCAGCCACAGCCGCAAGTTCATCCGATTCGTTTTCATCTTCTACTTTTTCTCCACCGGTTTGAATGCGATGATAGTTTTTTAAATAAATTAATTCTTTAACCCCACAATTGTTTAAAGCTTTCATGCAGTCATAACAAGGAGTTAAGACAGTGTAAATTATAGCGCCGCGTAAACGAATGCCATCAAAAGCGTTGATAATCGCGTTTATTTCGGCATGAGCTCCGCGGCAGCGTTTTAGTTTGCCAGTTTTTGAGTCACCATCTATTTTTGCACAGCCAACATCCAGACAATGTACGTCCCTGGCGGTTGGACCATTATAACCGATAGAAATAATGCGGTGGTTTTTGTCGACAATGACAGCGGCGGTTTCATGAAATTTGCAGGCGGTGCGTTTAGACGCGATTACGGCTAGATTCATAAACATCTCGTCCCAAGTAAGACGCGCGGATTTTGCTTTTTTAGGTTTAGACATAATATTATTTATTTTATTATATATAAAAAAAAAGGACAATTTTACCTTGTTTTAGATAAAAATATTTTTTTTGCGCTCAGACAAGCGAACAAGAGGAATGCTTAAATATTTTATCAAATTTATATCCGGTTTGCAATGTGGAAAACATTGACATTTAAGTAAAATTAAGCTAATGTTCACACAAAATGGTTCATTGAAAATTTAACTGTATTAAAAAAAGGAGACAAGAAATGATTCATTTATTTAAGAGTTCAGGTAAACAAGTGGAAGAGTGTTTTAATATTGAGACCTCGGCTCCGATTACTATTGAACAATTTAAAAAGCTTAAATTGATCTTGGCTGATGGGTTTGTTGAAAAATCAGTATATGATAAGAGTTTTTTTAAAAATGGGGACAGAACGCTTGAGGTTGGTCCGCGGATGAATTTTGCTACTCCGGAATCAACGAATTTGGTTACAATTTGTCACGCTTGCGGTATTCCGCAGGTAAGTAGAATTGAATTTTCACGACGGTTTTTGCTAAAAAAAGGAATCGATCGTGATAAATTTGAAAAAGATGAACCAGATCGTATGACAGAAGAGGTTTACAAAAAACCTCTCGAAGTTTTTGATTCTGGAATTGAAACGGAAAAAGTATGGATAGTTCCAATAATGGAAAAAGGTCCAAGTGCTTTACTTGATATTAAAGGTCTTCCTTTTGACGAGTTTGATCGACAAAGATATCAGGAGTACTTTGTTGAGAAAAATAGAAGAGATCCAACTTGCGTTGAAATTTTTGACTTAGCAAATTGTGATTCTAACCATTCCCGACACCATGATTTTTTGAGTAAGATTGTAATTGATGGAGTGGAAATGCCAGAAACGTTTATGGATATTGTTAAGTCAACCTGGAAGGCAAATCCTGACAATTCAGTGATAGCTTTTCATGATAATGCCAGTGCTATTCGTGGTTTTGAATGCTGGACATTGATACCGGATGACCCGGGAAAAGTTTCACGTTTTTCCAAAAAAAAAGTTACTTACCACATACTGTTTACAGCGGAAACTCACAACTTTCCATCTGGTGTTGCTCCGTATCCCGGAGCTGAAACTGGGCTGGGTGGCTGGATTCGCGATGCTTTGAATGCTGGGCAAGGCTCTCAAGTGCTCTATGCTCTGGCCGGATATTGTGTCGGACGATTATGTATTCCTGGGTATGTTTTTCCTTGGGAGGAGAATTTTTCCGATTTTAAGTACCCGGACAACTTGGCAAGTAGTCTGAAGATTGCGATTGAAGCAAGTAATGGCGTATCAGACTATGGGAATTGTTTTGGAGTGCCAACAAAGGGCGGATTTTTCCGGTCGTTTGGAGCAATTCTACCGTCTGGTGAAAGAACTGAATTTATTAAGCCAATTGTATATGTTAGCGGCGGTGGAGTGATTGATGATAGGCATATAAAAAAGGGGAAACCAGAAAGAGGAATGAAAATTGTTCAGATTGGTGGTCCTGCCTATAATGTTGGTTTTGGCGGTGGAGCTGCCTCCAGCATGCATCAAGGTGAGAATGAGGCACAACTTGATTTTAACGCAGTTCAGCGTGGTGATCCTGAAATGGAGCAAAAAGCAAACGAAGTTATAAAAGCTTGCGTTATGATGGGTGAGAATAACCCATTTATAAGCGCGCATGATCAAGGTGCGGGTGGTCCTGGAAATGTGTTGAAAGAAATTGTGGAAGAAGCTGGTGGAAAAGTCCATATCAGAAATATAAAGCTTGGTGATCCAACCTTGTCTGTTTTGCAGATATGGGTAGCTGAATACCAGGAGCGTTTCGCTTTTCTTATTTACGAAGATAGAATCGAGGAGTTTAAAGCGATTTGCTTGCGGGAAAATGTGAATTGTGAGATTCTGGGAGAAGTAACTGGTGATGGTCGTTTTACAGTTGTGGATGATAACGATGGATCTACCCCGGTTGACATTGATATGAGTTTTATCCAAGGCGATGTGCCACAAAAAACTTTTTCCGATGTTCGGATTAAACCTGATTTGAAACCGGTAGAACTACCTTCTGGTCTTACACTTGAAAAAGCGCTGTACTGGGTTCTTCGTGAACCTTCGGTCGCATGTAAAAGCTGGTTGGTAGATAAAGTTGATCGCCATGTTCTTGGTCGTACTGCCTTACAACAAGGTGTTGGTCCTTTGCAGCTGCCTTTGGCAAATTGCAATATTACTGCCCTCAGTCATTTTGATATGGTTGGCAGTATCGGTGCTCTTGGTGAACAGCCGTATAAACTTTTAGTTGACCCTGCTGCTGGTGGACGAATGACGGTTACTGAGATGCTTACCAATATTATTTGGGGGCTTATGACTGATTTGAGGGATATTAAGTGTTCTGCTAACTGGATGTGGGCGCCAAAATTGAGGGGTGAGCGGGCTGCAATGTATGACACTGCTGTAGCTGTTCGCGATTATATGATTGCTTTAAGCATTGCGATTGATGGTGGAAAAGATAGTCTGTCTATGGCTACACAAGTTCTTAATGAAATGGTGAAATCATTAAGACAACTCGTTATTGGTGGTTCGGTGGGATGCCCTGATATTACAAAGTATGTTACACCTGATATTAAACGTCCAGGAGACTCTGTTCTTATTTTGGCAGACCCATCATTCGGTCAGGCTCGTTTAGGCGGTTCGGCCTTAGCCCATGTTCATGGGGGACAAATTGGTAATGAATGTCCTGATGTTGAAAGACCTGATGTGTTGGTAGCTGTGCTTAAATTGACTCAGGATTTTATAAAAGAAGATCTTATTCTTTCTGGTCATGACAGAAGTGATGGCGGATTGATAAGCAACTTGGCAGAAATGGCATTTGGCGGAAATTGTGGCCTTGATTTAAATGTTCATTCCTTTAAGAATGACGTCATTCAGCAGATGTTTGCCGAAGAAGCCGGTTTGATTTATGAAGTAGAATCAAAGCATTTTGACATAGTTATGGAAATGTTAGATTCGGTAGGTGTGCCATCTCAGACAGTAGGTAAAACTACTACAGCCAGTAATATTTCCCTTGAGTACAATGGAGATAAGCAGCTTGACATGCCAATGACTACATTGCGCGAATGGTGGATGGAAACTTCTTGCCAAATGGAAATGCAGCAATCAAACCCTAAAACAGCAAAGGAGAAGTATAAAAATCTGAATGAGGCAAAAAGTCCCAAATATTTTGTTTCTTTTGATCCGAAGCCAACTATACTTAAAGTTATGGCTAATGCCAAAAAATTTCCAACAGCAATCCTTCGTGATGAGGGAACAAACGGCCATGAAGAGATGATTTCGGCGGTTGAGTTAGCTGGTCTTGACCCATATGATGTTCATATGACAGATTTGATTTCTGGAAAAGCTACTTTGGACGACTATTTGTTTCTGGTTACACCGGGCGGGTTTTCTCATAAGGATGTTCCGGAAAGTGCAAAAGGATTTGCGGCCAAGATGATGTTTAATAAAAAGGTATGGGAAATGCATCAACGTTTTTTCGATCGACCTAATACTTTGTCTCTTGGCGTATGCAACGGCTGTCAGAAGGACGCTTTACTTGGCTTGGTTCCATGGAGGGGGATTGAGCCTGAAAAACAACCGCGTTTTGTAAAGAATGCGTCAGGTAAATTTGAATCACCCTGGGTGACTGTAAAGATACCAGAAAGCCCATCAATTCTTTTTCAGAAAATGATTGGCTCGGTACTTGGAGTCTGGGTGGCTCATGGAGAGGGAAGAGCTTATTTTCCCGATGAAAGTATTTTGACAGAAATTATAAAACAAAATTTAGTTTCAATGGTTTATACTGACAGTGAGGGGGTTGTCACAACAAAGTATCCGGCAAATCCCAATGGATCACCATTTGGAATCGCTGGACTAACAAGTTCCGACGGTCGTCATACCGTGTGTATGCCTCATCCGATTGACCGAAGTTTTCATATGTGGCAATGGGGATGGGTTCCTGATGGATTGAAGAACCTTGAGTGTTCTCCATGGCTTCAAATATTCCAAAGTGCAAGAGAATATTTTAAAAAAAACCTTTAACCTTAAATCATACAATTAATTTGTAAAAAATGATTTAAAACCCCCCAAGCGAGATAAAATCGCTTGGGGTTTTTATTTTTCTTGACACAAAGAAGGATATTAGTTAAGGTAAAGTAAATTTGAATGATAGATGGAGGGACAGAATCAATCTGTTCTTTTAAAATTTTAATGGAAAAAAGAAAATTTTGGAGGTGTGAGGTATGGAAGAAAAAGGATTAACTTATGCTGACACTGGAGTAGATATTGATGCTGCTGAAGTGTTTGTCGCAATGATTAAGGATAGAGTGCAAGTGGCTTGGCCAGAACTTGCGAAAGAAATTGGAGGTTTTGCTGGTAGCGGAATAATTCCGAAAAACGTTAATCGTTTTGGTGCTTCGACCGATGGCGTTGGCACAAAGTTAAAGCTAGCAGCTCTTTTGGATTATTATCTTGGCGTTGGTCAGGATGTGGTTGCAATGTCAGCCGTTGACACCTATGTTAACGGTGAAAAGCCTGCTTATTTTTTGGATTACTTTGCAACAGGAAAGTTGGATCCTGAAAAACATATTGAAGTGATTGAGAGCGTTATTGCAGGGTGTAAATTGGCAGGTTGTAAATTGATTGGCGGTGAAAGCGCTGAAATGCAAGGTTTTTTCAAGCATGATTGGTTCATTGACCTGGTTTCATTTGTCATCGGTTTTCCTGAACCAAGCATGAGAAAACGACCGATTGAAGTTGGTCAGAAAGTTATGGGTTGGTTTTCTCATTGTCCGGCTTCAAATGGATTTTCCCTAATCAATAAAACGTTTGGTCTTCTTGATGACGATCTTGATGTGGTGAAAGGAAGATTGTGTCAATCATATCCCAGCCTTGGTGGACAGGAACTTTGGCAGGCGCTTCTTGCGCCAACACCAATTTGGATCAATGAAATTGAAAAGGCCAGAGCTGAAGGTACAATTTTTGCCAGACATATCCACAATACTGGCGGCGGACTCGTCGACAATCCACCTCGGGTTTTACCTGATAATTTTAAGATGGCAATAAAGAAAAACTCTTGGCAACGACCTCCAATTTTCAGACTTATCCAGGATAAGGGTAATGTACCTGCTCATGACATGGATAGAACTTTCAATAATGGTATTATGGTGCTCTCAATCGTGAGCGATGAAGGACAGCCACTTGTTAATGAAAATGCCGTAGAAATCGGCAGGATTGAAAAAAGAAAGGGGAATGAAAAAAAGGTTGAGTTTATCGGCGAATATGTTGATTAATAAGTGTGCATTTTAATCTTGATTATAATATAGATTAAATCTTGCAAAAAGATGTAAAAAAATACCGCTGTATGCTTTTGTTAGCACACAGCGGTTTTTATTTTTGCGAATTTCCTCCTTTATCTGCCCAGATTCTCAATATATTTTTGATTCCACATATAAAGAGCCGGGTTTTTTTGTGATAAAATATTTACTGCCTGTCCGATGGCATTCCCTTCCGGCCACGAGGTTGACAGCGGTACTTCAGAGGGCATTCTGACACTGCTCCAGATATCCTCCGGAAATTTATCAGCAGTAGCCGGAATAGCGATAACTGGCCAGGAGGTGCGAGCGGCAAGTAAAGGACCAAGTCCATTACTGCGTCCGACTTTGGCAACAATAACACCTCCGTCCGGATATTTGGCCATCAGTTTTTCCAGTATATCGATGTATTGAACAGGGGATTTGTGTCCGGAAAACGTGATTTTTTCGATTGAGCTGATTAATTCTTTCAGTTTGGAGTCGAATACTGGCCATGGATCCTTGTCTGAGCCTCGCCAGAGAATCAATGCCTGATTTGGAATACGAAATCTTTCTGTTAGCTTAGCAACAGTGCCATATTTTTTTTCTACCTCAGACAGTGATTCACCATCTCTGAAAGCCTGTTTGCTGAGTTCCAGCCAGTCATGAGTCCGGAGGCGCCAGCTGTCATTATCAATAACGTCAGAAACCAGTAATTTGCCATTGGGGTTAATGCCAAATTCAATTTTCATATCAATAATCCGTAACCCCAAGGTGTTCCAGGCGCCTTCCAAAATCAAAAATACCTGGCGCATCATTGTTTCCATGTCGCTCATGCGTAAATTTGCATCACTAGGTACAACCAATTCTCTAATAACCGTTTTTTCAAGATTTGATTCGTTTTCCCAGTCGGGCTTTTTTGGGTGGGCAAGCTGCCATTCTTCTTCAAAGGGATTGATAATAAAAGGGTCATCAAGAGTTTTTGTTTTACCATCAACAATGTGCCGTAGCCCTGCAAGAAGGATATCTCTATTATTGCTGATAAGTTTACCACCAGTGGTTTTAAGAAAAAATTCAACTACCAGTTTGTGAAAACGGTGAGGAGCTTGCCCTTTTTTTGGGGTTAGTTCCGGATGTCGTTTTAGAAAACTTCCGACAGCCAAACGTCTGGCAACAACCTCCAGCTGAATCATTGCACAGCGATCGGCAACAAATTCGGTGGGAGAAATTTGTCCTTTGTAAGCTACGGAAATCCCGGCAGCTTGCAGAAGTTCAAAAACCCGGCAAGTTGTAGTAGTTGCATGTTCACCCTTGGAGGCAAATTCTTTGGTAAAAGTTGAATCATCAAAGGCAGTAATATCATCCTTATTTTCAATGACAACCAAATTGTCATCACCCTTGACTACAAAGATACTCTTTGTTTTCCCATCAATAATCAATTTTGCTTTTTCATACTTCATGTTTTTCTCCTTTCATTTGGTTTATACCTTGTTGAGGTTATTCTTTTAAGGCCTGTTTTGCATGTTCAACTATACACAATGCTTTTTCCTTGGCATCACCAATATAGCTAGCCGGATTCCGCATAAGAGTTCGAATATTTTCCGGCATGCGACTTAAAACATCCTTTATAATGTCATCAGAATCCGCAACTAATTCAAGCGCGGCAATAAGCTCAATATTTTTTTCTTTTGCAATTGGCATCAGTGTGCGATTAACAAGTTCATGCGCGTCTCCCTCATGCCCTGCCATTTGCAGAGCAATATACAAGGGTTCAGCCAGGATAAAGTTTGCATTTTGTTCAAAGTTCTTTTTGCAAGCTTCAGTATCAATATTTAATCTGCTAAGAAAAGGGATATTGTCCTTATTTCTTTTCGAAAGCGTATTGAGTTGATGCTGTAAGTTTATCAAAATAATCGGGTAATCTCGAGCAACTGATGAACCAACCAGGTCGCGTTGATGTTCGCTAATCAGGGTATCCATAACTTTTCCAAACTCATTTTTTGTTTTTATCCAGGTTCCTTCAAGGTTTTCAAAGTTAATTGGATTGCGTTTGTGCGCCATTGTTGACGAACCAACTTGCCCTTTTTCAAAAGATTCAGACAACTCAGCAATTTCGCTTCGCATTAAATTACGCCCATCTCTTCCAAATTGCCCAATAGTAGCCGACATCATGGTACAGGAAAACAAGAAATATGCCAGCGGTTCAGGCGGTAATATCTGAGTGCTGATCGGAGCTGGTTTCAGACCCAACTTTTTCAAGACTAAATCTTCAAATGACTCTTTGTCATATTTATTGGTAAAATTTAATCCGTATTGAGCATTATGTGCCCCAACCGCACCGGAAATTTTTCCAAGCAAGCAATTGGCATAATAATCCATCTGCTTCCAGTTATGAAGTAAGCGGTTTAAAATAGTAGCAAACCAAAATCCAACTGTTATCGGCAAAGCATGCTGTCCGTGAGTTCTTCCGATTTGAAGTTTTCCGGCAAATTTTTCTGCACAATTAGATAAAAGCACAACAATATCTTTAATTGATGGTTGCAGGCCAAATTCATATGCGTCACGAAATTGCATCATGCGTCCGGTATCAATCGGGTCATAGCTGGTTAGCGGTACATGCACCCAGCGAACGAGCGGTTTGCCAATAATTTCTTGCGCACGCCTTATCCACGCTCTAATGTCATGATGAGTAATTTCTCGCTCAATTTTATCAACTTCGGTCGTTGTGATTGAAAGAAGTTGGGTTTCAACGTACTGAGAAAAACCACATTTGAAATCTTCGTCTGGAATTATTCCAATCTCATGAAGTGTTTTTAGGGTTGCAATTTCAACTTCGGCCACTTTTCGGTACAAATTGTCGTAAGCAAAAAAAGGCACCATTTGCTTTGGTTGATACCTGGGATTACTCGGTAAAATCAGATTTTTTTTCATTTTTGTCTCCTTTTTTGTTTGGTATTCATTTGTGTAAGAACAAGTTTGTATTCAATGTTATTTTCCTCCAATTTTATTAATATAAGCATATTTTAGCTAAAAAAGCAAATATAAAAAACAAAAAACACGAATTTATAATATCCGTGTTTTTTATTTAATATATTTTAATCTATTGTTTAAATTTAACCTTCACACCCGGTCCCATGGATGAGCTTAGAGAAATATTTTTGATGTAAATTCCTTTGATTTTGGTTGGTTTGGCTTTTCGGATGGACTGATCGATTGCTTTAAAGTTTTCGATTAATTTTTTATCATCAAAACTGACTTTTCCAATTACAACATGGATGTTTGCGGTGTCGTCGTTTTTAAAACTTACTTTTCCTTTTTTGAGTTCAGCTACAGCTTTGGCCGGATCCGGAGTGACGGTTTCGTTTTTTGGGTTTGGCATCAAACCACGTGTTCCCAGAATTTTGGCAATTTTTCCAAGGTTTTTCATCATTTTTGGTTCAGCTACGGCCACGTCGAAGTCTGTTTTTTCGGTTTTTTTAATCTTCTCGATCATACTTTCGTCACCGATCAAATCTGCTCCGGCTTTTTTTGCCGCGTTAATATTAGTTTCGTCAACAAAAGCAATGACGCGTATTTTTTTTCCACTTCCGTGTGGCAGTGATACGGCCGTGCGAATTTGCTGGTCACCTTTTTTTGGATCAATTCCCAGGCGGAAATGCACTTCTACACTTGCGTCAAATTTTGTTTTGGAAAGCCTTTTGCTTAGTTTAATCGCTTTTTCAAGCGGATAAACAATCATTTTGTCATATTCAACATCTATATTTTTAGCGGTTGAAATTTTTTCATCATTTTTCTTTTTTATCATACTTTTTCGTAGTAAACGATAATTTTAATTAAAATTATCTCCTACAAGTTATTTAATTATTATGTTTATTTGATCTTAACTCCCATCTGCCTGGCAGTGCCGGCGACGATTTTTATTGCTTGTTCGACATCGTTAGTGTTTAGGTCCGGGATCTTAATTTCGGCAATTTCTTTGAGATGAGCCTTGCTTAGCGTGCCGACGTTTTCTGTGTTTGGTTTGCCGGATCCTTTTTTGATTTTAGCGTATTTTTTGATAAGCTCGGCGGCGGGCGAAGTTTTTATTATAAAATTAAAATTTCTATCTTCAAAAACGGAAATTTCAACCGGAACAATATTACCCATTTGATCTTTACTTTTTTCATTAAAGGCTGTACAAAATTCCTGGATATTGAGCCCATGTTGCCCCAAAGCCGGACCAACTGGAGGAGCCGGATTAGCTTGACCAGCCGGGATTTGTAATTTTATTAAAGCTAATAATTTTTTCTTTTTAGCCATATAATTTAGTTATAAAGTTTATAAAGTATAAAGTTAAAAGTTATTAATGGAGAAACTTCGCAAAGTATAGAATATTTACTTTACAAACTTTATGAACTTTTAACTTTATTGATTGATTATAGTTTTTTGATTTGCAAGAAGTCTAGTTCGACCGGCGTTTCACGGCCGAACATTGAAACAAGAACCTTAATTTTTCCTTTGGCCTCATCAACATTCATTACTTTTCCTTCGAGATTCTTGAATGGACCATCGACAATCCGAATAGGGGAGCCGATTGAAACATCAACGGTGTATTTTGGTTCTTCTACTCCCATTCGTTTTTGCAGGCTTTTAATTTCTTTTTCGGAAATAGGAGTTGGGACGGTACCAGTTCCAATAAAACCAGTAACATTGGGAGTGTTGCGTACTACATACCAAGATTCATCGGTAACAATCATTTCGACCATTACATATCCGGGAAAGATTTTTTCTTCAACTACTTTGCGTTTGCCATTTTTGATTTTGATTTTTTTTTCAATTGGAATCAATATATTATAAATTTTGTCTTCCATATCCATGGAATCAATCCTTTGCTTTAAATTTTTTTCAACATTTTCTTCGTAGCCAGAGTAAGTATGCAGAACATACCATCTACGACCTTGATTTAACATTTGTTTAGCCATGATTATAATGCGAATCTACGAATGATATGCGAATATAGCGAATTCGAAATTATGCGAAAGATTCGTGAATGTTTAGTTATATAACAAATCTTAATATAAAAGTTAAAAGATAGTCTAGGGCACCTAAGAATATAGCCACACCAAGAGAAACGCCGACTACTAAATATGTATAATTTTTGGTTTCTTTTTTGGTTGGCCAGGTTACTTTTTTCATCTCCTCATAAGAACCTTTTATATATTTTGTTAATTTATTCATGCGAATGATATTATTATTTATTTCAAGAAAATAAAAACTGGGCTTCTTGCCCATGTCTTATTTTCTATAATAAAGAATAATAAGAAATATGTCAAGAGCAAGCGTGGTTACAATGGTTATGAACTGTAAAGGTAAAATAAAAATGTCCGGTTTTTGATGAAATAGAAATGTCCTAATAATTTTTTAAAAGAATTTAAACTATTGCATTATTATATGATTTCTGTTAGCATATTAGTATAAAAAATGCTTCAATTATTGGAGCAGTTTTTGAATGCGCCTATAGCTCAGCTGGTAGAGCAGCTCCCTTTTAAGGAGAAGGTCCCAGGTTCGAATCCTGGTGGGCGCACAAAGTGGTAATTAATAATTGGCATTAATTTTTAAAGGAGTGAGAGAAAAAGGGGGGAAATAAGACGTTTGAATTAAAGATTGAAGGATTGGAAAGTGAAGATTTTGGTAAAAAAACACGGCGTATCCATTAATAGTTAGCCAACTTAGCTCAGCTGGTTAGAGCAACTGTTTTGTAAACAGTAGGTCATCGGTTCGAATCCGATAGTTGGCTCATAAAAAATTCCCGCATTTTGCGGGTTTTTTAAAAAAATATATTACATGAAAAAAATAACATACAAAATTTACACGCTTGGCTGTAAAGTTAATCAGTATGATTCGAGTAGTTTGGAGAATTTTTTGGATTCGGTTGGTTTTGAGTCTGGTAAAAACATTGTTGATTTGGCGGTTATAAATACTTGCGCGGTAACAGAATCAGCTATCCGTAAAGCACTTCGGACGATTAATATCGCGAAAAAGGAAAATCCTGATGCGAAACTTATTTTAACCGGCTGTGTTGGTGAGCTTGAGAAAAAAAGAAATACCTATTTAAATAGGTATTTTAATGATGAAATAAATATTGATTTAATTTGGGGGACTAAAGATTATAAAAAATTAGTTTTGGAAATAAAAAATTTATTTAACATTAATAATTTAGCTAAGGCAGAATTTAATTATAAAAAGCTAGTAAAAAATAATAAACGCAGTCGTTATACAATTAAAATTCAAGATGGCTGTGAGCAGTTTTGTACTTATTGTGTTATTCCTTATACTCGTGGTGAAATTAGCAGTCGAAAAGAAAATGACATTATTAATGAAATTGAAGCAGTGACAAAAGAGGGGATAGATGAAATTGTTTTGTCAGGTATTCACTTGGGTTTGTACGGTAAGGATTTGCATCCGAGTGAACAAGCAGGGTTTCCTTTAGTAAATTTAATTAAAAAAATTATTAAATTGTCGGGTCTGGGTCGGATTCGCCTTAGTTCAATTGAATTAAACGAAGTGACAGACGAGCTACTTAAATTAATTAAAACAGATAAGGTTTGCTCACATTTACATATTTCTTTACAGTCCGGTTGTAATAAAATTTTAAAATTAATGAACCGTCCCTATACTTTGGTTGAACTTAAAAATAGAATTAAAGAAATTAGAAAAATAATTCCTAGCGTCGCAATTACAACTGATGTTATTGTCGGTTTTCCCGGTGAAAACGATAAGGACTTTTTAGAAACTTATAACTCAGTTAAAGAAATTAATTTTAGTCGCTTACATGTTTTCCCTTTTTCTGCGCACGACTTGACTCCGGCTAGTAAATTCTTGAATCAAATTCCAGAGAATATAAAGAAAGAACGGGCGAAAAAATTAAGGATTTTAGGCTATGAGTTAGCTCAAAATTATCGTGATAAATTTAAAGGCCAGGAATTAATGGTAATTCCAGAGCAGTTAAAAAATAAAAAATATCTCGGTAAAACTGAATATTATTTTGATGTTTGGTTTGATCAAAATAATCTAGTGAATAAAAATGATAAAATAAAAATTAAGAAATTAATTTTGATTAAAAAATAGTTTTTTATTTACCCAAAAATATGCTAAAATAGGGTTATGAATTTAGATAAATTATTTAAACCAAAAACAATTGCTGTCATTGGGGCTAGTGACGAAAAGGGGAGTGTGGGGCATGCGCTGATGGATAATCTGATTAATTCTGATTATGATGGCATTATTTATCCGGTCAATATTAAGCGTGAAAGCGTACACAGCATCAAAGCCTACAACAGTGTTAAAGAAATACCGGATCAGATTGATTTGGTTATCATTGCCACTCCGGCAAAGACGGTGCCGGGACTTGTAAAAAATTGTGGTGAAGCTGGTGTTTCCGGTATTGTTATAATTTCGGCCGGTTTTCAAGAAGTAGGAAAAGAAGGGGAGAAAATGATGGCAGAAATTCTTAAAATCGCGCAAAAATATGAGATGCGCGTTCTTGGTCCAAATTGTCTTGGCTTTATGTGTCCGGATATTCATTTGAACGCTACTTTTGCCAATGATATGGCTCGACCGGGCAAGTTGGCCTTTATTTCCCAATCCGGCGCACTGGGTACGGCCATTCTGGATTGGTCGATCAAAAATAATGTCGGTTTTCGTTACTTTGTTTCAATCGGTTCAATGACTGATCTTAGTTTTGGTGATTTGATTGATTATTTTGGCCAAGACCCGGAAGTCTCGAGTATTCTTATCTATATAGAATCATTAAAAGACGCGCGTCGTTTTATGAGCGCGGCTCGAGCTTTTTCCAGGCAAAAACCAATTATCGTATTAAAGGTAGGTCGGACCAGCGCCGGTGCTGAAGCGGCTAAATCACATACCGGCTCCATGACTGGAAATGATGCTATTTTTAATGCCGCCTTTGAACGCGCCGGAATTATTCGAGTTGATACTGTGGTGGGATTATTTCATACTGCCAAGGCACTTGCGATGCAAGACAGGCCCAAAGGAGTAAAGATGACGGTAATTACTAATGCGGGTGGACCGGGAATTATTGCGACTGATACTTTGGTGTATTCCGGTGGTGAGCTGGCAAAATTAGAAAAAGCTACTATTAATAAGCTAAATAAATTTTTACCATCTGCTTGGAGCAAGAATAATCCGGTTGATATTCTTGGGGACGCCAGTCCAAAAATTTATCGCAAAACATTAGAGATTTGTCTGCAGGACAAAAATACAGATTCAATTTTGGTTATTCTTACGCCACAGTCCATGACCGACTCAGAGGCTGTAGCTAAAGAGCTTGTCAAATTATCACAGGGAAGTGATAAAACAATTTTGGCAACTTGGATGGGAGGATATAGTGTAGCCAAGGGTAGAGAAGTATTAGAGCAGGGGAATATCCCGGTTTATCGTCAACCCGAAGACGCAATTCGTTGTTTTATGAATATTGTTCATTATTCCAAAAATCTAGAGAGTCTGTATGAAACACCGGCCACAATTCCGCATGCGTTTATGCCGAATACGGAAGCGAGCCGAAAAATAATTGATTCAAGCATCCGGGATGGGAGGGAAAATTTGACTGAAGCTGAGGCAAAAAATGTTTTATCAAATTATGGCATTCCGATCAATAAATATAAAATCGCCAAAGGGGCGGAAGAGGCCGTCAAATTTTCAACTGAGCTTGGTTTTCCGGTGGCAATGAAAATATTATCTCCCGATATATTGCACAAAACCGACGTAGGCGGGGTCGAGCTTAACATTGAATCAAAAAAAGAAGCCAAAGAAAAATTTACTTTGATTATGAATAATGCACGGCAAAAAGAACCCAAAGCCAGGCTTGAGGGGGTTTTTATAGAGCCTTTGACGTCAAAACGTTATGAAATTCTGATTGGCGCTAAACGCGATCCGATTTTTGGCCCAGCGATTGTCTTTGGCATGGGTGGAGTCGCGGTTGAAGTATTTAATGACACAAAAATTGGCTTACCCCCACTCAACATGGCTTTGTCCATGAAAATGATTCAGGATACTAAAGTTTATAAATTATTAAAAGGCTATCGTGGTATGCCTGGCGTGGACATATCAGCTTTGCAATTTTTATTATACAAATTTTCTTATTTATTAATCGATTTTCCCGAGATAAAAGAAATTGATATAAACCCTTTTGCGATTGATGAGTATGGCGGAATCGTGCTTGATGCCAAAGTTGTTTTGGATAAAAATATTAATACTAAAAAATTAAAACCATATTCTCATTTAGTAATTTCACCTTATCCTAAAGAATATATTTCTGATTTTAAATTAAAAAATAAAACCAAAATAAACATTCGCCCAATTAAACCGGAAGATGAGCCACTTGAGGCAGAAATGTTTAGTACTTTTTCTAAGGAGACTGAGCATCATCGATTTTTTGGCGAGATCAAAGAAATCACGCACGAACTCTTACAACGTTATACTCAAATTGATTATGGCCGGGAAATTGCTTTGATTGCCACCGCAACAAAAAATAAAAGCACCAAAATGATTGGTGTCGTTCGTTTAATCGGCGATCCTTTTGGCAAAAAAGCTGAATTTGCAATTGTGGTGGGGGATCCTTGGCACAAAAAAGGCTTGGGGTCGCATTTTACCGATTTAATTTTAGAAGTAGCCAAAGATAGGGGTTACAAAACAGTCTTTGCCAAATATTATTCTGACAATAAAGTAATGGAAAAAATATTTATTGATAAGAAGTTTAAAATTAGTGAGCTAGACAAGAAAACAAAATACGCCGAGCTTTCTCTCTAGAAAATCACCTAAAATAATTATATTTTTTTTGCAAGATTAAATTCTTGTATTTTTTTAATAAAAAAACCAAAAAAACAAGGGGGAAAGCTATCAATAAATTTTTGTCAATCAATAGTGTCAACTATAGTGTACACTATAGTTGACACTAAAATAAAAATAACTACAACTCAGGCGTAAATTTAGAAAATATGCTATTATACCTATATGACTAAAAAAATCGCTCAAAAAAGGCATGATTTTATGGAAGAATATCTTGCTAGGTTTTGGCAGGAAGTAAGAGGGGAATCATAAATAAATTATTTATAATTCTAAGCAAAATATGCTATAATTATTGTAAATATTAAATTATTAAAAATTAAAATATATGAGTGATAAAAAGCGCTGGCAGATGCGTTTGGAGGATTTTGAAAAAGCTTTGTCAAGATTGGATGAGTCGTTAAGTCAAGACAAATTTTCTGATTTGGAAAAAGATGGGGTTATTCAACGTTTTGAATTTACGCTTGAGCTTGCCTGGAAAACCATTAAAAATTATCTTGAAGATCAGGGTTTTGCTGAAATTGCCAGCCCAAAAAAATCTATCAAAAAGGCTTTTGAGTCTGGTTTGATTAAGGAAGGAAGCACTTGGATTGAGATGCTGGATGACCGCAACCGTTTATCTCATTTATATAATCAAAAAATCAGTGAGAGTATATTTAAAAATATTTCGAATAAATATGTGAATATTTTTAAAAAATTATTAAATGATTTAAAGAAAGAAATTTGATTAAGTTTGGACTTAAAAAAAAAGAAATAAAATTAATTCAATTAATATTCAAAAAATATTCTGATATTAATAAGGTATTTATTTACGGTTCGCGTGTTAATAAAAATTATAAAAAAACATCAGACATAGATCTAGCTATAAGTTTTAATCCAAATAAAAACAATGCTATGGCTAAAATAAAATCTGACTTGGATGACTTATCGATTATTTACGGCATAGACGCGACCAATGAAGCTGAAATTATTCCGGGAAATTTTAGGGATGAATATGAAAAGACAAAAAAAATTTTTTATATAAAAAATAATTAATATTAAATTTAATACCCTATGGCAAAAGATTCACGGGAGCTAACTGATGTACTGCTCTCCAACCAAAAAAAGTATAAGCCCTCCAAAAAGGTGCTTAGTGAGGCTAATGTAAAAAATTATGAAGCTGAGCTTAAACGAGCGGCGAAAAACCCGATCAAATTTTGGGAAGAAGCGGCCAATGAATTACACTGGTTTAAAAAATGGGACAAAGTTTTTGATGACAAGAAAAAACCTTTTTATAAGTGGTTTACGGGAGCTAAATGTAATCTGGCCTATAACGCGCTGGATCGACATATCGAAAACAGCCCAAAAATGCATAAAAAACTTGCCATTATTTGGGAAGAAGAAAGCGGTCGAGTACGCAAATATACTTATTTAGAATTATACAAAGAAGTCAATAAACTGGTAAATGCATTAAAGAAGCTTGGTGTGGATCGGGGCGACCGAGTCGCTATTTACATGCCGAATATTCCGGAAATTGTTTTTGCCATGCTGGCTTGCGCCAAAATTGGCGCAATGCATTCGGTCGTTTACGCCGGTTTTTCTTCTCAGGCCCTGGCTGACCGGATCGATGACGCGAGCGCCAAAGTTGTGTTTACGGCTGATGGCAGCTTTCGCCGTGGCAAAGAAATCTTACTTAAACCGATAGTTGACGAAGCGCTCAAACTAAGCAAAGAAAAGAACGCTAAAACGGTAATTGTTACAAAAAACAATAAAGCTAAAGTTGAATTTAATAAAAAAATCGATGTTTGGTATCATGATTTTGTTAAAGGTTTTTCTGAGATTGCGCATTGCGCGGAAATGGACGCGGAAGACCCGGCTTTTGTTCTTTATACTTCCGGCACCACCTCCAAACCAAAAGGGGTAATTCATGTTCATGGCGGTTATCCGGTTAATGTTCTTCGCACCATGAAATATGTCTGGGATATTAAAGGCGATGAAATCTATTGGTGCACGGCTGATCCGGGCTGGATTACCGGTCATTCATATATTATTTATGGCCCGCTTCTGGCCGGCATTACCACTCTTATGTATGAAGGCGTACCGGACATGCCTAAGCCGGATCGGATTTGGCGCGTTATCGAAAAATATAAAGTTAACATTCTATATACCGCCCCAACTTTAATTCGCGCTATGATGAAATACGGAGCCAAATGGCCACAAGCGTGTAAAATGCCGTCTTTGCGCCTGCTCGGCTCAGTGGGCGAGCCGATTAATCCAGAGGCTTGGAAATGGTTTTATAAATATGTTGGCAAAAATCGTTGTCCGATTATGGATACTTGGTGGCAGACCGAAACCGGTGCCAACATGCTTACTCCCTTGCCCTCAGCTTCACTCAAAGCCGGCTCGGCTTGCAAGCCCTTTCCGGGAATTATTGCCGATGTGGTTGACAAAAAAGGTAAATCTGTTCCTGTCGGCAAAGGTGGCTATCTTGTAATAAAAAATCAATGGCCCAGTATGATTCGCACGATATTTAACAACCCTAAAAGATATATCAAAACTTATTGGAGTGAAGTAAAAGGGGCTTATTTTGCCGGGGATGTTGCCTTTAAAGATAAAGATGGTTATTTTTGGATTCAAGGACGGACCGATGATGTTCTTAAGGTAGCCGGTCACCGGATTGGTACGGCTGAGGTTGAAAGCTCTTTTGTTTCACATCAAGCAGTGGTAGAAGCCGCCGTAATTGGCGTGCCTGATCCGGTTAAAGGTGAGGTAATTGTCGCCTTTGTTACTTTGGCCGGAAAACAAAAACCATCAGAAGCTCTGCAAATAGAACTCAAGAAGCATGTACGCAAGGGGATTGGTCCGGTTGCGGTTATCAAAGATATTAAATTTATCGATAAACTGCCAAAAACCAGAAGTGGAAAAATTATGCGGCGCGTATTAAAAGCTAAAGAGCTTGGGCAGGACGTAGGCGACACTTCGGCGATGATAAAATAAAATTATACATCTAAATTCTTCACTTTTTGCGCGTGAGTTTGAATAAATTTTTTGCGCGGGATAACATCGTCTCCCATTAGCATATCAAAAATATTGTCGGCCAAAGCCGCGTCTGCTACTGTCACTTGCTTCATTATTCTACCTTCCGGATCCATTGTAGTGTTCCATAATTGAGTTGGATTCATTTCACCAAGACCTTTATAGCGCTGAATAGAAAGTTTTACATCTTCCTTATCTCCGCCAAATTCGTTGATAATCTTTGTTTTTTCTTCTTCGGTGTAAGCATATTTGAAAGCAGAACCTTTTTTGATTTGATATAGTGGCGGTTGAGCCACAAAAAGGTGGCCGTTTGTCACAAGCGGAGTGAAATGACGGAAAAAGAGCGTTAGGAGCAAGGTGCGGATATGAGCGCCGTCAACATCAGCATCAGTCATAATCACAATACGATGATAGCGTAATTTGGATAGATCAAACTGATCATTGATATTGGTACCCATAGCGATGATTAAATTCTTGATTTCGGTGTTTGCTAGCATTTTATCTAACCTGGCTCGTTCTACATTTAAAATTTTACCGCGTAAAGGAAGAATAGCCTGAAACCTTCTGTCTCTGCCTTGTTTGGCAGATCCACCGGCCGAGTCACCCTCAACAATATACAATTCGCAATCTTCCGCTTTGCGTGAAGAACAATCGGATAATTTACCGGGCAGAGTCATATTGTCGAGAGCCCCTTTGCGCAGAATAGAGGCTCTGGCTGTACGCGCTGCCAGCCGAGCTTGGCTAGAAAGAATACATTTGCCAACAATTGCGACTGCTTCTTTGGGATGCTCTTCCAAAAATACGGCAAAAGTTTCACTAAATACTTGTTCAACATAAGTCTTCATTTCTGCGTTGCCTAGTTTGCCTTTGGTTTGACCTTCAAATTGCGGTTCTTGCAATTTAACACTGATAATCGCGGTTAATCCTTCGCGCACATCTTCACCGTTTAGATTTTCATCTTTTTCTTTAAGAATATTTTGCGCGCGCGCGTAATTGTTCAGCGTCCTGGTAAGAGCGGTACGAAAACCAGCCAAATGAGTTCCACCCTCCAGATTGTAGATATTGTTGGCAAAAGGCAGAGTGGTTTCGTTGAACTCGTCATTATACTGCAAGGAAATTTCTACCTTAGAGTCTTTCAGGTTTTTTTCGATATAAAAAATTGTTTCATTTTTAACGGTTTTGTTCCGGTGTAAATTTTTTATATAAGCCTTTATACCTCCTTCAAAATAAAAAACATAGGATTTCCGGCGATGGTCTTTGCGTCGGTCAAATATTTTGATTGTTATTCCTTTGTTCAAGTAAGCTTGTTGGCGATAATGATCCAAGATTTTACCCCAGCTATACTCAATTTCAGAAAAAATCGTGTCATCAGCTTGAAAGGTTATGGTAGTACCGGTTTTTTTGGTTTTTCCAACCGATTTTATTTTAGACTTAGCTTTACCAATTTTGTATTCTTGTTTCCAAATTTTATCTTCAGTATGAACTTCGGCAATCAAATGTTTGCTTAGAGCATTAACCACCGAAACACCGACACCATGTAATCCGCCTGATACTTTGTATCCGCTATTATCTCCACCAAATTTACCACCGGCGTGCAATTTAGTGAGTACGGTCTCCAGGGCAGACAATCCCGTTACTTTATGTTTGCCCACCGGAATACCACGTCCGTTATCGGTTATTTTTACATAAGAGTTGGGTAGCAAGGTAATGGATATTTCATCGGCATATCCGGCCATAGCTTCATCCAATCCGTTATCTACTACCTCCCAAATGAGATGATGGAGTCCGGTAGAAGAGGTAGAACCAATATACATACCGGGGCGCTTGCGTACCGGATCAAGCCCTTCCAGTACTGTAATCGCATCGGCGCCATATTCGCTTTTCTTTGTTTTTTTAACAATTTTTGTTTCTTTTTTCTTCGTCATATATTTTTAGAATATTATTTAATGTTAGCAATAAAAATATTTACTCACAACATAATTGTGAGCAAATTTTATAGATTAATTATAGATTAATTTTAGCAAATATTACAATTTATTGCAAGCAGAATTTTTAATTGCCAGAAATGCTTTATTCTGGTAAAATTTAGATATGGTAGATTTATTAAACAATAAAAAAACAAAGGCATCAAGCGAAATGAATTCGGAAAAAACTCAGGTTGATTCCGGTCAAATAGCCTTGGATGAGCAAAATGACAAAAAAAACAAGGCAAATATTGGAAAATATCAAGATCTGGAAGGGCTTAGTATTTTTAAGCTTGAATTTGGCTTTTGGTTTTTAAAACATCGTATTTTTTTTCTCTACATGTTTTATGGTTTTTTGATATTGATTTCCGTACTTACCTGGCCTTGGTTTATCTGGACTTTTGGGAATTATATTTTTGTTGACATGAAAGCAGACGAGGCAATTATGAATAAGTTTGCTAATAATAATGCCGCGCAAATTTTAGCGGCCATGCAGGCGCAACGCCCCAGAGATTTGGAATGGCAAAGTCCGAAAACAATCAAAATCGATGAAGGAACATATTCTTTTGTTGTTAAAATTTTTAATCCTAATCCGGATCACATGGCTGAATTTTCTTATTCGTTTTCTTCTGGTGACGAGAAAAGCGATGTTTGGGAGAATTTTATATACCCTGCAGAAAGTAAATATATTATATTGCTCGGCGCTGAGACCGGGCGCGGTAATCGTTTGCCGGTTTTGAATATCAAAAATGTAAACTGGAGTAGAATAAGCAAACATGATTATCCTGATTGGCAAGACTTTTTAAGCAACCATTTTAATGTTGTTGTTAGTGATAAAGAATTTATCGGCAGTAATCGCAGTCTGATCAGCAATAAAGAGAAGTTTTTTCAGATAAAGTTTCAGGCAGAAAATAAAACGGCTTACAGCTATAAAGACATTGTTTTTACTATTTTATTAAAACAAGGAGAGTCAATTGTCGGGGTAGAACGATGGACTGCGAAAAGATTTATTTCTGGTGAGAAATATGCCTATAATCTTTCGGTTTTGGGCTCGCACAACAATGTTAACGATTTGGAAATTTATCCGGAAATTAATGTTACCGATCAGGAGAATTACCTATATATTAGCTCCGGCCCGGCTGAAAAAAAATAAGCATGATAAAGCGCCCTTTAGTATTTGTAAAAAATTTTGATTGGATTTTATTCGCAGCAGTAATGTTGTTGATTTGTTTTGGTCTGATTGAGATTTATAGCATTGCCTTAGGGCAAAACGCTTTAGATCTTATTAATTTTAAAAAACAAATTTTGTTTGTGACGATTGGCTTGATCATGTTTTTTATGTTTGCTTCTTATAATTATTTAAATTTGCGTAATTATAGCACCTTTATTTATGTATTTGGCTTAATGCTTTTGCTCGGAGTCATATTTTTTGGTGAAGACATTAGAGGAACGCGTGGTTGGTTTAATTTTGGTCCTTTTAATTTGCAGCCGGTTGAATTTGTTAAAATCATTTTGATAATTTATCTGGCCAGATATTTTTCTGTCGTAAGCATAAAACTAAACCCTTTAAAACATCTTTTTTTGTCCGGTCTTGGCGTTGGTACTATAATTTTTTTGGTTATGCAACAGCCTGATTTTGGCTCTTCCATGATTTTGTTTGGGTTGTGGTTCATTTTTTTGTTTGTTACCGGCTTAAAATATCGTTATATTTTATCAATAATTTTTTTGGCTATTATTATCCTTTTTTCTGCTTGGTTTTTTCTTTTTCAAGATTATCAAAAAGAAAGAATAATAACTTTTTTAAATCCAAAAAACAGTACCCTTGATCAAAGTTATAATATTAACCAAGCGATGATTGCAATTGGTTCGGGGCAATGGATTGGTCGTGGGGTGGGCTTTGGCTCGCAATCACAGCTAAAATTCTTGCCTGAGGCCCAAAATGACTTTATTTTCGCAGTTATTGCGGAAGAATTGGGTTTTTTGGGAGTTGTAATTATATTATTTTTATTTGGACTTATTTTTTATCGCTTGCTAAAAAACGCTAAAGATGCTAGTAATGACTATGGTGCTTATTTTTTATTGGGGGTTCTAATTTTGATTTTTATTGAAATGTTTATTAATATTGGTATGAATATCGGAATTATGCCTGTTGTCGGTATTTCCTTGCCTTTTTTGAGCTATGGCGGCTCGGCAATTATTTCCACCTTAATTTTATTGGGAATGGCTCAGAGCATTATTATCAGATCAAAACTTAAATATTAAATAATTATAATTTATAACAAAAATGACTAAAAAATTTATTTTAAAAGCGGAAACGCGCAAGGATAAGAAAAAAATAAATGAACTTATTAAAAAAGGGTTTGTTCCGGCTGTTATTTACGGCGGAAAAGGAGAAAATCAAAATTTAAAAATCAAAAAAAATGAATTTATTAAAATTTATGAGGGGGTCGGAGAATCATCTTTGGTTGATCTTATAATTGACGATAAAGATTCGATAAAGAGCATCGTAAAAGACGTGCAAATTGACAGCATCAAAGATACGATTCGCCATATTGATTTTTTCCGTATTGATATGAATGTACCCATTGAGATTGATATTCCTCTAGAGTTTATCGGTTCAGACAAAGCGATTAAGGATTTAGGCGGAATGGTGCTTACTAATTTAGAGACCATTAACGCAAAATGTTTGCCCGGAAATTTAATCGAAAATTTGGAAGTTAATTTAGACAAACTCAAAACATTGAATGATACTATTCATATAAAAGATCTGGACATTCCCGATTCAATTGAAATTTTTGATGACGAGAATACTCTCATTGTTAGCACAACCCTACCTACTCAAGAAAAAGAAGAAGAAATAGTAGAAGAAGATGAAAGTGAAAAGACTGAAACTGCCGATGCCACAATTGATAAGAATAAAGAAAAAACCGGCAACAAAAAAGAAAGTGAGAACAAAGAAGAAAAGAAAAAAGAAACAAAATAATATTTAAGTCATGACAAACAAAAAAATAATTTGGACTTTTGTTGCAATTTTGTTTTTATTGCTTTCGTTAATTCTATCTTTTTTTACCTATAAGATTATTATTTCACCTGATTATTTTCAGAATATAATTTTGCAAAAAGAGAAATATGATTTAGGTCTAAAAGACGATGAGGCTAATTTGGTTTCGCGCCATATTGATGGGGTTTTGGTTCAAGCTGGAGAGGAGAATTATTATCCCCTGGGCATAATGATAGATAATCATATTGATGCTCGTCCCTGTTTGGGCTTGTCCGGCGCCAATTTGGTGATTGAAGCTGAAGCTGAGGGATCGATCACACGCTATTTGGCATTTTTTGCCGACAATAAGGAGCTTGCAAAAATCGGACCGATTCGTTCAGCCAGGCCTTATTTCATTGATTATGCGCGCGAGCTTTCCGCGTTATACGCTCATGTCGGCGGCAGCCCGGAGGCCTTGGCTCTAATGAAAAAAGATAATGTTCTTCATATTAACGAATTTTATAATGGTGATTATTTTTGGCGCGCTGACAATAATTTTGCTCCGCACAACGTTTACATAAGCAGTGCCAATTTATACAAATATTTGGAGAAGAAAAATTTAAAACAAGGAAAATTTTTCCCCTGGATATATAAAGACGATTTGAGCA
Source organism: Patescibacteria group bacterium (assembly GCA_034722035.1). Taxonomy (GTDB): domain Bacteria; phylum Patescibacteriota; class Patescibacteriia; order Patescibacteriales; family UBA12075; genus JAYENK01. Next base: position 12,169 of record JAYENK010000036.1, on the reverse strand, counting down.
AAGACAAGCGCGCTGCCACCTCAAGCATCAAAATTAAATTTGGTGATGAAGCGTATAATGTAGCCTGGGAATATGATTACGCGAACAACTCTTATTTGCGTTATTTGGCTGGAGAAATTCACCGTGAAGCTGATAATCAAGTTATTAGTGCCAAGAATGTTGCTGTTGTTAAGGTTAAGGGAGAAATAATTGACGAATTAATGCGGCTTGAGCTTAATACAATCGGAACTGGTACGGCGATTGTTTGTTTGGATGGAGAATGTAGCGAGGGAACTTGGAAAAAGAATTCGTCCACAGCCCGAATCAGGTTTTACAATAAAGATAACAATGAATTTAATTTTAACCGAGGAACTACTTGGATTGAGATTGTGAGGAATGGGAAAGAAATTATTTATTAATTTATAGTTTTATAATAACAAGCCGGCTTTTATTGCGAAGGTCGGTTTTTATTTTGTATTTTGAACTGGGAAGCACTTCCTTAATTAATTTTTGGATAGAATTTTTTTGAATATCATCAATCTCTAAATAAATAATAATTCTTAATTTTTCATTTTTCATTTTTAATTTTGCCACTTGTGGCAATAGTTTACGATAGTATTTTAAGCCATCAGAACCAGCTTTTAGGGCTAGTTTTGGTTCTTTTTGGATGCTGGGGGAGTTTTTGATTTGCTCTAGCGTTAAATAAGGCAGATTAGCACAGATAATAATTTGTGAATTTATATTTTTGAATTTATTTATTATTGAATCTAGTAAGTTACTTTGATAAAATTTAATCAAATTATCTACTTTATATATTTTTGCATTTTTTTTGGCTATTATAAGAGCATTTTTTGATACATCGCTTGCGTAAAATTTATAGTTATTTATAAATACATTCCTTTTTTGCAATTCTTTGATTAAAGAAATAATAATGCAGCCGCTGCCGGTACCAATATCAATAAATATTTTCTCTTCTTTTAATTTCAAGGCCTCATCAATCATCATTTCTGTTTCCGGTCTTGGAATTAAAACATTTTTATTCACATAAAAATTTCGTCCATAAAATCCTTTTGAACGTGTTAGGTAGGCGAGGGGAGAACCGCCTATTCGGCGGGTAATTTTTAATTTGTAATTTATAATTTGTAAACAATTCAATTTGTAATCCGGGTGTGACAAAATATATTCTCTTGGTTTTTTTAAAATTGCCGATAATAAAAGCTCCGCCTCGAGATGCGGATTTTTAATGTTATTTTTCTTTAATTTTTTAACAGTTTTTAGCAGTATTTGATGAATTGTCATAATTCTGTTTGCAAGGCTTGAATGATTTTGCGAAGATTGCCGTCTAAAATTGTATTCATATTGTTCCAGGATTTTTTTATTCTATGATCGGTAATGCGATCTTGAGGGAAATTGTAAGTGCGAATTTTTTCACTCCGGTCACCCGAGCCAACCTGAGATTTGCGTTCAGTTGCCTCTTCCTTGTGCTTCTTTTCTTCAATTTTTTGTAAAACCCTAGAGCGAAGAACCTGCATTGCTTTGACTTTATTTTGCTGTTGTGATTTCTGGTCCTGACATTGTGCTATCGCTCCGGTAGGCACATGAGTAATTCTTACAGCCGAATTTGAAGTATTTACGCTTTGCCCACCCGGACCTGAAGCGGAATAAATATCTATTCGCAAATCACTTTCATTTATTTCGATGTCAGTGTCTTTCGCGTTCGGTAAAACCGCTACTGTCGCCGCTGAAGTATGAACTCGGCCTTGTTTTTCGGTTTCTGGAACGCGTTGAACGCGGTGAGTTCCAGCCTCATATTTAAAAGATTTATATGCATTTTTGCCTTTAATTTCAAAAATTATTTCTTTAAAACCGCCAATTCCAATTTGATTGGAGTCTAAGATATTAATTTTCCATTTACTTTCTTCCGCATAGCGCGAATACATCCGGAAAAGATTAGCCGCGAATAAGGCAGACTCATCGCCGCCGGTTCCGGCCCGAATTTCAATGATTACATCTTTTTTATCGTTTGGATCTTTTGGGTTTAATTCCAAGTCAATTTTTTTCTTCAGCTTTGTTTGTTCAAGCTCTAATGCCTCAATTTCATTTTTTGCCATTTCTTTTAGCTCGGCATCATCCGAGCTTGATAAAATTTCTTTATTTTCCGCTTCGTCTTTAATTGTTTTATTTAGAGCATTAATAAAACTCGCCACCTCTTTTAAGTCGGCGTGCTCTTTCGATACTTGAGTCAATTTATTAATATCTGAGATTACAGATTGATCAGATAACTGTTTTTCCAAATTATTAAATTTTTCCAGTATTTCTTCGTACATATAATTAAATATTTTTCTCTTTTTTGTCATTCCTGCAAATAGACTATATAAAAACGCACTACTGTAATTATTATATCACATGTAATGCGTTTTATGCTAAATTATTTTTTTGTCTTTTTGCTTTTCTTTGCTTTATTATTTTTCTTGACCTTAGCCTCAATTTTTAAATCATCCAGATTTTGCACCCTAACCACAACCTCTCGTTTTTTTCTATTTTCAGCTTTTTTGGCTCTTTTGGCTGTTTTACCTTTTCGTAGTTTTGACTCTGAATCGGTTTTTTTTGCTTTGGTTTGGAATTTTTCTACTCTTCGAGCAGTATCTACCAGCTTTTGCTTACCGGTAAAAAATGGGTGACACTCGCTACAAAGCTCTGTTTTAAGCTCTTTGGCAGTTGAACCGGTCGTAAAAGTATTACCGCAATCACAGCTAACCTTTACTTTATTATTATATTTTGGATGTATATCTTTTTGCATATATATTTATTACAAATTTAATTACTAATCTAAAATAACATATTAATTTAAAAAATGCAATAGTTTTTAAAATATGTTATAATTTAAATACTTATCAACTTCCATGCTATATGAAAAAACAAGAAAAAACTCAATTTGAAGATTTTTTGAAAAATTTATTTTGGCAAAAAACCAATACTCCGGAAATTAATCCGGGCATTTTTAGTGCGAAAATAAACAATAAAAAACGCTCCAATAACAGTTTTAAAAATATTTTAAACAAAATAGAAAGTGAAAAGCACAAAGATTTTGACGATTTTTCGGCTTTTCTTTGGAAAAAACATTTCCAAAAACATAAAAATAATTTTGAAAAAAGTAAAGCAAGCGATTACTTAAATCAAGAAATTAATCCACATGCTCACATCGATATATTTCTTGATGATAAGGACAAAAAAAGTATTATAAAATTTAAATTTTCACCAATAGTAGTTGTTGCAAGCGCAATTATTTTAGCAATGGTGCTAAGCGTAAGTATAGTTTATTTTAATCCGTTGTTGGCAAAAAAACTAGTAGTAAAAAGTGACGCTTTAATTTTAAATTCTATAGAAAAAGCTTATTGCAAAATACTGGATGATAAATTATTGTGTTATCCGATTGAGAAAGATTTAGTGATAAAACCGAAACCCGGTAAAAATATTTTTGCTTCATACATCATTGATAATCAAGAAAAATTACAAAAAAACAATCAGCAGGCAATAGTTATTAAGGAAAAAGACCTGGATGGACGCGTGGCCGGCGTTTTTGAGCAAAAACAGACGCAAGCGAGCAGGGAGTTAAAGGAGCTTTCAGAAAACAAGCCGGCAAAAAAACCCAACAAAGCTGCTATAACAAGAAAAATATTGGATAAAATTTTTAATGTGCAAAAAGAGCTGGTTTTAAAAATTCAAAATAAATTAATTAATCTTGTTTTTTAATATGCTAAAAATTATTAGATTTAATAATTTTAAGCGATTGTTAAAAGATGTTTTTGCCAGGCTACCGCTTTCAATGTTGTTTTCTTTGTCCGCGTTCACTCTTTTATTGATCAGAATTGGTTTGGACGAAAAAATTAGCTATAATACAGAGAATTTAATCGACAAAGGAATTCTTACTTTGTCGATTTTTTTCTTTTTTTCAATTGGTGTTTATCTTCTGGGCGAATCTTTGGCTCTACCACAAATAAAAAAATGCTTTAGTCAGATAGCGACCATAATACTTGCTTGCCTGTATTATTTTTCTTTTGAGGAAAATTTGTTTCAAGATCCATATACTGAAATAATTGTTTATATTATTATGACAATTGTGGCAATAATCGCCTTTGTTTTTTTCGCACCTTTTATATTGAGTTTAATCCGCAAAAACATCTCACAGCGCAGGCTATATGTATTTTCTTATAATCTGCTGATTAAGACATTAATGGCAATGATTGCCGGGCTTGCCACGATGATTCTTGGTTTTATCGCGCTTAGCTCTGTATTTACTTTGTTTGATTTGAATGAAATATTTGACCAAGGAAACATGTTTGCGCGCTGGACATCTTTTGCCCTAGCCTTGTTTGCACCGATATTTTTCCTAATCAATTTGCCCTCAATCGAAGTTAACAAGGAAGAAAAAATTCAAAATAACAAATTTTATTCTTTTTTGATAAATTATATCGGCCTGCCGGCAATTACGATCTATTTTTTAATCCTTTATTCCTATACGATTAAAGTGCTGATTAATTTTTCCAATTGGCCTCAAGGCGAAGTGGCCTGGATGGTGATTCTTTTTTCTTTTTTTGGTTACCTGGTTTATTTTGTTTCCTATATTTTTACGGAAAAATTAAAAATAGCGGAAATATTTAGAAAAATTTTTCCTTTTGCAGTGTTATTGCAAACTTTCATGCTTTTTTATGCGATTTTTTTGCGCATAAATCAATATGATCTGACGATTAATCGTTATTTGGTTGTTGCTTTTGGTCTTTGGTTGTTTTCGCTTTCTGTTTATTTTATAGTTTCTAAGAAAAAATATTTAGGAACGATTTTTTATTCTCTGGTTTCGATGATAATAATTATTTCAATCGGTCCGTGGTCAGTCTATATTTTGCCGGAAAAGCGGCAACAAGCAAAGCTAAAAATATACCTAGAGGAAGCAAAAATGTTAAATGAAAATAAAATAGTTCCGCTCGAAAAATATAATGATATTCCGGCTAAACTGAGTGGACAGATTTATGGAGCAATCGAGTACTTATGTGCTTTTCATGGCTGTGATACCTTGAATGATTTTTTTGCCGAAGAAATTGCTGAAATAAAAAGACAAAATAAGATTAATTTTATCAAACAAAAAGAACAGGAGCTTGCCAATATTGAAATACGTGAAGATATTGATGATGAGCGCAGAAAAGAAATGATAGAGCGGATAGAGAAAAGAAAATACCGGGAAATACGGCATTGGTCGATTATAAACGATCTCACTACGCAAATTAAAGTACAAAGGTATTTTAATAAAGAAAATACTCAATACGTGCCTAGAGTTTTCACATATAATTTGGTCCACGATAAAAGAGTGGGGGATAGCGTTCGGGTTTCCGGCTATGATTATTATATGAACCTTAAATCCGACTTTAATCTTGTGTTCTTTGATGATAGGACAAAAATGGATTATAAGAAAACTTATCAGGCCGCGCTTGATTCCAAGAACGAACAACTAATTATTTATTATGGTGAAATGGATAAAATAGCCGAGAACGAAGAGAATTATATTATGGAAATTTTTTCTTTAAATGAAGAATTCACGCAAATTTTAGAAAAATTCAAAAGCGAAGAAGCAAACGGAAGAAATTTTGATAATTATATTGAAATAGAAAATCCGGCTGATTTGACATTTAATTTAAGTGGAGAAAAATTTGACGCGCACTTGCAACTATATGAAGTATCGATTAAAAATCCAGAGTGGCAAGAAACGGATGAAAATAAAATTGCCACAGGTCGGAACACATCAGGACAAGTTTTGCTTAAAATAAAATAGAATAAAAATATTCAAGAAAAATCGCGCAATACAAATTGCATGATTTTTGTTGTTTTTATAAGATAAATATTAATGTTAAAGAGTTGGACTATTATTTAAAATTTTGCTAGTATATTATTATATTAAAGATGATTTGTGGATAGATTTTTTTCTTGACAAAAACAAGAAAAAGTTTTTTATTAATATTAAAAAATAATTTTTAAAAAATTATATGACAGAAGCAAAAACAAATGAAGAATCTTCCAAGAAGGTGCCTGCTCTAAGCAGTAAATCATCTTCGGGTTTAGATTTTATTATTTCCGGAGTAATCGCGTTGATCTTTTTTCTCTGCCCGATATTTTTTACCGGTTTGGTCGCCCAAGGACTTGGCTTTGAAAAAATGATTTTGCTTTACTTTTTGGTATTAGTGGGGGTAGTTGCTTGGGTAACGAAAGGAGTGATTCTTGGTGAGCTCAATTTAAAAAGAACACCACTTGATATTCCGATTATCACCACTTTGGTTTTATTTGGTATCTCCACTATTCTTTCAATCAGCGTTAAGGATTCTTTGATTGGCTCTTATGGTAGTAGTGCAAAAGGTTTTGCTGCTGTATTTATTTTTGTTTTATTTTATTATTTAGTGGTAAATAATTTAAACCTAAAGCGCGTCAAAAGTGTTTTTTGGGCTTTTGTTTTTTCTTCAATTTTATTGGTAGTGTACTCCTTGTTGCAATTGATGCAAATTTATATTATTCCTTTTGATTTAGTTGCAGCCAGGTCTTTTAATCCGATTGGTTCAGTGTCCGGACTTGCTATATATATTGTATCAATTTTACCAATTTTAGTGGTGGCAGCCACGCAAATCAAGTCCATATCGCCAAAAATGAAATCGCCTTTAGCGCTTGTTTTGAAAGTGTTTATCGGAATTGGTGTTTTAGCTTCTTTGGCAGTATTAATGTTGCTTAGTGGTTTTACTTTTTGGCCAATCAGCATAGTCGGCATGGTGATTGTTCTAATGTTTTTCTTGTCAAAAATCATTAAAATCAGCAGCAATAATTTAATTATTCCTTTGGGTGTATTTTTGGCTTTGATTATTTTCTTGGTGCTTGGTAATTTTAATTTTATCAATTTACAACTTCCATCAGAAGTAAGCCTCTCACGCGGTGCCTCTTGGGATATTGCCAAAGACGCCCTTAAAGACAATCCTTTGTTTGGTTCTGGTCCGTCTACTTTCTATTATAATTTCAGTAAATTTAAATCAGGTGATTTTAATGATTCTGTTTTGTGGAATGTTCGTTTTGATTCGGCTTCTGGTGCCTTGTTTGAGTTTTTGGCAACGGTTGGCATTCTCGGTACTGTTAGCGTAATTATTTTAGTGTTAATCTCATTCTCAGTAACGTTTTTGGCTTTAATAAAAACAAAAAAATCAGAAGTCCATTCCATTTTACTGGCGCTTTTTGCAAGTATGATTTCATTTTTACTTTTTTCCCTTCTTTTTGCTGTAAATAATAGTGTGATATTAATGACAGCTATTATCTTTATTTTAGGCATTTCGGTTAGTCTGGTTTTACAGCAAGACCGCTTTGCCATTCTTAATTTGTCTTTTAGAGCCTCGCCTAAATACGCGTTGGCATTGGCCGCAATATTTTTGTGCGTAAGCGCCGGTGTAGTGATTATGTTCACTATGGGTTTAAAAATGTATTTGGCTGATGTTTATGCCAAACAAGCAATAGTAGCGCCGAAATCAGAAGAAAAAATTGAAAAACTGGAAAAAGCGGTTGAATTAGCGCCCTATCAGGATGCATATTATTTAAATTTGGCTAACAATTATATGGCAATTGCCAATCAAGGCGCTCTGGCGGGTAAAGACCAGACTGAAATCGGCGCTAACTTGAGCCAGGCGATTGAAAACGGCAAAAAAGCGGTTAATCTTTCTGAAAATAGGGCCGGCAACAATGAAGCCTTAGCTTTGATTTATGAAAATGCTTCTTTTTATACTAGAGGAGCGCTGGAATGGTCGGAGCAATTATATGCAAAGGTAAAAACACTTGACCCGAAGAATCCGGTCCCGGATTTACGGATGGCTCTTATAAATATGGCCCGAGCTAACGCGGAAACCGATACTGAAGAGCAAAAATATTATATTGGTGAAGCTGTAAAAAAATATGATGATTCAATTAAATTAAAGGGAGATTTGGCTGCCGCATATTACGGTAAAGCCATCGCTCACGAAAAACTGGGAGAAAATGATGATGCGATCGAACAATTAAAGCGGGCAAATCTTGTATCAAGAAATAATCTTGATTATCGCTTTGAGCTGGGACGTTTGTATTTTAACCGGGGAGTGTCTCAACCAAACATCGCTCAAGATGATTTTGCGGAAATTTCCAAAAACGATTTAAAGCCGGACGTCAATCAGGGTACAAGTACGCCGGAAAGACCGCTGAGTGTCAGTCCGGATCAAGCGACCGGTAATGTGGTGGCAAAGAACGCCGACATGGACGCAGCCGAGCAATTATTTCTTTCAATTGTCGCGGCTAATCCCAATCATGCCAACGCGCTTTATTCTTTAGCTGTTTTATACCAAAAAACCGGCCAGAACGACAATGCCCTAAAGGCGATCAATCGTCTTTTAACGGTAGTAAAGGACGCAAAAACCACCGAAGCAATAAAAGCCCAATTCTCCGGTATCCTGCAATAGCAATACAAGTTTAAAATAAATAAAAAGCCATAATATATGGCTTTTTATTATTGTGTATACGACTTAAATCCATCTTTTAATTCTACTTTTAAACCAACATTCTTCACCAATAATAACCGGACCCGAATTAATACTAATTTTTATATCTTGGTTTTTGAAATTTTTGTAAATCGATCATAAAAAATTATTAAATAAATGTAGCAAACAATTTCGCACAACGTTTAGTATATGCGATGTTTTGCGGAACGGAGTGGAGCAAAATATGGGGCTTTTATCATTTCTTATTTTTGATTTTTTTGTTTTGAAAAATGGAAGAGGGAATTAAAGGGGTGCCTGCCTGTCGGCAGACAGGAATTCCTTTTGCCTAAAACTCATTATTGTTCGTTACTGTTGAAAATTTCAATGTATTCTTTGTATATATATGATTGTCCGTATTTTATGTCTTTGTTTTTAGGTAACAAAATACCCATTTTAATAAATCTATTAACAACGGTTTGTGCACCAGCACGGGTGAATCCTGTCCATTTTTGAATGACGTTAATATTTACTATAGGTTGACCGTAAAGTTTGGGTAAAACCAAATTAGCGCTTTCTGAAGCGCGTTTTCCTAATTTTTGAATTTTTAATGTGTTTTTATCGCGCAATATAGTTATTTTATCGACAATACCAATAGCTTCATTAGCGATTTCAATTACACCTTCAAGGAAAAAGTCAATCCAGTCGTTAACATTTCCGTTGTGGTAGCCGAATAATTTTTCATAATATAATTTTTGGTGCTTTTTAAAAAAAGATGACAAAAATAAAACTGGTTTTTCCAAATAACCTTCTTTCCAAAGATAAAAAGTAATGAGTATTCTGCCTGTTCTGCCGTTGCCGTCTAAAAATGGATGAATAGTTTCAAATTGAGCGTGCACAAGTCCGGCTTTAATTACAGTTGGCAGTGCGTCGTCCGAATGGATGAAATTTTTCAAATCATTAAGCGCCTGCCGCATATCATCAACCGGCGGAGGAACAAAGCGAGCGTTGTCTGGTCGGGTGCCGCCAATCCAGTTTTGGGTTTTGCGAAATTCGTCGGGATCGGAAAAATGGGTAGCGCGTGCTTTATGCATAAGCTGTTTATGCAGTTCTCTTATAAATCTAAGTGCTATAGGAAAATTATCTGTTTCGACTCTCCTGATTCCGTAATTAAGTGCTTGTATATAATGTAAAATATCATCAACATCCTCTGGAATATTTGATTTTATTTTTACGTCAGCTTCAATTGCGTCAATCATTGTTGCTCTTGTTCCCTCAATTTGACTTGAAGAAGCCGCGTCTTTTCTTAAATACATCAGAAGGAAAAAATCAGCATCAGGTAAAAGTTTAGTTATACCGTCAAGTTTGCCGAGCAAACGCGTGGCTTCATTGTCTTTTTTTAAAATTTTTGGATCAAAATTAAAACCTTCTTTTGGTGGGAAGGGGCTGGGAATAAATGCTTCAAAGCCTTGTTTTTGTTTTATATTAGAGCCAATTTTGATAGAGTCCATAGTTTGTTTACATGTTTTTATAGATATATACAAAGTATAGCAGTTTGTATATATTGTGTCAATAGATATATACAAACTTTTTATGAAAAAATATGTTTTGTGTGTTATAAATGATAATAAATTAAATCGTTTTCGTAGCGGAGCGGAGAAAACACAATATTCCCCCTTTTAAATAAATAAAAAAATCTAATTTTCGTCGTATTCAAAACACTTAAATATTTAAATTCCACTAAGATAAAAAATTTATTTCGTACAATGAATACCAATAAGCGAACTTTGTCTGAACGAAGTGCAGACAAAGTTGCGAAAATGCCGAGCCGAGGCATTTTCCGCTTATTGCGTTGTTGTACGACCCGACGACCTCCTTTTAATTATAAAGGGAGGAGAGCGCAACGTGGCAAGGACTTTGCTTTAATTGAACTTGTTAATTTAATCTATATTATAATATAGATTAAGATATATTTAAACCGATTAAATGTTGAAAGCAAATCCGCAGAGTAAATTTTTTATCTCTTTGTAATTGCGCTTATTCTTTTCTATCAGAAAAGAAAATTTGATTTTTTTGTTTTGGGCTTCGGGAAGAGGGGAATTAAAGGGGTGAATTCCCGAAGCTCAAAACTCCTATCTATTCAATGCCTTCTACTTCGCCAACTGCTATTTTTCTAATATTATCTGGTGTCGCTCCTAGACTTCTAGTTTTCATAATTTCATACATACTATCTTCTGTACCACCATACCATCTTTGACCGTCTTTAATATACCAAATTTCTCCGTGAGAGTTTGGTCCCAATACTTGAAGTAGCATTTTTCCTTCTAGTCTTTCAGCTAAACTTTGATCATAATTATATTTTTGGTCAATAACTGGATTGTATCCGTTTTCTAGTTCTTGTTTATCGTTAAAATCGTCGCCGTCTGAGTCACTATTATTTGGATTAGAACCTAATGCAGACTCTAATCTGTCTGGTAATCCGTCATTATCGCTGTCTTTTAAATTATATAGTTTATCTGGAATGCCTACTGGAATTTTCTGAATATCTTCGTATGTAATACCGGTTGCTAATTTAGAGCCGATACTTAATGCTGCTTCACCGTTTTCAAAATAAAATCTGTTTTTAGAAGTAGGGTCTACATACCATAGCCGTCCGTGGTTTTCTACGTCTAAAAACATAGTGCCTGCAAATTTATCTGCAAATTTTTGATCTAATTGAGTTAATTTTTTTTCTAATTCAATTACTTGTTTTTCTAAAGTCGATATTTGTCTTTGGAGTTGTAGAACTAATTGATTGGTTTCGGTAATGTCTGAAGTAGAATCATCTTCTTCGTCTTCATCGCCTGAATCATTATTGGTATTTAGATTTATTGTCATCGAATTTGTAGTTGTCATTGTGCAACCATTTGTTGAGCATACGCTGATTGTATAATCAGCATTACCTCCAGAAACAAAACCATCAATTTTGTCTAAATCGATATTAACTGTTTTGCTTCCGCCAGAAACCAACACATCTGACTCAATCAAAAAAACTTCACTTACGCCCCGTGTTAATTGCTTGCTCGCAAATACATCAACATAATATGCGTTTATACTGGTATTTACTTTTTCAAGCTCTAATTGAACAGTTTCATCAATAGAATAAGAAACTTTATCTGTTGTCAGGTTGAAACCTGGGTAATTATCTGCTTCGCTGCCCACAGGAATATCAAAAGAATAAACAGATGAAGTTACTTTATTTCTATTTTGATCATAACAAATTAAATTATAATAACCCTTAGCACCGTTAAAATATTTTGAATTGTCGCCTTGATTTTTAATTTCAATTGCATAATTACAAATTCCGTTGTTGTTTGATTTAGGAAAATTAGAACCCCAGATGTAATCATCAGCATCTCTCGTCGAAACAAGAAAGTCATCGTCCAAATTCCCGTCTTTAGTGCTGTATATCATTGTGCAATCATAACTACCATTGGTTTGCCATTCTACAGTAAACGCTTCGCTTGTGACATTGTTTGTTTCTATGTTTGAAATAGTTAATTCAGTATTTAGATTTATTGTCATCGAATTTGTAGTTGTCATTGTGCAACCATTTGTTGAGCATACGCTGATTGTATAATCAGCATTACCTCCAGAAACAAAACCATCAATTTTGTCTAAATCGATATTAA
>JAYENK010000035.1:6717-33077 GCA_034722035.1 Patescibacteria group bacterium | reverse complement strand
ATCCATGACCACTCATTTGATAAACAAAAATCGTATAAATATTTTGTAAAATACAAAACAGTAAAAGCACTTATTGTCGCTATAATTGGTTTCCAGCCATTAGCTTTTAGTATTGTCCGCAATCTTGGAAAAATTATTTTTTTCACTTTTTTAGTCATGATTTTTCAAACGATCTAACTAGAATAATAAATTAAATTTTTATTCCAACTTTACTTAGTCTCTTTTTTATTTCTTTATTCAGCTTAACTTCTTCATCTATCTGCCCCTTAAGCTCCGCGGTCAAACCCACCATCTTCTCTTCAAACGGAATACCATCACCTTCTTCATCAGGAATTCCAACATATCGCCCTGGCGTTAAAATGAACTTATATTTTTCAACCTCTTTCATTTCTGCAGATTTACAATAACCTTTTACATCCTCGTATTTACCATCCTTTTCCCGCCACTCATGATAAGTGCTGGTTATCTTATTCAAGTCTTCTTGCGCAAACTCTCGATGAATACGATCTGCCATATAGCCAAGATTGCTCGCATCAATAAACAATATCTCGCCAGTTCTTTTACGATCTCCATTACCTGTTCGTTTTCTAGATATAAACCAAAGGCATGCAGGAATACCAGTATTAAAGAATAATTGTTTTGGTAAAGCCACGATGCAATCCACTAGATCAGCCCTTACTATTGATTCACGAATATTCCCCTCGTTAGAAGTATTGGAAGACAAGGAGCCATTGGCCAAAACCAGCGCCATAATGCCTTTAGGTGAAAGATGATAAATCATGTGTTGCATCCAAGCAAAATTTGCGTTGCCAGTTGGAGGTGTGCCAAACTGCCAGCGCGGATCGTTCTTCAAAGTCTCTCCTGACCAATCACTATCATTAAATGGTGGGTTTGCTAAAATATAATCTGCTTTCAAATCTTTATGAGCATCACTTAAAAATGAGCCTTCGCCATTCCAAGCAACTTGCGAACCATCAATCCCGCGAATAGCTAAGTTCATCCGACATAACTTCCAAGTAGTTTGGTTTGATTCTTGTCCATAGATTGAAATATCATCCAGCTTTCCCTTGTGTTCATTTACAAACTTCTCACTCATTACAAACATCCCACCACTTCCACAGGCTGGGTCGTACACCCTACCTTTATATGGCTCAATCATTTCAACCATCAGTCTTACGATTGACTTTGGAGTATAAAATTGTCCACCCTTCTTTCCTTCAGCATTGGCAAACTCTCCCAAGAAATATTCATACACTCTACCAAGCAAGTCTTTAGAACGAGAAGCTGCATCTCCAAGAGCAATATCACCAATCAAATCGATTAAGCTACCAAGTGCAGCTTTATCTAAATTTTGACGAGCATATACTTTTGGCAAAATTCCTTTCAGGTTTGAATTTTCTTTTTCTATCACCTCCATTGCTGAATCAAGATCAGTACCAATATTTGGTTGTTTAGCTCGAGCATGCAAGTAACTCCAACGTGCAATAGTCGGCACGAAGAATACATTCTCTGCCTTATACTCGTCTCTATCTTCTGGATCAGCTCCTTCATATTCGCCCTTGCCTTCTTTTAATTTGTCATAATGTTCAACAAATGAATCTGAAATATACTTGAGAAATATTAAGCCAAGCACAATATGCTTATATTCTGCTGCATCAATATTTTTACGTAGTCTGTCTGCAGCTTTAAATAATGATTGCTCGAAAGAATTATTGTTGTTATTCTTAGCCATAAATTATAATAATAAAGTTATAAATAAAAAAGAAGCAAATTGCTTTAATTCCCTTTTAATTTACCACTTTTTAGGCTTAAAAGTCAAGGTCTAAATCGCTAAAGCTCGCTTAAAAATAGGGTGTTTTGTCAAGGGTTAGGTAATATTACCGTGCAAATTGAGTTAAACTAACACCAAACACAAAAAAACCGGAGTCATTCACATTGAACAACCCCGGCATTTTGTTTAAGCTTGCTTGGTATATCTACAATTTGGATAGCTAGTACAACCATAGAAGAAACCATTCCGGCCACTTCTCTGGACTAGCTTGTTCCCGCACTCCGGACAAACATTTGTTTCTTCTTCCTTATCTGGAAAAATATCATTAGCTGTAATCCTTTTCAGTTCTGGTTCTGTGTTAATACTCGCTTGCCCATCCATCTTATTTTTCAACTGACTAAAAAGCTGAATAGCTTCAAGCACATCGTCAGTCCGAATGTTAAGCAAAGTAGAACGCTCTAAAATATTTCCTACAGCGTCCGTCTTGACTGACCCATTAATTTGGATCTTGTTAATTGTTTCCATAAATTTATTCTGTCTCTAGACCGCACCGCTGGCAAACTCCGAAGTAGTAAACCTCGTCGTCGTCGAAGTCGAAAGCCGGAACTGTAATGAACTTATGTTTACAATTCTTTTGCCTGACTTTCTCTTTTTCGACTATGGCGGTGGCGATACTTAATTGTTTAGACATGATTAATAATTAGATTAATTATAAAGTGAAGGAAAGCCCAAGCGATTAACACTCGGGCAATCCATTCACCTAACTCCCTCGGACCTATATTCATACTCTGATCTGGTTAGAAATAAAATCCATTCCATCCAGAAAATAGTTATAAACATTAGTCCTGTTAGCCTCCTCGAGAGTTTGCAGTTCTCCTTGTCCCGATAACACGTAGTCATCAAAGAGACCAGGAACGTTGCGGTTAAACCGCGTTCGCAAATCGCAGTCGGATGCAATTCTAGCGATGATTGGTTTTATATCCATAAATCTTTTAGGTAATAAAAAACAGTCCTAGCTAAGAACTGTAAATTACTACGTTAATACTAATGTGCGACAAGCTAGTTACTAACTGGCTCAACTTGCTTGATATAAAACAAGTTAACTGTACGAGGATACTTGGCAACTGTGTTACCATTATCATCTGTTTTCTCTACAATTGTAGTAGACTTGAGTGCCTTTTCTCCTTTGCTGACTTTGAATCCAGCCTTAAGCCATTGTGCGTAAGTCATACAGTTTGAATAAGGGTCGAAGTTACTAATCTCTTCTTCGCCCCAGCGGTCAACAATCTGTGCCGCTACTCGTCTATAGGTTTCCTTTGAACCACGATATGTACTTGTTGGTTTGGTCATATAGTCTTTAAGTTAACTGTTAATTAATGAGCCAATAAAGTTCAACCTTTATAAAATAAAATTAAAGCTCACTAGAGATAGCTAACAGCATCCGCATACCGTGGGGATAGACCTGCGGTTGTTTGAGAAAATAAAAAAGACCGACAAGCAAAGCTTAGCGATCAATAATGTATAACAAGACGCCATGGACGCCATGGACGCCATCTCTATATAAACCCTCATCCCCCCGAGCTCATTCTGGGACTATAGTAGGAACACTGGGTATAGTCAAACCTAATTTTTTTAAAACCATGATACGAACTTAAGTTCGCACATAAAACACTGTAAAAAACTCTTACGAAACTATACAAAACTACTACAAAACAGCTACAAAACCCATACAAACTCTAGCATTTTACAGAAGCTATAAAAACAATAATATTTTTACTAACATTAGAGTAAAATAAGTATAAATATCCTGCTCAACACACTCTATAGCCTCAACAAGCTTGTTGGAAAAACAAAACACCCCATTCCCCCACGACCTACAGACATAAAAGACGTGAAGGGCATGAAAATTTATATATTATTTAGTGGATGCTTAATAATTTGTCCTCTCAAATGCTCTGCGCTAGCTGACAAGTAGATAGTAGTAGTTTTAATATCTGAGTGGCCCATCATTCTAGACAATGAATAGATATCACATCCCCCTTCAAGCATAAGAGTAGCAAAGGTATGCCTTAATTTATGGCTAGAAAATTTTAATCCAGAAGCTTCTTTCATTTTGTCTATCAAGCGCTTTAGTCCTATCTCTTTAAAACCCATATCCCTGTTTAGTGAAGTAAAAATCTCCGGACATGTCTTCTTAAGTCTCAACCTTTCACGCAAATAAGTTTTTAAAATTTCAGCTAGCCTATAGCTCATGGGAATAATCCTATCTTTTCCCCCTTTTCCTTGTCTTACAAATAATGTTAAGTTTTCCAGATCAACATCAGCAAACTTTAAATTCAATAATTCTTTCCGCCTCAGCCCGGCGAATAAAAAGGTGGCAAATATTGCATGATTTCTATATCTAAGAAATCTATAGGGGTATGGATAGTTATAAGCTACCTCAAGCAATCGCATTGCATCTTGCTTGGTTAGCTTGGGTGGTAAGGACTTGTTTAGTTTAGGAACTTCTATATCCTCTATCGGGTTAACAGACATGTGACTTTCCTTGATACACCAAGTAAAGAAAACATTAAGAGTGTTATGGTAGCTGATAAAGGTAGAGGGTTTCCATTTGTATTTTGTTCTCCCGGTAATGAAGAAATCCCTAACTCTATCATTTTCTACCTGAGATATGCGCCTAGTCTTGGTACGATTACAAAAAATCTGAACGACTTGCTTGTATCGATAGATAGTACCGGGAGACAAGCCCCTGATATAGGTAGCATGATCACAAAATTGTTGTACTAGTATTTTTATATCCATACAAAAAAGCCTGCAGTATTATCCGCAGACTTTTTCTTTGAGCCGAAACCGGGACTTGAACCCGGGACCCCTTCCTTCACTTACACCCTAACTTAAATGGTATGTATATAGGGGTTGGACTGTATATCAGGCTTATTCCTTTATCGGGACTTAGCCTCCCTTGTCAGTCTCTCGAGCGTATCATAATGATTGACGCTACGGTCTCTGCCATATACCTGGCCTTTGACCGTTATTCGGGATTCAATATAGAGTTTCCTCTATAAGGGGCAAGAGTCAAGTGACTCACCATGGAAGTGCTCTACCACTGAGCTATTTCGGCATGTATATATTGTACAAAATGATGTCCTTGATGTCCATGACGTCCATAGCCCGCGACCACTTTTGAACCGAAGATGGTCACTACCTATGGTTTCTTAGCTAGCCTTAGCTCAAACCACTAGACCACTTCTTTACCATGGAAGTGCTCTACCACTGAGCTAACTGAGCTAAATAGACTATTACAATTTGTCCACCTGTTCTTTAAATTCGGCTAATTTATGATTTTCCGGATTTACTTTTTTTAGCTTTTCCAAAGCGTTTAAAGCGCTTATTTTGTTCTTATTTATTATACTTATTTCTATTTTAGTGTCAAGGTAGCGCGGATTATTTTTTCCCAGCCTAAGAGCATTATCAATTGACTTAATTGCTTCTTCATATAGCTCCACTGCCTTATTAACCAAAGTTAAATCAAAATACAATTCAGCTATTCTTAAATTATTATCTTCTGTTTTTTCCTCGTTCTCATCCTTGCTCTGTTCATAGACAGACTCTTTTCCCACCAGCTTAAGCGCATGCAAAATTGTTTGTTTAGCCTCATTATAATCCTTACGCTCATAATACATCCGCCCAAGCTCCTTAAATGCTTTTATATTAACTGAATCAATCTCGATAATCTCGATATACTTTTTTTCCGCTTCCTCCCATTTTTCTTCCTTAATCAGTTCACCCGCGTCCAAAAATAATTTGTCAACTACCCCCTCGCCACTAGCCTGCTCTTCTTCTTTTTTATAATTATCTCTAAGCTCAAGCAACTTGGCATACAAATCTTTCAAAAACTCTCCTGTCCATTTACCAATTGGCGTAATTAAACGACTCAATTGATTGAAGTGCTTGAAATAAATTCTTTTTAAACGCGAACTAATAATTTTTTCTTTAATTTTTGCTTCACGCTCAGCCGGAATCGAATCCACATCCAAATTTGCCAAAATCGCAAATTTACGCAACACAATAATAATAATTACTCCCAAACTCAAAAGAATTATAATTAGCGGCGCAATATTAAACATCATATTTTTTTATTTTATTATGTTTCTATTTTTTCTTTATAAATCTGCCCGGCTGAACCAAACAGCTTCATTTGCCTTTCAGCTACTTTAGTGACAGCTTCGATTGTAGGTTTTAATAATTTGCGCGGATCGGTTTCTTTGGGCTGATCCTTGACTGATTTTCTAAGGGTATCGGTAAAAGCGATTTTTATATCACTGCCAATATTAATAATATCAACTCCATTCTTGATCGCTGTTTTAATAATTTCTTTATCAACTCCGGAGCCACCATGTAACACAAAAGGAATCTTGCAAGTATTGATTATCTTCCTAAGCAAATCTATTTTGACATCTTCATTATCATACACTCCGTGTGCCGTACCAACCGCCGCCGCAATCGTATCTACCTTTGTTTCTCTGACAAATTCCACCACATCTTCAAATTTTGCCAAAGGAATATCGTCCAATCTACCACTAAGATCTCCATGTCCACCAATAATCGCACCCACCTCACCCTGTACCCAAACGTTCTTTTTGTGCGCCAATTCAACCACGTGCTTACTGGCATTAATATTCTCATCCAAGGGTAAATCGGAAGCATCGATATGAACCGAAGAAAACCCGGCTCGGATACACTCGAAGATATTGGTAAGATTCTTACCATGGTCAAGATGTAGAGCGATTGGGACTTGTGTGGCAATGTTTCTAGCTACAGTCGACACGATATGAGTAATCGGCTTGAGCCCCATATATTCTATCGCTCCCTCTGATACTTGAATAATCGCGGGCGAACCCAAATTAACCGCAGCTTTAGCAACGCCAAGCACCGATTCTATATTATGAATATTAAAGGCTCCAACCGCATAATTATGTTTTTGTGAATGTTCTAAAATTTCTTTGATATGAACTAGCATATATTATAATTATTTATTTAGTTATCGCTTGGCATACTTTATAAAACTCTTCCGCGTCCAGACTCGCTCCTCCCACCAAAATTCCATCCAGCCCCTCCATATCAACAAAGGAGCCAACATCTTGGACATTAATACTGCCGCCATAAACTATTTGAAAATTTTCATCCACTATTTTTTCACCAAATATTTCAGTCAAAGTAATGCGTATTACTTTGTGCGCATACTCGGCTTCACTTGGCTCAATCGCAGTACCGGAACCAATCGCCCAAATTGGCTCGTAAGCAACGATTATTTTTTGTTGATCAGAAATTTTTATTCCATTAAGCGCTTGTTGGATTTGATCATACAAAACAAAATCACGTCGATCTGTCTTACGCTCCTCCCAGTTCTCACCAATACAAATTACCGGGATCAACTTGTCTGTTTTTAAAACCGCATTAATTTCACGATGAATAATCTCATAATTCTCCATCATAAATTTGCGCCTTTCGCTGTGCCCAAGTATCACATATTCACAACCGGCCTCTATCAATGTCAGAGGTGAAACTTCGCCTGTATAAGAACCGCGCTCTTCCCAAAAAGTATCTTGTGCCCCAAGAATTATATCACTATTTGCCAAAACTTTTTTTACCTCCAAAATAGTGACAAAATCCGGGCAAATCACCACTCGCCCTTCTTTGTAGTCTTTAAACCTGGTATTCATGCTTTTAGCTAATTCAATCGACTCCGCAATACTAAGCTTCATCTTCCAATTAGCAATAATTATTTTAGTTTTAGCCATATTATAGATTTTTAAATTATTAATATATTAATTTTTTATCCATTCATAAGAAGCTTTTACCCATTTTGCCAGAGCGAGAGACTGCTTGAAACGTTCGTTCTCAGTTTTAGCGCCAAGCACTATCGTTGTTATGTCATGTTTGTTGTTAATATTGAAATTTCCAGCAAAGCAATTACCTGCTAGCGCGGTGTAGCCGGTTTTGCCCCCTATCACATTAATATTATCAGACAGAGTCCAGCTTAACAATTTATTAGTATTGCTGGCAAAACGTTTTTTACCGCTATCGGTCTTACATTCATACTCACTCGAAGCTAATCTATTTTTAATCTCGATTCGCTCACTAGCTGTTTTAATCAAAACAGCCAGCTCACGCGCAGTCGAAACATTATAGGCGCTAAAACCGATTGGATCACGGAAACCGGTGTTTTCAAGTCCAAGGCTTTTAGCTTTTTTATTCATCATCTCCACAAATTCTTCTAAACTGTGACCACTGGCCGAAACCAAAGCAATAGTAGCAGTATTAGCCGAAGCAATTAAGCTTAGAGAAAACAAATCTTTTATTTTTAAAACATCTCCAACCGCGACATATTGATGTCCACCATTACGGTAATCACTCTTTTTAACTTGATACTTGTTTTCCATATCCATCTCAAAATCCAAGAATACCAAAGCTGTCATTAATTTACTAATACTGGCAATCGGCGCAACCTTATTCGCATTTTGCTCAAATAATATTTCATTACTGGAATTATCTATCGCAATCGCACCGGTTACGGGAAGCACAGGAACAACACTATCATTATTTTTTTGTGGAATTATCTTTTTATCCTTAAGTTTAACTAAAGGCGGTAAAAATTCTTGACTAAGAACGTCGGACAAAGACAGTTTGGAGCGAATAATATTTTGCTCAAACGTTTCATTCACCCCTAACACACGACCGGCATCTTCTGCGCCTAAACCTTCTGTATATATAAATATAAAAAAACAAACACAAAGCAAAGATACACTAATAAAAATTATTAATTGTTTTTGCATGGGGGAGTATTAATTTTTAATTTTCTATTTATTTTCCTTTATTTGTTCGACTCCGTTTAACATTCGATCGATTGTATCATCTTTATGGAGACGTTCGTAATCGGGCAATTCTTCAACGGCACCAACACCAAGAAAACAAATAAAATCAAAGGTAACTGTATAATAGGTTTCTTTCTTAATTTTATCTGTCTTGGCCTCAATCAAACCTCGAATCAATAAATTACGTACAATCAAAGAACAGTTCACACCGCGAATCCGGTCTAAATCCAGCTTGCTAATCGGACCACGATAAGCAATAATAGTAAGCGCCTCCAAGCTTGGACGAGATAATTCGCCGGTCGTTTCGTTCTTAATGAATGCCTGAACTAATTTCGCATTTTCCGGAGCGCTTACCATTTGATACTTGCCGGAGTTTTTAATTATTTCGGTGCCGCAATTAGAGTCTTTTGACTCTTCCACTAAAATATCAGCCGCCTCAATAACATCTTTTCTTTTTTTCTTGGTCAAATCAACTAACTGCTTTACCGCCATCGGTTTAGCCGAAATAAACAATAATGATTCTATTTGTGATTTTAACATAAAAGTATAATGCGAATCTACGAATTGCACACGAATATAGCGAATTCGAATAATGCGAATAATATTTTATAAATCTCCGATTCGATTAATACTAATTTCACCAAACATTTCTTCTTGCTCCAAGGTCACCTCTCTTTGACGCATTAATTCCAAAATTGCCAAAAAACTAACTACAATCTCGGTTTTGGATCCAACCTTATTGAGAATTTTATTAAAACTGATTGTGATTCGAGAAAGAAGTATGTTTTGAACATGCAAAATTTTCTCTTCAATTGTTACCTTTTCTTCAATTGTTTTTTCTTCCAATTCCTCCTCGACCGGCCTAATTCGTTCTAATAATTCAGCAAAAATTCCCGATATTTCTTCTTTTTTTAATTTTTTGGGTGGAGCAAAAACATTGGTATTATCCAAAATTGCCTTACGGTTAAATTCACGCGCAAACATAAATTTACGCTTGCCAATTATTTTTTGTATCTCCTTGCTTGCCTCAATAAATTCCTGATACATTTTCAAAGCCAGTTCCAGCTCTTCAATCTCTTCCTCTTCCTCCGGATAAATATACGGCAAAAGCGCTTTTGATTTCATCAAAAGCAAGCGCGATGCCACTACCAAAAATTCTACCATTTCTTCCGGGTTTATATTGCCCTTAGCCTGAATATAATCAACATATTGGTCTGCCACCTTGGCCATACTCACTTGAGTAACATCTAATTCCTCTTTTTCAATTAAGCGCAATAAAAGTGAAAGCGGTCCTTCAAATTTTTCTATTTTAAAATTTATCATTATACACAATTATACCATTTTCGGCTTAAAAAAACAAAAAACCGATTATAACCTGCTATAATCGGTTTTTATAGAAGTATTAATTAATTTTTAATTGCTCCAGCGCCTCATCCCAATTATTTACCCGAGTAATCCCCTTCGTCTCTTTAAAACCATGATTCCAAAAACTTTCAAAAAGTAGCACACGCATGCCTTTATCCAGACATTCTTGGGCATAACCGGGAAAATCGTCAATCAAGACAGAAGCACCAATGCGCTCGGCAATTGCACCCTTACTCTCGGTGCCATGATTGACAATATGAAAATCGGTACAAAACACTTCTTCAAACACATCAGGCAAATTATCTTTTACCCATTTTTTGGTGCGATCGTGTACTTTGGCTGGCCGACCGGTGATTATATATAGTGTGTGTCTGGCTTGTTTCAAAATTTTGAGTGCGCGTACTGCTCCGACTCGGGTACGCATTTGCATCGAATTTTCTGAATACAAAAATTCATAAATTATTTCATTAGCCTTCTCTCTGGTTCCACCCCAAGCATTCCACCATTCCCCTACTTTTAAATCATGAATCTCAACATCTTTATGTTTGGTTTTTTTGATGTGCTTAATAAAAGCAGAGCTAAAATCACCCAAAGTATCATCAATGTCTATTGCTATTATCATATTATAATTATATTTTTTAATTAATATTATGTCAACTTAATCCCAATCTCCCGAAGCTGTTTCTCATCAATCTCCGCTGGAGAGTCCATCATCACGTCCTTGCCGGAGCCATCCTTGGGAAAAGCATAAATATCACGAATAGAGCTTAACTCCAGCAAAGCCATCAAAATTCTATCCAAACCCGGAGCATTGCCGCCATGAGGCGGAGCACCGTATTTAAAAGCGCTAATCATTGCACCAAAGCGTTGATCCACTTCTTCGCGCGAGTAACCGGCGATTGCAAAAGCCTTGTACATTATTTTTGGATTATGATTTCGAATTGCTCCGGACGAAGCCTCAAAACCGTTTATTACTAAATCAAACTGATTTGCTTTTATATCGAGTGGTTTTTCTGTTTCAAGCACCTTCATTCCACCTTGAGGCATAGAGAAAGGATTATGTCCAAAATCAATTCGACCGTCTTCAATCTCAGAATACTCAAACATTGGAAAATCCACCACCCAGCACCAAGCCGCCTTATCGGGATCTTTGAATTCTAAAATATCAGCACACTTACTTCGAACTGCCCCAAGAGCCTCACAAACCACGCGCCATTTGTCTGCCCCAAAGAAAACTATATCCCCCGACTTAGCCTTAACACGCTCAACAATTTTTTGTGATAATTCTTCACCTAAAAATTTAACAATCGGTGACTGTAATTTATCCGCGTGAACAATGATGTAGGCCAACCCTTTAGCTTCTTTGCTTTGCGCAAGCTCCGTAAGCTCGTCAATAATCTTCCGGGTAAACTTTCCACCCTTTTCAACCTTAAGCGCGTGCACGACATGTCCGTCTTTTTTCGCCATATCGGCAAAAACTTTAAAATCGCAACTCTTAACCATGTCGGTAATTGGCTCAATTTCTAAATCAAAACGAAGATCCGGTTTATCTGTGCCATATTTATTCATTGCTTCAAGGTAAGGGATCTGTACAAAACGATTATCCGAAGTCAAATTAATTATTTTTTTATCAGAAAATTTTTCAGTTAATTCAATCATAAGCGGTTCCATTTCTTTCAAAATATCTTCTTGCTCAACAAAACTCATTTCCATATCAAGCTGATAAAATTCGCCGTAATGCCGATCCATACGCGTGTCTTCATCACGGAAGCAAGGCGCGATTTGAAAATACTTATCCACTCCGCCTACCATTAATAATTGTTTAAACTGTTGCGGCGCTTGAGGCAAAGCGTAAAATTTTCCTTCATGCAAACGAGAAGGAATCAAAAAATCGCGTGCTCCTTCCGGCGAAGAATTTGCCAAAATCGGAGTAGGCACTTCCATAAAATCTCGCTTACGCATGTATTGTCGAATATGATCGATAAAATTAGCTTTTAGCTTAATTAAATTCTGTAATTCCTTTCGTCGCAAATCAATATAACGGTATTTTAAACGAAGCTGTTCGTTCACCTCGATATTCTTTTCTTCTTCGAGCTCAAAAGGAGGGGTTTTGGCTTCGGATAGAATCTCAAGTTGATTTATTTCAACTTCAATTTCACCGGTTGTCATTTTTTTGTTTATCATATCATCCGGCCTAGCCGCAACTATGCCAGTCACTTTAATCACCCACTCACTCCGAAGCCTGTCGGCTTCTTTGTGCGCTTCTTTGTTTATTTCCGGATCGAACTTAATTTGCGTCAGACCATAACGGTCTCTAAGGTCAATAAAAATAATCCCACCATGGTCGCGGCGTCGATGCACCCAACCACATAAAGTAATTTCTTTTTTTATGTCAGCTTTTTTCAGCTCTCCACATGTATTTGTTCTTAACATAATATATTTTAATTTATAATTTTTTTCCTTGTCATTCCCGGCGAGCCCCCTTCTTCAAGGGGATAAACTCCACGAGGAAAGGGAATCCAGGGGAAAAAGGTATAAATATTAAATAATAGATTAAAGATTATATTTAATTTAACGCATTCCAAATACTTTCTTCGTCAAAACCCCATTCAAGCAATTTCTTAAATATCTTTATATTTATAAATTTATGTAAATTTTTCTGAATTGTATATTTATGATTCGTACTTGGATGTTTTACAAGAATATGACTTCCTTTTCCCGACTTTTTATCTACACTTAAGCCTAATTTAAAACAAGCTCTCTCCCATTGAGCTTGCGTAACTCCTGAAAAACTTCGACTAGGCATATACGCTTTGAGTTAATGTGACTGGCTCATTATCCCCTTTTAATAATACATCAGCACAAAGATAAGACGGTATTTCAAAATAAGTAAAAACCGCGTCCTTTATGGTCACTGATATATTTTTGGTAGTTTTTCCTCCGGTAATAATACCATCAATATTTATTGATTCTGCCGTCCATGAACCGTCAGGATACTGCTCAATTTTAAATTCAATTTTTTCAATTTTAGAAATTTCTTTCTGCATCGCAATCACGCGCTTATCATTTCTTTCATTTAAATCAAACCCAATTTTTCTGATCAAATTAGCTATATTGTATATGTATTTACGCATAAAATAATATTTATAATAATATTACATATTAATAACATTTTCTGCTTGTGTCAACAGTATAACACAATTTATCTATTTTTTTCAAATTTTTTAAAAATAAAACGATACATTAATTGAAATAATCTGAACTGTCAATGATAAAACTCTAAAAATTATATTTATAAAAAGCATCTATTATTTTTGTGCTTTCTTGCTCAATGTTTTTATTGATTTTTATATTGATAATATTACTCAATGACAATTTGATATTTTCTTTTAACTGGTTTACAGTCTCCAATGAAACTGCAAAAGAATAACTTGAATCATAGCAAGAGGCGCAAATGATTCCATTTTTTTCCGGATTAAATCTTATTTTTTTGCTTATTCCTTTTTTACCGCAAAGTACGCAGGCGCCTAACATCGGCTGATGTCCTAAATGAGAGATAATTTTTAGAAGCGCTAAACGTGATAAATATTCCGGCGAAACTGTTAATTTTTTATTATCAACTAAAACCAGATATTCTAAAATTAAACTATAAATATATTCATCACTAATTCCAGGCTTGATTAACTGAATTAAATAACGAAACAGTTCTCCGGAGTAAAGAAGCTTATCGGAATTATTCTTTAAATTTTTAAATACGTTTTTGGCGGTAACAGCTCCCAAATAATCCCACTTCTTACCCTTGATCACCATCATATCAATCTGATTAAAAGGTTCAATATGACCGGCTAATTTTGATTTTATATCCTGCGTACCGCGCACTACCAAATCCAGATAACCAGAACGATCCGTATAAACAAAAACTTGACTATCGCGCTCACGCAAAGGACGGCGATTTAAAATTATCCCCTTTAAAAAATAAGTCTTATTCATGCTGTTGTTGATCAAAATAACTTTGCAAAATCAACATCGCAGCCACACTATCTCTGTCCGCCCCTTGCTTCTCGTGCTGAGTTAAATTGTCAGCGGCCAAACTGGTTAATCTTTCATCAATCATATGAACCGGAATTTTAAACTGGAACTCAAGTCGCGCGACAAAATCTAAATATTTTTTATTATCATTATTCTCACCAGTCATTCTTTTGGGTTCGCCAATTATGATTTCATCTATTTCTTCTACTTTGATAATGTCTTCAATCACGTCCACAGAAGCTACCGTCTTATACGGCAAAGCCATCAAACTCTCCGAATCCCCGCTCGCGAGCCCAATTCGTGTTTCTCCCCAATCTATACCTAAATATCTTTTCATATATAATAAATCTTAGCTTTTAATTAACTTTCATCCCTCTTAAATTTGCCACTCTTTCAACTACCGGTGGATGAGTCATGAAAGCTTTTTTAAAAAAACTTTTTTTATCCCGCTTATCGCGTTTTCCTTCAAAGGGGGAAGAAATATAAAGATGGGCAGTAGCGCGATTGGCCGCTTCCAAGGGTTCTTTGTCGGCAGAAATCTTCTCAAGCGCCCGAGCCAAGCCTTCTGGGTAGCGTGTTAATAAGGCTCCGTCCGCATCCGCCGCAAACTCCCGTTTGCGCGAAATCGCAAATTGCATCATATAAGCAAAAAACGGTGCCAATATTGACAACACTAGCGCTAAAATAATAATAATTAATTGAAGTTGATTTCCTTTGTCACTGCGGCGCCGTCCGCCGCCCCAAAAAGTCCAACGCCGAAACCAATCTGCCATCAAAACCACCACGCCCACAAGCACCGTTACGATTGTAGCCAAAAGAATATCCCGATTCCCAATATGAGAAAGCTCGTGCGCAATCACTCCCTCCAGTTCGCTGCGTTCGAGTTTCTGCAACAAACCGGTGGTCACAGCTATAACCGCATGCTCCGCGTCTCGCCCGGTCGCAAAAGCATTCGGAGCAGTATCATTGATAATATAAATTTTGGGAAGAGGCAAGCCGGCCGTAATGCAAAGATTTTCCACCAATCGATACAATTCTTTATTGTCATCAAACTTAATTTGTTTTGCGCTAGACATTGCCAAAACAATTTTATCCGAATACCAATAACTGATAAAACTGGAAATAACACTAAAAGCAACGGCAAAATAAAGCACTGCCGAGCTTCCCATAGCCTCAGAAAAAACATAGGCAATAATCATAATAAAAACAAAAAAACCGGATAACAAAAACCAAGTTTTCCGTTTGTTTAAGTCAGAATGAGTGTACAGAGTAGACATAATTCAAGAATTCGTGTCATTCGCATTCATTCGCGGATTCGTATTATACAATTTAAAACTTAACCTCAATATTCTCCCTCTCCGCCTCATCTTCAATCTCAAAATAATCGCGTGATTTGAAGCCAAGCATATTGCCGATTATGTTGGTTGGAAATACTTCCAGCTTGATATTAAAATCACGAACATTGCCGTTATAAAAGCGTCGGCTAGCCTGAATTTTGTTTTCGGTGTCAGAAAGTTCCTTTTGAAGTTCAAGAAAATTTGTGTTTGCCTTAAGATTCGGGTAATTTTCACTGAGGGCAAAAATAGATTTAAGGGTAGACGAAAGCATATTTTCCGCTTCAGCCTGCTTCTTCGCGTTCCCCTCACCCTGCGCGGCCATGGCAGCGGTCCGGGCGCTTGTTACTTTTTCCAAAGTACCGCTCTCGTGCTTGGCATAACCCTTTACCGTTTCAATCAAATTGGGAATAAGATCATAGCGGCGCTTAAGCTGAACATCGATATCACTCCAAGCTTCTTCAACTCTATTTTTCAAACGAATTAAAGAATTGTACATCGTAATAGTAATGCCGGCAAGCACAACTATTACTCCTAAAATAATCAATCCAATTTCCATTTATTTAAATTAAGAATTAAATTAAGAATTAAATTAAGAATTAAAAATTATTTTTAAAACCTAAAATTATTAATTTTTAATTTTTAATTGAAGCTTATTCCGCCAATCTAATCGCCTCTTCGATGCTTATTGTTCCTTCATAAACTTTTTGCAAGGCAGCCTGTTTTAACATTGTCATATCCTCCTCTTTAATCGCAACCTTATTGATTTGTTCGTCAGTCGGTTTTTCCAATATTAAATTTTTAATTGTTTTGGTTATTGTTAATATTTCATGCACGCCCTGCCGCCCGAAAACGCCATCCTGATTACATTTATCACAGCCAAGAGAATGATAGAACTTTATGCTCTGCGGTGCGTTCAAACGCTCTAATAATTGCTTCGGCGGCTCATATGTTTCTTTGCAAGCCTCACAATTAACCCGAGCTAACCTTTGCGCGGAAACAAACTTGAGCGCCGATGACAACAAAAAAGGCTCTATTCCCATATTAAGCAAACGCACGATCGCACCGGCCGCGTTATTGGTATGGATAGTGGCCAAAACCAAATGCCCGGTAATAGCCGCCTGCACGGCAATTTGCGCCGTTTCTTTATCACGAATTTCACCGACCATAATTACATCCGGATCCTGGCGCAAAAGATATCTAAGACCATTGGCAAAAGTAAGATTAATATTCGGGTCGATATTGGTCTGTCTCACTCTTTCAATTTTACGCTCAATTGGATCTTCTAACGTCACCAAACTTTTTTGCGGCTTATTCAAACGATTTAACATTGTAAACAAGGTAGTTGATTTACCACTGCCGTTAGGACCAGTAACAAGCACTAAGCCATAAGGACGTTTAATGACTTCATTTAAAATATTAACTTGATCATCAAAAAATCCAAGCTCGCTAAAATCATCAAAAAATTTATTGCTCTCAAGAATACGAATAACTACACTCTCGCCATAATTGGTCGGAAAAATAGACACACGTAAATCGACCCAATTATCTCCCAAAGTAAATTTAATATTACCTTCTAGTGGACGAGGCTTTCCGGTAGTTTCGATGCCAGCCATTATTTTAATACGAGCAACAATATAGCCATTAACAATTTTGTCTCCTTGAGAGACAACCTTAAGCGCTCCATCAACGCGATGACGAAGCATCATCCCCGTACTGGTCGGCTCAATATGAATATCACTGGCGTTAGCATCAACCGCATCTTTAAATATACCGTCAACAATTTTAACTATGTCAACTTTAATGTTTTGTGTGTTAGTATTACCTATATTCATATTATATAATCTTAAAAATTAGTTTAACTTTTTTATTTCGCGCCTTAAGGGAATAATATCCGGTCATTTTAGCCGCAATATTAAATATTTGGCTGCTTTCTTTTATTTCCGGTAAATTTAATACACTCATCTTAAGTTTTTCGGGAATATCCAATTCAAATTCTTTATTTTTTAATTCAAAAACGTATCCTCCTCTGATAAGAGCGGTTGGTCCATTAATCTCTTTTAATTCTACCATAATGTCACCCTTTTTGGCTAATTTTTTTAATGCTTCATTTTCTTCATGATTGCGACCAATAATTAATAAAATTTTATTGTTACTTTTATCGTTCAACCAAAAAACTCGTCCTAAGGACAATAAAGACACATCATCGACGCCGCACTTAGGCCAATAATCCAGCATTTTCATAAATCGTTCTGAGTACTTTTGGTCAGTTAAAATACATCCACCGCTAGGGGAAGGAAAATCTTTTATTTTAAAACGTTTCGCTAGCGCTAATTGCGCTTCTCTCTGCCTGCCTTTAATGGCCTTTAGCGGTCCGCGTCGAACCAAACCCTTCTTTTCAATTTCGGTCTCTTCCAGGTTTTTGGCAGACAAGGGACGCAAAACTTCTACTCCGGCCAACTCGGCTACTCGCATAAGCGCTTGCCGGTTTTGCGAAAAAGGACGCTGTCCGAGAACTTCACCGGTCGCGATAAAATCAAAACCCTCGCCCTTAGCAATTTCACCGGCTTTTTTTATCATCATCGTATGACAATCAATACAAGGATTCATATTTTTGCCATATCCGTTTGGCGGATTTTTTACCAAATTAAGCTCGTCTTCTGAAATATTCTCGATTCGCAATTTAAAATTTAATTTTTCAGCCATTTCTTTGGCTTTTTCCGCATTAAAAAAATTGCTGACAAAACAAAGCGCGGTCGTGTCAACGCCCTGTTCAGTAAGCAATTTTGCGGCCAAACTTGAATCCAGTCCACCGGAAAATAATAATAAAGCTTTTACCGTTTTCATATAAATTTAAAAAAATTAAATTTTTTCCAGTTTTAAAGTTATTTCAAAATTATTTATTTTTACTTTTTTATTTTCAGGTTCGTCTTTCTCAATAAATTTAATTGACAGGGTTTCTTTCAAGATTTCTTTTTCAAATTTATTTATAACTGTTTTTAATCCCTCGCTAGTATCATAGATTATATTTACTCGGTCTAAAAGACTTAAGCCCATTTTCTTTCTAAAAGCGTTGATAGTACGTACCAATTCTCGCTTAAGTCCTTCTTGCTCAAGCTCCTTGGTTAATACTGTATTTAATTTAACCGAAACATCATCGCTCGTTCCGTTAAATTTGACAGCTTTAACATTTACCTCGTCTTTAATCAAAGCAATATAAGCGTTTTTAATTGCTACTGTTTTGGGACTAACCACGCTAATATCAGCCAGAGGCTGGCGCACTTTAATTCCGGCTTTATCTCGCTCAGCTAAAGCCAACTCAACAATTTTTCGACTGGCTGCCATTTCCTCGATTACTTTTTTGTCAACCTCACCC
This sequence comes from Patescibacteria group bacterium, assembly GCA_034722035.1. GTDB lineage: Bacteria > Patescibacteriota > Patescibacteriia > Patescibacteriales > UBA12075 > JAYENK01. The sequence goes on along the minus strand of JAYENK010000035.1, from coordinate 14,327 downwards.
GCCTTCGGCCATTTTCCCAAATGAACCGATTTATCTTTATCTTTAAAGTCATAACCGCTCACACTCTGCCAAACTTTTTCAGCAACAAAGGGAGTAAATGGAGCCATTACTTTTGATAGCTCAAGCAAAACAAAGCCAAGCGTACTAAGAGCGTTTTTCTTGTCTTTTTTATCGTCTCCTTTAAAGCGGTCACGTGAACGACGAATGTACCAAGTAGACAAATCATCAATAAAACCAACAATTGGACGACTCGCTTTGGGTAAATTATAGTTTTTCATTTCCGCGCCTACTGTTTTAATTAATTGCTTAAGACGATAAATAATCCATTTATCTAAAATATGTTTGCTCTTAGCTTCATTTTTAATATTATTATCAGCAAATAATTTATAAAATCTCTGTACATTATTAAGCATCATTATAACTTTACGTAAAGCTTCGTTAACTCCTTTCTCTGAAAAATTTAAATTATCCGCCAACATTATCGGCGAAGTGAGTAAATAATAACGCAGAGCGTCAGCGCCATATCGATCAAATACAAGTATTGGATCAGGATAATTTTGTAAACGCTTGGACATTTTTTTACCATCTTCAGCCAAAACAATCCCGTTCACAATTACATTATTAAAAGCTTTGGTATTTCTACTTCCGCTAGCCAAAACATGCATATAATAAAACCAACATCTGGTTTGATCGGTTCCCTCCGCAATAAATTCAGCTGGAAAATTATTTTCAAATTTTTCCTTGTTTTCAAATGGATAATGCATCTGAGCAAAAGGCATTGAACCAGAATCAAACCAAGTATCAAGCACATCTGGAATACGTTTCATTGTTTTGCCACATTTATCACATTTAAAGGTAATTTCATCAACAATATGCTTATGTAAATCAGCAACTTTTGTACCGCTTAGCTTTTCTAGCTCAGCCACTGACCCTACAACAACCCGATTATCACAAGTCCCCTCGCATTCCCAAATCGGCATCACGCTTGCCCAAAATCTTTGCCGAGAAATTGACCAGTCCCTAGCGCCTTCCAGCCACTTGCCCCAGCGACCGTTTTTTATATGATTTGGCGACCAATTAATATCTTCTGCATTTTTTAGTATCTGTTTTTTGATTTTTAAAACATTTACAAACCAAGAACTGGTTGCATAATTAATCAAAGGAGTATCACAACGCCAACAATGCGGATAGCTGTGTTCGTATTTTTCTTTGTGAAACAATAAATTGTTATGCGCTAAATATTTAATAATCTCAATGTCAGTTGACATGTGATCATCAATTGGTTTTACATTTAATCCCGGAAAATCTTTTACTTCTGTTTTAAAATTACCATCCATAGTCAAGTGTTGCACAAAAGGCAAATTATATTCTTTGCCTAAGGCCATATCGTCATCTCCAAAAGCCGGAGCGATATGAACAACTCCGGTTCCCTCTTCAGTGCTAACAAAATCACCGGCATAAATTTTCCAACCATTTTCTCTATTCTCTAAACTTTTATCTTCAGAATAATAATTAAACAATGATTTGTATTTTAATCCTACTAATTCTTTGCCCTCTATCTCTTTTATAACTTTAAAATCTTTATTATTTAAAACCTCCGCCACTCTATCTTTTGCCACAATAAATTTGTTGTCATCACCCTTAATACTTAATACTTGATACTTAATACCCTCACCAACCGCCAAAGCCACATTACCAATCAATGTCCAAGGAGTAGTTGTCCAAGCCAAAACAAAAGTACCTGGCTCATCTATTAATTCAAACTTCGCTATCACTGATAAATCTTTTATGTCCCGATACCCTTCAGCCACTTCTGATTGGGACAGGGTAGTTTCGCAACGCGGACAAATATGCATTGAGCGGTAGCCTTTATAAATCAAATCACGCTCATACATTGTTTTGAAAACATGCCAAACTGATTCCATAAAATCAAGATCCATTGTTTTGTAGTCATTTTCCATGTCAGCCCAACGCCCTAATTTCGCAATAATTTTCTTCCAATCATCAACATAAGCCAACACTTTTGAGCGACAAAGTTCGTTAAATTTATCTACGCCAATTTTTTCAATATCTTTCTTGCTTTTGGTGCCCATTTCTTTTTCAACAATATTTTCAATCGGCAAACCATGACAATCCCAGCCCCATTTCCGCTCAACCCTATACCCCTTCATCGTCCAAAACCGCGGAACCGTGTCCTTGATAACACTGGCAACAATATGTCCATAATGCGGTAAACCGGTTGCAAACGGTGGCCCATCATAAAAAACATAGTCCCCGTTTTGAGCAGGTTTTTCAACTGATTTTTTAAAAATCTCGGCCTTATTCCAAAAAGCCAAAACCGTCTCCTCGTCCTGTGCAATTTGGCTAACTTGTTTATTTTTCTCTACTTTATTTTTCTTGCTCATAAATAAAAAAATGGCTAAGGTTTACATCATTATTTTAACTGCTTTTAGCTTAAATGTCAAAAAAAATCGCCCCAGTTTTAACCGGGGCGATTCTTGTTTTCCCTAATGTGGTTTTTAGACTTATTTTGTGACCAAAACACCACAAGTAATATTTTCCTTTAAAAAAATCACTTCTAATGTCTCTTATGGACAATTATAACATAAACAAATAAAAAATCAACACTTTTCCTTAAATTACAAAAAAATAAAGGCAGAAAAAAGTTTTTTGCTTTTTCTGCCTTTTAATTTACTAACCATTCACAATTGATTTTCTTTGTGAACGTGCCTCTTTGAGAAGTTTTTTACCGGCACAAATTCGACAAAGATGAACATTCCCAATTGCCCCATTAGAATATTTTTTGCATTCTTCACATAAACAATCTTTTTTCTTTTCTCTTTCTCTTTCTTTTGTCATTAAATTCCTCCATTTAATTTAAATTAATTTTATTTTTTTGTTTTTTTTGATATAAAAGGACAAAATTAAAAAACTACCCATGTGGTAGTCCTGTCTTTTGTATTATGTATTTATATTTACACTATATCAAAACAAGCTACCCGTCGCGGTAGTAACAAGAGCAATAAACTCAATAATAAATTTTGACGGTTTACTTGTTTCATATAAGTTAATACTAGCGGAACATTAAATTTTTGTCAACCATAAAATTTAAAAAACGGGTTCTATCCAAGATAAATCCCGCTTTAAATTTGTAACTTATTTACTTTTTTGCCCTAAATGGCACAAATGACAATACACCTCAAACGTAGGGTTATTGCCACTTATTGTCATTTCATCGTTTACAACCATGTTTGCCCAAGCCTCTGTGTCTTCTTCAACTAATTTCTCAAACCCACGAACATAATTCTCTTCGCTTAAAACTTCCCTATCTGCATCAATCATTTTTACCTCCTTTTTTTTAAAAGATCATAGATTTTAAAAACTGTCCTTTTGAAGACAGTCTTTTGTTTTATTTATATTAATTTCTTTATTTATGTCTTCAAAGTATGCCAAATAACGCCATTAATAATGGCATTAATAATTATAATAATATTATTAATAATTCTTTTCATAAAAATATATCAATTTGCTTTTAAAAAATGGAATCAAAGAGCAGGGCTTTTATAGGTGTTTGCTCTGCTCTCTGATGTGAAACGTAATAAATGTAAAATTTTCCCAGACTGGTTGATCTGATATCAATTTTACTGGTCGAATAAACCAATAATATTACGTTTTTAAAAAAATCAATACTAAAAAGAACAAAGCAAACTAATAACTGAATCAAGTGACTGTTCAACGACTTTAAGATCATAATTAATCTTATTAATTTTCTCAACATCATTTGTCACTTCTACTTTTTTCAAACGTTTTTTCAAAACAATCTGCTTTTCAGTTAGCTGACTGAGAGCTATCTTTTGTCGCGTACTCAAACCTGACTTCATACCTTCCTCCTTGTTAATGGTTAAATAAAACAAAAAAAATCATCCTTTTTATTTTCGGATGACCTTTTAACTTATGTAAACTTTTACAAGATGTTAATCGGCAGCCACCCGAGACATAATTAAGACGGTCCAAATACTAAAAATGGATTTTGGAACCAACTTAAATTGTCGGATAACTTTATTCATATATAATTATAATAGCAAAAACAAAAAATTTGTCAATAGGTGTTTTTTTACTCTTTAATTCCATCCAAATTCACATCATAGAGAATCCTTTCCTGAACATGTGTGTATTTCAGCACTTCTTTGTCGTCAAACCAAATCCTTATCTCTTTATTTGCCTCCTCAACTGTACCGGAAGCGTGAATCAAATTACGAACACTGCGAGAATCTTTATCGGCCAGAGCAAAGGAGTCTAGAGTTAAGTCCCCGCGAATAGTGCCAACATCAGCCAACAAGGGGGCGGTAACTCCTGCAACCTTACGAACCAACTCAACCGCGCCGGCGCCTTCCCAGATCATAGCTACAACCGGACCGGCTGACAAATACTTGGCATTGGCTTTCAAAACAGCCCAGCCGTTTTCCTTGTTATCCTTATATGGCGACTCTTCTCCTCGTTTTTCATAAGAGGCTCTGGCCTTACGACCCACTTCTTCAATCCATTCATCTCCTCCTATTTCATAATAATGCTTAGTGGCCATATCTTCATCGGGCTGAACCATTTTCATTCCGACCAATTTAAGACCAAGCCGTTCATAACGTTTGATGATTTCACCGATCAATGAACGCTGCACTCCATCCGGTTTAACAATAACTAAAGTTTTTTCATTTTTCATAAAAAATTTTATTTTAATAATTCTTTTACTCTTTCGCTAACTTGCGCCGGTGTCATAGAGGCTTTGACCCAATAATCGGTCGCGCCCAATTTTTTACCCTTTTCTTGATCTTCGCTGGTACCAAGATTTGTTAACATTACTACCGGTATTTCTTTTGTCCCCGGATTAGAACGTATTTCCGAAAGCACCATAAAGCCATCAATCTGAGGCATAATAACATCCAAAAGGATTATAGCAGGCTTTTCCTTAATTGCCGAATCTAAACCATTAGCACCGTTCTCGGCCAAAATAACATCAAAACCTTCTTGCTTTAATTTAATTTCATACATATTACTAATCATTTTATCATCTTCCACAATTAATATTTTTTTTACCATATATTTTATTTGTTAATTAATTATCTGTATTATAACTGGATTTATTTTATTTATCAAGTAAAATTATTTCTTTGCCATCAGCCCGAAAACTTATAGCAGAATCAATATCTGTCCGATAAATTTTAGTACCGAATCTTTCATAGCGTCTAATCACTCGTAAACTAGGATGTCCAAATTTATTATCTTTACCAGCCGATATTATTGCAATTTTTGGCTTAACATAATCAATAAATTTCCAACTGCTGGAAGTATTGGAGCCATGATGCCCGACCTGAATTATATCCGCGCTTAAATCTATATTTAATTCGATTAATTCTTCTTCTACTTCAACCTCAGCGTCCCCCATAAACAAAAAAGAATTGTTCCCATAAACTAGGCGCGCCACGATTGAACTATCATTTAAATTAAGGACAGTTTGCCCGGCTAAATTTTCCCTAGGATAAACTATCTCCAAAAAACAATCTTCATCCAAGTTAATTTTTTGCGCCCTATCAATAATTTTTAAACTAATATTCTTGTTTTTGATAGTTTTTAAAAATTCCAAATACGACGGTGAATTATGAATTACACCGGTGTACAAAATTTGCCGAACTTGATATTTTTTTAAAACCGGAATAAGACCAGCAACATGATCGTCGTGCGGATGCGTTAAAATCATCAAATCAATCGTGTTGTCATGCCAGGACAAAGCTTGGCTCAAGGGAAGCATAATATTTTCTCCCGGTCCGCCATCAATTAATATATTTTTACCACCCGGTGTTTGAATTAAACTCGCGTCCCCCTGTCCAATATCGAAATAATGAACTCGCAAATCATTATTTGCCAAAGAGGGTAAAACATAATTATTTATTAAACTATAAAATAAAAAAGCGCCGGACATGACTAGCGCCAATAACATAAATAATAATTGTATATTCCTCCTTGTTTTCATTATTTTTTTCGCAAATACACTACCACGTCCCGCACATTTGTTCCGGTATGTCCACCGGTATCAATCAAACTGTTATCTAATTTTTGAAACAAATGATAAGTATCAAAATCGTGCAAATAGTTTTCTATATTTAATTTTTTCTTACGGCAATTTTCCAAAGTATTATTATCAATTAAGGCTCCGGCCGCTTTTTCGGTATAATCAACCCCATCCGTTCCAATCCCGGCCATTACCCATTCACCGCCCAAAGACTCCAATGGTACAATACTCGCAGCCGTAAAATGCTGGTTGCGCCCTCCTAGGCCCCGTTCAAAAGCCAAACTTGGCGTAGTTTCTCCGCCGAATAATATTACATCATAATCGTCATAAACTCCGGCAATAATTTTTTTGGCATTATTCCTGGCCGCTTCTTCAGGCGTGCCGGACATGTCAGTCCCGGCAATAATCGGCTTATAGCCAAGCTGCTTCGCGCGCAAGCTGATCGATTCAAGCGCCTGAGCATTATTACCAATAATATAATTGTAAGAATTTTTAAGCTCTTTCGGAGTTTCCGCGTGTTTACCGCGTGTCCCGTCTTGCAAATATTCAAGCACGGAGGCCGGAACCAGTTTTGTTAATGCTTTTTGCTCCAAAATCATTAGAGCGTTATTAAAAGTGCTTTTATCGGCCACATTCGGACCGGACGCAATCACCTCAAGTTTGTCTCCGGGTACATCGGAAATAATAATTGATACAAAAACAGCCGGAGCAAAATAAGAACCAAATTGCCCGCCCTTAACCGTGGACAAGTGTTTGCGCACGATATTTATCTCGGAAATATTCGCACCGCAATTTATAAGTAAGTCGGTCGTCTTTTGCTTGTCGCGCAAACTGATTTCTTTGACCGGACCGGGCAAAAGAGCCGAACCGCCGCCCGATATCAGACAAATTACCAAGTCATTATCGTTAATATCATATTTTTCTTTCAATTCAAGCATAGCTCGAACCCCGCGCACCCCGCGCGTTCCCGGCAAAGGATGGCTCGCTTTATTAACTTTAATTTTCTTAGTTTTATGTTCATCACTGGTGCAATTAACAATTCCGGCCGTAATATTGTCCTCCCCGATTATATGCTCAAGCGCCAAGGCCATCTCCCCGGCGCCCTTGCCTCCACCGACAACAAATATCCGACCACGCAATATCGTAAATTCGTTAGTATTTACCGTAACCGAGTTTAAATCATCACTATACAACATCGACTGCTCCATCAAAGTAGCGGGACGCACTCCGTTTATCCCAAACTCCAACATATCCACCATATCCTTACGCAAAGGTGAAAACGCCAATTCTTTTTTATTTTTTATTATACTCATAAGCTTATTATAGCAATAAGTTGATAAAGTTTAAAGTCTGTTTGTCTTTTTTCAAAGAAAAAAGGGCAGTAACACGTTTTTGTGTACTGCCCCTTATAAATATTTAGGATATCTTTAATTATTTTTTACATAATCAATGCATTCCTGATACTTCTCCTGGCTAATTCTGCCAGTGTTTTTGTAACGATCAAAAAGATCTGTAACCGTAAAAGATGGAATAAGGTCATACCCAG
>JAYENK010000035.1:0-6617 GCA_034722035.1 Patescibacteria group bacterium | reverse complement strand
GGATATCTTTAATTATTTTTTACATAATCAATGCATTCCTGATACTTCTCCTGGCTAATTCTGCCAGTGTTTTTGTAACGATCAAAAAGATCTGTAACCGTAAAAGATGGAATAAGGTCATACCCAGGCAAAGGTATTATTCTGCGCCAGTCTTTTGTCTCTTCTTTGAAAAGCTTAATAATTCTAAATTTTCTTGGCTCTGGCATTGCTCTTTCAATCGCCTCAATGATAGGATCGGCCGCACGTGGTATTCCGGCAATTGCTTGAAAGCTCAAGTTGTTCATAGAAAATAACAATGCCTGAGCAATTAAATCATAATCAGCATTAACAAGCGGACCTTTTTTGGTTGGGTTATCCTTTGACCGCATATTAATAAAAAACGGGGACAAAAGAGCATCGGGAAATTCCTCATGAAGCTTTAAGGTAAAAGCGCCAAACTTAAATGATTTTTTATCAAAAATCATATCAGCCACATCGGTAAAAATTTTTATCATTTTTATTTCTCCTCTATTTTGTCAATTAATTCCAAACCTACTTCAATTTCCTTCAAAGTACGCATTACTGCGTCTCGTGGATCGTCAGCACCAGTAATTGGCCGCCCAAGCACAATACGTTCTGCGCCGTTTTGGATCGCTTTTGTCGGAGTTAACACACGGCTCTGATCATCACCCTTAACCAGCGACCACTCTGGTCTAATGCCTGGAGTATTCAAGCTAAGAGTTAATTCAAATCGATTCTTCAACACTTCAACTTCTTTGGGCGATAAAATAAGTCCACCAAGTCCAGCCAGTTGAATCATTCGTGCAAAACGCAAAACCCCGGCTTTTGTGGAACATGTAAAAATACTCTGACACTCTTCTTCGTTAAGGCTTGTCAAAACCGTAACTCCAAGCACTTCAGTGTGCTCTCCAACTTCTTTTTGAACAGCATTCATGCCATCAATTCCGGCACAAGCCATTATCGTCAAAATTTCAGGCTGAAATACTTTCAAAAACTCTCCATCGGTACCCATGGTATTCGGGATATCAATAAGTTTCAAATCAGCAAAAACTTTCAACCCGAAATCATGTAATCTGGAAATTAAATCATAACCAAGAAGTCTAAGAACAGAATTAACTTTTATGTATACTCCAGTTCCCTCAAGCTTGCCTGCCAATTCAATCAATTTTTTTTCAACACCATCAACTCCGCCACACTCACTTGGTTTATAATCTGCCGCCACAATCAATCGCTCTTCTACTTTCAATTTTTTTGCCATTTTTTTCTCCTTTGTTTTTTTATTATTTACCTCCCAAAAATTTCGTTAGCACACTCAATAATCCTTTCTACTCGAAAGGGACGAAGAGCTGAAACTGTTCCAATTTCAACAGCATCAGCGCCAAATTTCTTTAGCTTCACGACACATCTAGCATTCATAATTCCACCCCCGATTTTAAGGGGTATTTTTACGTCGTTTACACGCATTACTTTTAACCATTCAAGCACAAGCGGAAAAACCAGCCAACCGGACAAACCACCACCACCGTATTTTTTTAGTGGTGATTCTTCTGTGCCAAAAATTTTTACCCAATTAATAACTTGGGGTAAACTTCCCCAGGGTAATGTGTTTGTGCAGGTTATACAATCATACACGCCTGATTCCTCAATCTTTCTGACAAATTTTAAATCAGCGTCAATCAAATTTACCTTCAAATCAAGTGGCAAATTTAAAAGCTGTTTAAGCTCTTGCCCCAGCTCAATGACATCGCAAAGCATATCTTTTGTCACATGCTCCGTATTTGGACAAGACACATTAAATTGAATAAAAATTTGAGTCAAAAAAAATGGCAACTCTTTCCGCAAAAGACGAGCAAATTCCCGTACTTCATCTAGCTTTTCTTCAAAAGTATTACCCATGCAAGTAAAGGATATTCCAAATGGCTTTGTCCTTTTTTGCCACTTTCCTTCCGAAAGCATTTGTTTAATACTAGGATTTGTCAATCCGATTGCATTCAACATTACTCCAAGCCAAAAATTAAACTTTATACAATCAAGAATCGGCCACTTTGGCATATAGCTGTTTTTTCTTAACAGCATATTTCCTGGACAAGGTGGGATTGTTCCGGTTTTTGATATAAAAGTTGAACCTTTAAAATCAAAAGAAATTCCGAAAAACCACAACAAAATTCTATACAAAAAATGATATGGCCAACCTTCGCCAAACAAATTCCTTGTCCCCGAAGCTGTACAAATATTCCCAATGTCCACATTCTTCATTTTCATCCTTTTTCTCCTTTTCTAAAATTTCAATAAGAAATCAACAAATTAACTATAATATTATTCTTTCAATGATCAAATAAAAAAACAAGCTCTCTTTTGGATTCCTCCCTTTGGATTTGTTTAGTACACTTACTTTAGTGTATTTTTTTGATTTTGTCAAAAAAATAAAAGCAATATTATATAAATAAAAAAATGGGTAATTCTCTCGAATTACCCATTAAAATTTATTCTAAAACTCTTTCTGTCTACTCAAGTTTATATTGTTCTTGGAATTCTTCGGCTTGTTTTTGCATCGCTTCTAAGTCAAACTCTCCCTTACCGCCTAATCCATCCTGCATTTGCTTGCTCATATCGGCCATTCCTTCCATAAATCCCCCCAAATCCTGAAAAACAACATCGGTCGGCACCTCAAAATCACTTGCGAAAATTCTTTTTTCCCTACAATCATAATCAGCGTTTTGCTCGTCCAAATCACTGATCATATCCTCCCAAGTGTCCGGCTCTTCTTCGCTTGCCTCCTCACCTAATTCTTGCGCCATTTCTTCCATTTTCTTCATATCCATTTTCATGCCATTTTTGCCACCCCACATATACATCATATCTCCGATTGTTAAAGAGTGGCCGGCAACAGTTTCTTCCGGATCCGGATTTGCCATATCAAAATAAGGAAACCCGCTAATTTTTACTTTGTTTTCTTTGGCTAAAACTATCATTTTATCTCCTTCCGGGCTCATGATTTCACACTCCATTCCCTTGCCGGACTTAAGCCAGCCCATAATCGTATTCGGTTCATTCACTTTAATTCCCCCTTGCACTTCAGTTTGGCCCTGTCTTGCCTCCTCTTGAACCTCCTTTTTAAAACACCCCGTCATGCCAAAAGGCAAAATGATTAACATTGAAAATAATAACAATTTTTTCATATATTTTTTTTATAAGTTATTTTACATCTCTTCCACCGTTTCAATTCCAAGTAAACCAAAACCGTTTTCCAAAACCTGAGCGACGGACAAAAGCAAGCCAAGACGCGCCAACTTAATTTCTTCCTCAGCTTTTAATACGGAAATTTGATGATAGTAATCATTAAAATTCTGCGCCAGCTCAAATAAATACCGGGCAATTTCGCTAGGCTTATATTCAGCTCCGGCACGCGCAACCACTTCCGGGTATTTGGCTAATTTAAAAATCAACCGATATTCCATAGCTTCTCGTAAAAGCTTTGAATTTATTTTTTTAATATCATCTTTAAGGCCGGATTTTTTAAAAATACTTTTGATCCGAGCGTAAGTATAGAGCAAATATGCGGCAGTATAGCCCTGGAAAGACAAAGCTTTTTTAATATCAAATGTGATGACTTGATCCGCGCCGATTTTATTCATTTCAAACTTGATAGTCGCGACTGACAAAATATGCGCGACTACTTTGATTCGCTCTTCCTCCCAATCGTCATGACGTTTTGTGGTTTCTGTAATTATTTTTTCAAAGAGAGCCTGATACAGTTCTTCAAAGGTAATAATATTGCCGGTGCGAGAGGCAATCATCCCACCGGGCAACTTCACAAAATCGTGCGTCAAATGAACCAACTTCTGCTTATAGCCTATTAATTCCAAAATCTTAAACATCTGCTTGAAATGCAAACTTTGCCGATTATCAGTTATATAAATTGAAGTGTCTAGTTTATATTTTTCAAATTTAGCCTGCGCCAAGGCCAAATCAGCCACAATGTAAGTCGCGGTCCCGTCACTGCGCAAAACCACCTGCACCCCCAAATCATATTTTTCCAAATCGGCAATAACCGCACCTTGGCTTTCGCGTAATATTCTTTTTTTAATCAACTTGTTTACAATCGCCCTGCCCTCATCAATAAATTCACTTTCATAAAAAATATGCTCAAGCGCCACATTCATCTTCCGGTATATTTGTTCCGACTGTTCAATCGTCCACTGTCTTGTTTCTTGCCATTTTTCATATTCCTTGCCTTTCCTTGCTTCTATTTTCTTCATCATCCCCTCCACCATTTGTTTGCCCAATTTATTTTCCTCAAGCTCCTTACTTGCGCGCGCATAAACTTCTCCCAAAAACTCACCCTTGTTTTCAGGAATTTCTTCATCTTTATAAAACTCATCTAAAGCCCAAAGCGTTTTAGCTACGTGAGTGCCAAAATCATTAATATAGGAAACAGGAAATGTTTTATAACCGTTTGCGTTCAAAATTTTTGTAATACTGTCCCCAAAGCAAAGATTGCGCACATGTCCAACATGATATTGTTTGTGAGTGTTAGCATTGGTAAATTCGATCATTGTCCGCTTCTTCTTGCCGCTCTTATTTCGCCCATATTTTTTTTTATCTTTGATTATTTCGCTGCAAATTTTTTTAATAATATATTCCTTGTCCAAGCTAATATTCATAAACTTTCCGGCTAAACTCACTCCTTTAACAAAATCTAAGCCATTAACTATGGCTGTCAATTTACTCAAATCATCGCCAAAAACTTGTTGATCAAAACAAGGCAGGCTAAGATCGCCCATCTCCGCGTTAGGCGGATAAACAATGTCTTGCGCCTTGACTAATTTAACATTTAAAGCTATATTCAAAGACTTGGCAATATCATTTTTAATTTTATTTAAAATATTCATAATATTATTTTATCGAATTTCCCTTATTTTGGCAAATAAAAAATTTTTGCTATAATTAAGAAAAGTAAAGTTTCATGCAAAAATTTAAACAAAAGAAAATAATAGTATTTTTATTACTGTTTTGTCTTTTTTTAGGCAACGCTAGTTTAGCGAGGGCAGAGACCGCCTTGGTAGAGCCGGCTTTGTTTCACCCAGAGGGCATGATATATTTTAGCATAGACAAAGCCAGTTATTTTGACTCTGATTTTCTTTATGTTGATATTATCTTAAGCGCAAGCAGTACTGAATATAATTTAGTGGATTTTAATATTAATTTTGATAACACCGCCTTAACACTGGCCAGCACTTCTGTTTCAAATAATTTTCCTTTGATTCTTAATGAAAACATTAACAACGAAGGCGGTCATTACACTTTTACCGGCGGCTCACCCCTTCCCTTAAATAACGAAATCCAAACCGTCAGTCTTGCTTTTGAAAAACCCACTACCGGCTTTACCAAATTATCATTTAATCATGCCGGTATTTTTTTGGCTGATGGCAGTGGGCAAAGAATAAGCGTCCTGACTGAGGTACACAATGTGTTTTTGATAAAATAGCATAAAAATCCTTTATAGCCTCCTCTTTATTAATTTTTTTTATTATTCTTCACATAATCCAAATATTGCTTAATATGAAATAAATAGTTTGTTATTGTTTTCCCACTATATTTTCTGATAACAAGCTCTCTTTCGATTTTTTTCTAATAGTGTTTGCATTTTATTAATATTTTGCTAAAATTAAATTAAGTCACTTATTTTTACCTTTGAAATGCAACACTCATGTATAATATAATTAGTAAAACCAGTTAGGCGACATATTTTTGAAAAGATTAAAGATTTTTGTTGTTGGGCTTTAAAAAATAAGGAATTTTTAATTTTTTTAAATTTAAAAGAGGGGAAATAAGGTGTTTTATCCACTCCGTTACAAAAACGAATTTTGTTTGGAAAAAAAACAAAAGTTTTATATAGTAAAAATAACTTTAATTTATAATATGGTGGATAAAATGAAAAAAGAAATAAAAGAAGGCTATTTAATTGATTTTATTTCGGGACAAGAGATAAAAGCTACTCCTGAAGAAACGGAAGCGGTTCAAGTTTTTGCTAAGCAATTAGTTGAAGATTATGATTATGATAAAAATCAAATTCAAACAAGGCCACAATTTAGAGTGAAAGTTAGACCGTCAGATGAGAAAAAAGAATATCCTGTTGATATTGCTATCTTTAAAGATAAAAATAAAAAAGAAGATGACGTTCAAATTATTGTTGAATGTAAAAAGAAAACAAGAAAAGATGGTAAAACACAACTTCAAAATTATTTAACTTTTTCTAAAGCTGATTTAGGTGTTTGGTTCAACGGTGAAGAAAGAATTTTCTTAAAAAAGATTGGAAAACAAGGGAAAATACTTTTTCAGGAAATACCCAATATCCCCAAAAAAGGACAAAGGTTTGAAGATATTGGTAAATTTAGAAGAAAAGATTTAAAAGTTCCTCATAATCTAAAGGTTATTTTTAAAACAATAAAAAACCATCTTGCAGGCAACTTTACGGGAGCAACAAGGGATGAAGAATTAGCAAAAGAATTAATTAATTTAATTTTTTGTAAAATTTATGATGAAAAATTCACTAAATCAGAAGATATTATTAATTTTAGAATTGGAGTTGATGAAAATTTAGATATATTCAAAAA
>JAYENK010000034.1:0-10834 GCA_034722035.1 Patescibacteria group bacterium | reverse complement strand
AAAACAAAAAAATTTAAAATCAAACAAATTTATTAATATTTTACATTATTTCATCAAAATACATTAATAAAAGCCTGATTTTGAAATCAGACTTTAATAATTTGGTTCACTGAAATATACAAAAATTATTTATCCTTAAGCTTTTTTAACCGCTCCATCAAACACCTAGATTTTTCTCGATAATCTCCTTCTATTCGAGAAAATTCTGCGTGGCTGATGGGCGAACCGTATATCACTTGCACCCGGCGATGACGACGAAATAGCTCCCAAAAAGACCAGCCGTAGGTGTTGCCGATATATACCGGCAACAAACCAGCTCGGCTCTCATCGGCCAGATACGACACTCCGGGATAAGCATCGCCTGGATTGATGTCACGTAATAATTTCGGAATGGGAAATATTACGATCACGTAGCCTTGCTTGGCATATTTTATCGTATCCGGCATCGCGCGTACGTACCCCCTTTTATCTTTAGGCAACGGGTAAGCCCCCATCATCCTAATAAAGCGCGCGTACCAACGCAAGCACGCGTGTTTACGCTTAGCTAAAAAACGAAAACCTTTAAATTTAAAATAATAAGACAGCGGAATATTGGTACTCGCCAAAAAAGCATCAAAATAACTGCTGTGATTAGCGTAGAAAATAATATTTTTAGTCGGACAAATCTTGAACACTTCCCGATTTTTTACTTCGATCCGAAAAATTAATTTCCAAATAATTCGACCAAAAAGCCAAATAAAAAATTGTATGAATTTAATCATACTAACATTATACTATTATTTAATTTTTATTTCAATATTAGCTGTATTTTTACAAATTTTTATGCTACTTTGATAATAAAATGAACAATTTTAAACTACAATCCAAATTTAAACCGGATGGCAAATTTAAACAATTTTTCCCGCATAACGCCGTTCATTATTTTGTTTCTTATTACGACTATGGGCCTAACCGCAGTCAAACAGTGGCGGAGCAAATTATCCGTCCTACCGGCCTCTTGGATCCAAAAATAGATGTTCGACCAAGCAAAGATCAAATCGCCGACCTTATCCCAGAAATAGAAACAACCACAATTGCGTAAAAATGGTTTGGCATTATGATCCATTCATCCAAAAATACATTTTTACGTATTTTCGGTGTTTCCATCCAAACATTTTTAACAATTAATCCATTATTGTTCAAAATCATTTTACCGTTGTTATTCACATTACCAAAATATATCATTCTGTTAAATGTACAAATTATTATAAAATAATATCCACTCTGACTATAATCATATTCTTTTAATCGGCTTGATTCAATTCTATATTTATTTTTATATAATGTCATCCCTCCTTAATATTAAAATTTACCGACTCGCACCCGAATACGCAATCGCCCGTACCATATCCCAATCTGAAGCAGACGAGGGGTAGTCCATGAATAATCTTTTGAATGTTAGGATAGCGGATTTTTCGCTGTTTACATTACGGGTGCGGGTGCGAAGGCCGTAGGCGATGACGGTGATGGCGGATTGATCGTGTTCGTCCCAGCTTAAAGGGGTGCGCTGATAGATATAGCGAAAGCGCCCTTCAGCCCGCTCCTCGGCGATTTCGTTGCGCTCGGTCGGCCAACGGCCGTTAGCAATTTTAATAACATCGGCCCAATCTTGTTCACTTCTTGGTAATTTACCAAAGGCGCTACGATAAGAATTGACGACACCAGATCGCTCACCCGCGCCCAAAATACGCGTTGTCTCGGTCCCATACACAATAAAATTAAGAATCGCTTGCTTGCTTTCCTTGTCAAAACCGTACACTCCCAATAATAATTCTTCTAAATATTTTCCCACCGCCTCACTTTCCTTATCTAGGTCGCGTGCGACTTTATTGTATATAAGCAAAAAATCCAAAGCGATTGGACTCGCATAAACCAATTTAGACTCGCCAATTAATTGCTTAGTAGCTTCATCCAAAGCGGTTTCAATCCCACTTAAATATAAACGATATTTATCTTCGGCCTCGTAGGTACAGTTTTCGCCCATACATATTACTTTGAAAGTTTTAGGGTCAGCTCCGTTGATAATTTCCAGTTTATCTCCATAGTAAACAGCGTATTTATCACTATAATAAGCTCCATCCAGTTTTACAAAACTTTTAGCATGAGCATAAAGAATAGAGGACACTATAGTGTCATCTATAGTGTCCTCTAAAAAATAAACAAAATTTTTATCCTTAAAAACATTATCGCTGATAAACTCAAAACTCTTGGCATGGCTGTTCTCAATAATGTCTGCCCCAAAATAAACACAAATATTATCCTTGCTAAGATCGCCCCCCAAAGATTCAAGCTCATCTAAAGCCGACTGAGCCAATAGCTCATTGGTACAAGTGCCGCTCAAATCTTTTGTTTGATAACGATTATAAAAATCATTTTCCGCCTTAGCCACGGCTTTGCCATAACGATAATAATAATTTAAATCTTTAGCATAATCATCCGCAAGCAAGCTAAAAGTCAAGGGGTGGGAGTCATCGATTTTTTCGTGTTTATAATAAACAAAATTTTTATCAAGCACGTAATCGGCATTGATTATTTTGAAACTTACCGGGTCAAAACCGGACAAAACATCATATTTATAATATAAATTATCGTTATCCTGCGCATAATCCATATCAATATACTCGATTGAAGCCGAATCAGCGCCAGGCAATACTTTTCCGTTCAAATACACCTGCTGCCGATCACGCGCGTAAGCTCCGCCAACGTGCATAAAAGTAGAAACATCCGCTCCATCCAAACGCTCCCCCCGATGATACACCCGAATATTATCCTTGGCATATTCATCCCCCAATATTTCAAAATTCTTCGCCTTGCAAAAAGGGATAAGTTCATTATTATAATAACAATAATCATCAGCTCTATAAGAAGACTCATTAGCTAAAACAAAATTAAAGCTAAATAAAAAAATGAAAATAAAAATAATTAATTTTTTATGCATAGAGATTAAATAGAGATTAAATTGTTTATTTAAACTGCGCTAAAACAGCGTATGTTTCGTTGTTTGAGGCATTTATAAAAACCAAAGAGCCGGTTTTTTCTTTTTGTGGTGAATAGGCAAAATCTGCTTTAAAATTGACGATAGAATCTTTGGTCCAAATACCTTCGGCCGCGGCGTAACTGGTCGCAAGCTTCTTGCCATTGTTGTCAAGCAAGTGAATCATTAAAACTCCATCATTAAACCATTCACCCGGCGCACTGCCCGCCAAAACAAATTCGGCTTCTAAGGGAAGACTCAAGTCAGGCGAATCAATCAAAATTAAATCTTGCACGCTTGCACCGGTATCAAAATTATTTATCACGCTTGCGCCGGCTTGTTTTTCTTGGCTTTGTCTGTCTTTTGGCGCCTTGTTTAAAACCGGGATCATTTCCGGCAAAATTCTATAAACCAAAAAAAATAAAGCAATAAATATAACTAAAAATCCAATTGACAAAAATATTACGATTTTCTTCATATGCGGTAAAAAAAGGCTTTATTTTCTTTTTTATATTTTTTTGATTTTAATTGAAATAATTTTTGATTTTTACTCAGCCAATCAAACTTGCCCCGTCTATCTTTTATGGGGACAATCTTGAACGGCTCTAAGTCGGAAATACTAAAACCGGTGCTGACAATGATCGTATCGGGCTTACACTCAAATTTAAACTTCTTGCCCATACCGCGCAAATATTCCGGATCCAAGTGGCAATATATAAAATCTGCGTCTTTAACATTGACCCGATGCACGCGCTCATAAAAAATCTTAATCCCGGTAGAACGAACCATTGCTTGTAATTTTGCCAATACAAAAGGAAACTTGGCATGCTCATTGGCAAATAATTTAATTTTGGGGTATCTTCTTTCAAGCGCATGAAAAAAACCGCTTCGGCCGGTGCTAAAAGCGATGCAAATAGCGTCTTCTTTTGGCAATTCCAGTTCATCTAATAATTGTTCCACTACCCAGGGACGAGACGGAATGAAGGGCATAAAACCGCGCAAAAGCAAATCAAAAATAATCCTGGTAATAAAATAAACAACTATAAAAAATAGTACCCCCGGTATAAGCAAATAATAATTCATGGTCGTATTTCGCTTCGCTCACATCCCGCGCTACAAATGCGGATCATGCGAATAAAAAATAAAATTAATCATCCTATATTAAGCTCTTTAAAATAAAAAGAATTCATGCCATAATCTTCTTCGGTAAATGACACAAAATATATTTTTTTAAAGCTATAAAAATTATGCTTTTTAAGCCATCCCAGAACGGAAGAAAAAGCAATTTCGATTGCTTCTTCTTTAGGGTAACGATAAACACCGGTCGAAATATTGGGGAAAGCAATGCTGGCTAAATTTTTCTCAAAGGCCAAACGCAAGCTATTTTTATAACAATTTGCCAAAAGCTCATCCTCTTTCCCATCACCGCTGCCATATTTGGGACCAACGGTATGGATTACGTATTTAGCCGGTAATTTATAGGCGTTTGTTAAAATTGCTTTACCTGTTTCGCATTTACCGATTTTTTCACATTCTTCTTTTAGCTTACCACCGGCTACCGCGTGGATCGCTTCATCGACGCCGCCACCACCACTAAAATTTTTATCAGTAGCGTTAACAATTGCGTCTACTTCTAAAATAGTGATATCAGTATGTATTACTATTATTTCTGAATCAGTATTATTGATTTTTTTTGAAATTAATTTTGCTCCCATATTTTTTTATTATTTTTTTCTATACTTATATTATACTAGAAATTGGAAATAAAAAAAAGTGCTTGAAAATCAAGCACTTTTTTATATATGTTTTATATATATGATCTTATTTTTACCAATCACTTGAGTCAAGGGCGGCCATAAAAGTGTTGAGGCCGCTATACACACCGGACGGTTTGCCGGATGGGATATTGATACCCCAATAAACCTCGTCGGTAATTGTTAAACTGGTATCATCGTCCGGTTTTACTATTGTGACATCATGAACTTCGGATGTGCTCGATGCCGGCATCGGATAAGCCAATGATAAATACGTAGCCGAACTTGTACCAAAACGCTGTTCTGTAGTTTCAATATAATCTACACCGGTTTGTATTAAATCTTCTCCGCTAAATTGTGAATTAAGTGGCGAATTGCCATAATTTTCAATGGTAGTAGTCGCATTTACCAAACCGGTATTGGTGCCACCGGTCACGGACAAATAATCAATACCCGCTTCTTGCACGGTTAAAGCCAATGAAGTATTAACTTCGACTCCATAAGATCCGGTAGTAGTAGCAACTCCAATCGCGCCATCATCGTCAATACCTTTAATTCCGGCTAACCAATTACCGGTTTCGTAAGGATTACTGGTGCTATTGTCGGTCGGACTGGTATGAAAAGCCAGAGTAGTAGAGCAAATAGCAGTTGCCTGGGTTGAAGTGCCGACACAGGATCCAGCCTCTATCATACAGCTCGCTACGCCAATCTGATAACAATCATCATCGTCCGGATCACAATTATGCTCGTTTGTCACGGCCGAATAATAAATCGAACTGGTTGCATCGTCTATATCTCCACAGGTATTATTATCAGTTATAGTAGCCGTAGTTGTTGCAAGAATTTCTGAGGCGCCTTTTATATTTAAGGTAAAATCAACGCTACCATGCACGCGCACGCTCGAAACTTGCGGCGCAACGTTATTTACGGTATAAGTATTAGTCCGTGTACTAGTAGCGGCAAAATCGTGTTCGTCCTTTACAAATGCCCAATAAAGGAATGTGTCGTCAACTGCCGGTGTGGTTGTTGCCCAGGTGCAGGCTATATCAGCTGAGGTTGAAGTGCTTTGGCAAAACTCTTGCCCGGTACAACCACCGCCAGTCGTCCAAACATTTGATCCGCAAATATACAAAGTCAATTCATCCTGACTGACAACAACATCATCATCTTCGACACTTGCAGTCACGGTATAATTACTACCCGGATCTTTATCATCGTCAGTAGTACTGACAGAAGCAAAAACTGGGGCATGGTTAATATAAAACGGACTGGAACTGGCATAATCTCCCGGTGAAGCTCCCTGGCTGTAGTCAACACTGCATTCGCCTTCAGTAGCATGCGTATCGCAAACATAGGCGTACCAATCTTGTGTTTCTTCCGCGTCACTTACTGTGGCGGTACAAGAGGCAGTATTGCTAATCAAAGTAGAAGTTGAAACACAAAGCTCTGTACCGGTACACGATGGCGCCCCACCAGTAGAGGAGGCAGTCACTCCGACAGTCTCACAAACAATCAAATAATAATCGTTGTTTTCCGGATCAGTCGCATCCCCTTCAAAATCCAAAGTTGAACCGTTATTAATCGGAGAAGTGGAAGTACTGGCCGGAACCTCACGCGCGTCAACGGAAAAAACCGGTGGCGCATTACGCACTGTCACTTCGGTAGTGGCGGTATCTCCGGTTTGCGCCTTAGCTTCCGGATGACTTATATTAATTCCAAAAAAAACATCATGCCAAGAACCTATTTCTAAATTGTAACTAAAAACCACGCCAATCGCCGTGGAAGTTAAAAGCATACACATAATAATAAATAAAGGCATGCTTTTTTTAATTTGCTGTTTAATTTTCTTTGCCATGGGGTGTTAAATGGGGATTTAAAAATTTTGTGGGTTTATCCACATATCTAATATAATTATACCACAATTTGTCAAATTTACACAATCGTATTATAATTTAATGTTAGCAAAATTTACTTTTTAAACTTATTTATTGTTAATAACTTCAAAATCATACAATGCGAATGTATAATGCGAATCTACAAATTATAGGCGAATATGGCGAATACAAATTACGCGAATTTACAAAGACATTATTCGCGTAATTCGCAATTCGCCATATTCGCATAAAATTTGTAGATTCGCATTAGATTAATTCGCATTATACCTAACTATAGCGAATTGCGTCTAAAGGGTTTAGGCTGCCAGCTCGTTTTGAGGGAAAAAGACCGGTCAAATAGCCCATAACTGCGGAAAATATTGCAATAAAAAGCAAAAATGGTAAGGGAAAACGGAAAAGCTCCATGGCGGTACCACCCATACGAGTAGCAACTATATTTAACATAAAATTAATCGAAAGTCCCCCGCCAACTCCGATCGCAATCCCGGAAAGCCCGCCCAGAAAGCCCATCAAAACCGATTCGGTCAAAAACATTACTTTTATATTAAACGGAGAACCGCCAATCGTCCGCATAATGCCAATCTCCTTGGTGCGCTCAAGCAAGGTGACAGTCATGGTGTTAAACATGCCAATCGCAGACACAATCAAAGCGATCGTACCAAAAAGAGCTAAGGTAACTTGTACTCCGGCAAAAATCTTATTGGCCTGATCCACAGTCTTGGAAAGAGAAGTAACAACAAAACCGTGCTCTAAAATTTGTGTTTCAACCGAATCTAAAAATTCCCTATCAGACACCTTGACTCTGGCCTTATCATAATAAGGAATAGCAAAACGAGAAGTAAACTCCGACATCGGAATATAGGCAAAAATTGAAGCCTCGTCCTCTATAATGCCCTTGACCTTAAACTTAGTTGCAATTGGTATTTCCCGGGCTTCATCACTGCCTTCAATCGGCAAAAATACTTTAAAGGTAACTTCTTGTCCGATAATTTCTTCCGGCTCCATTTCGAATAATTTCATCACGGCTGAAGAGAGTAAAACTGAATCTGTTTCACCCGGACCAAATAATTCCCCATCAGACGCAACTACACCGGCATAGGAAAAATACTTAGGTAAAACGCCATTAAGAACAATGCTTCCGGTAAGATCACCAAAAGTAATTAAAGAAGTGAAGCTCGCAAGAGGTTCGACATCTTCTACATTTGGGATTTGTTTAAACTCTTCCAATGTTTCCTCGTCTATTGTCACTATTTGCGATGGCGGAGTAATAACATTTAATGACAAAAGAGCATCACCAAAAACAATCTGCTCGAGTAGTACGCCTTGCAAGCCATAACCAAGTCCAACCAAAATTACAACAGCGGCAAAACCAACCCCAATACCAAGAATCGTCAGCCAAGTTCTAGCCGGCCGTGTCCGAAACATCCTCGTCGCCAGTTTAAATAAATCTTGAACCCTCATCATATATTTTATTATAATGCGAATACCGCAAATTAAAAGCGAATATAGCGAATACGAATTACGCGAATATATATAATTATTCGCATAATTCGCAATTTGTAGATTCGCCTATAATTCGTAGATTCGCATTAGATTAATTCGCATTATGTCTTATGTTTAATGGTGTCCTTTTGCGTCTATTCCCTGTATAATAATCTTTTCGAAATACCGGGTTAATTTGCGTGAAGCGGCTACGCTAAAACCAATACCGCCTTCTTCTAATGGAGTACGAAGCGCGTCTTTGAACTCCCGGCGGGAAATTAGACCGGCTATGCGCTTATAGACCAAATCTCGAATTCGACGCTTCTGGGTCAAACTTGCCTTGCCCTCATATTCATTAATCACATATTTGGTCAAATTCTTTATCAAAATATTCTCGCGCGAGAAAAAATTATTCTTCATAAAACGCCGGCGAAAACGTCGCATATCTTCGGATTGTTCCAAAATCTTTTTCACCCGCTTGGCCATAGTTTCGGCCAAAGCTTCAGTTAAGTCAATCCCGCCATCGCGGTACCTTTTCATTAAAATCTTTTTAAATTCTTTTTGGCTGATTTTCCGCTCAACAATCAATTTAATAATTTCTTCCAAGCGCAAAATTTGAAAAAAATTTATATCCTGCGTTAAATAATTCACCAAACTCTTTACTTTAAGTGTTACCGGATCATCATAAGGATATATTTTTGAGAGCTGATCAAATTCTGTTACCAGTATCTTTTGCCTATCTACCTTGGCAATTTGTTTTCTGTCCGGATTAGGCACTGTCCTCTCCAATTTTCCATCACGCATATAAAAAACCCGGTGGCAATAGCTGAGCTGAGCCGCGTTATGAGTAATCATAATAACGGTTTTTTTGTCCACTGCGTTAATTTCGGCCAAAGAGTCCATTACCTGCTTAGTGGAAATCGAATCCAAGTTACCGGTCGGTTCGTCAGCTAGTACAATTTCGGGATTATTTACCATCGAGCGAGCAACCGATACACGCTGAGATTGCCCACCAGATAAATTATCCGGATATTTTTGCGCGTATTCATCCATGCCAAAACGTTTTAATATTTCCTTAGCCCAGCGCGCGCGCTTGGCTGGATTAATTCCTTGAAAAATTTGTGGCAAAGCAACATTGTCGGTTACAGAAATAGAATTAATCAAATAAAAAGCTTGATAAATAATACCGATAATCTGTGTCTGAAAACGCACCATTTCCTCAGGTGAAAATGAATATGGATTCTCCCCTTTTACATATAATTGTCCAGCCGAAGGCTCCAAAATTCCTAAAATACTATAAAAAATTGTTGATTTACCACAACCGGAAGGACCAAAAAACGCCACAAATTCACCTGGATAAATTTCCATAGATACACCCCGAGTCGCTTTAAACTCGTTTTCTTTACCCAGATTATAAGTAATATCCAAATCTTTAAGTTTTACTATAGCTTGTGGCATTTTATTTTCCTTTAAGCCAACCGAATGAACTTTCAAAATTCTTAATTATTATATCAATGATGCTTTCTTCTTGAGATGGAGTCAACATAGTGAAATCATCGGAGCGGACACTGTTATTTGCTTCATCATTGCAAACAATCCAGAATTTATAAACTGTTGCTGGTAAAAAATTAGTTATAACCTGAACATGCTTAAGGCCATAGTCTTCTTCCTTAGCCAAGGTCTGCGGTTCATCAATCAAAACGAGGCCTTGATGATAGAATAATTGACACTGGGCCACTTCGTCCGTATACCAAGAAGCGATCGTTTGTATCTTGTTTTCATTACCCGGATAGATAGTTGACTCTGTATTAACTTTTGTCACAACTGGTGCGGCTTCATCCCGGATTGTAATAAAAGTAATGGGGTCGCTCACGGCCTCCTCTCCATCTTCACTTTCAACTTTTACAATAAAAGAATAATAGGTATCAAAAATTAGATTAGTTAGCTTGATATTATGCACGGTAATAAACACGGAATTACCTTCCAGCTTGGTAACGCTATTGTTTAGATTGGTGTATTCAACAATAGAGGAGCAGGGAACGTTGGTGGTATAACGAATCGTGGCGGACTCTTCTTCAATCTTCGACAATTGAATGTTAAATATTTCTGGCTTGATTGACTTAGTACGGAAAGTTTTGTCTGAAGAATAACCGGTCAAATCTAAAATTGATTTTGATGACACGCGAAAATGATAATCGGTCGCCGGACGAAGGCCATTTACCAATACATTATGTTCAAGCACAAGCTCATCGCTTTGCCCTTCGCTCCAAACGTAAGGATTGTCAGAAAACTCGTCATAATCCCCTTCCTCGGCCAAAGATACAATTGAATTTGATTCTTTGTCTGTTGCCCAAGTGATAAAGGCATAATCTGTTCCTACTTCCACGTCCGCATAATCAAGAATAATAGTCGGTGGTTGAATTATTTCTTCGGCCTTTTCCGTCACTTCCTCAATTATTTCTTCAAGCACTTCTTCCGAAGATATACTTTTAATTGCCTCCAATATTTCTTCGATTCCAATCTCGTTTAAACCAGCAACTCCTTCTTCGCTAATATCTTCCTGCAAACCGTCATAATCAAGCTCCTCATCATCGTCTTTAGGCGTACGAAAACTATAATCACTGGATATCCCTTGATTCCCCTCGATATCAGCCGAGGTAATACGGAAAAAATACTCTGTATCTGCCGTC
>JAYENK010000033.1:0-37025 GCA_034722035.1 Patescibacteria group bacterium | reverse complement strand
GAATGGAATTAAATTTTCATACCAATTTATTAAAGGCGGATACAGACGAAGACGGGCACTCCGACGGGGATGAGATTGTGAACGGCTATGATCCGCTTCAAAACAAAAAAGTAAAATTGAGCAAACGGATAGAGATAAATACCCAAAAGCAAGAATTATCGTATTTTTTGTCTGACGTGCGAATGAATACTTTTGTCGTTAGTACCGGCAAGTCAAGCATGCCCACCCCCAAAGGACATTTTAAAATAGACGAAAAACATGAGCGCGCTTGGAGCGCAAACTACGGTCTTTGGATGCCGTATTGGATGAGTTTAAACAAAGGGCGTTTTGGCATACACGAATTACCGGAATGGCCGAGTGGATACAAGGAAGGCGCCGACCATCTGGGTCAAGCCGTGTCACACGGTTGTATCAGGCTTGGAGTAGGGGACGCGGAGTTTCTTTATAAGTGGGCAGAAGTAGGAATAAAAGTTTTTATATATTAATAATTTTAAGTTCTAAATTTAAAATTTTAAAACAATGACTAATGTTTAAATGAATAAATGATTTAAACATTTAGAACTTACAATTTAAAATTTAATTATGCAATACACAGATAAAGTAATAGAACACTTTAAAAATCCGCACAATCAAGGGGTAATAAAAAATGCGGATGTGTCTGCGCAGGAAGGTAATCCGGTTTGCGGAGACGTGATAAAAATGTATCTCAAAATAGAGGGTGGGATCATAAAAGATATTAAATTTGAAACATTGGGTTGTGTCGCCGCCATTGCGGTTTCATCTATTATGACGGACATGGCCAAGGGGATGACGCTTGATGATGCGCTAAAACTAAGTAAGGATGATGTTGTTAAGGAGTTGGGTGGGTTACCGGAGGTAAAAGTTCATTGCTCGATGCTTGGGGTGGATGCGTTGCATAAGGTAATTAAAAAATATCAGAAATCAATTAAGAATTAAGAATTATGTCAGAAAAAAATAATTTTGATGAAAAAATTAACAAAGCTTTGGAGAAAGTTCGCCCACAACTAAAAGTAGATGGGGGAGATGTTGAGTATGTTGGTTTTAATAAGAAAACCGGGGTGTTTCAGGTTCGATTGATGGGGATGTGCGTGGGGTGTCCAATGGCGCAGGTTACTTTGAATGAGGGGATTTTGAAGACTGTTCAGGGAGAGGTTAAAGAAGTTACAGGAGTGGAGCAGGTCTAGATTTAATTTTTAATTTCTAATTTCTAATTTTCAAACAATTTCTAATTTCTCAATGATTAAATGTTTTAAACATTGAAAATTAAATTATTGAAAATTGAAAATTAGAAATTAATTATATAAATATTATGAAAAAAATATATTTAGATCATAGTGCTACTACTCCAGTCGATAAGGCTGTGCTAAAGGCGATGGAGCCTTATTGGTTGAAAAATTTTGGCAATTCTTCTTCACTTCATTCGTTTGGACAAGAGGCGATTAGAGGGGTAGACAAGGCGCGAAAACAGTGTGCGGATTATTTTAAGTGTGAAAGCGCTGAAATTACTTTTACCTCCGGTGCGACCGAAGCAAATAATTTGGCAATCAAGGGTTTGTTTAAGGCTTTTAACTCAGAGGGATATAAAAATAAAAATTTGCACGCCATTACTTCTATAGTGGAGCACGACGCAGTTTTGGAGCCTTTTATGGAGCTGGAAAAGAGCGGAACGGCAATTACACATTTACCGGTGAACAAGGTGGCCGTAGTTGAAGTGGAAAAATTAATTGTAGCGATTCAAGAAAATACAGTTTTGGTTTCGATTATGTGGGTTAATAGTGAAATTGGCTCGATCATGCCGATTAAAAAACTAGCTAAGGCGGTGTATAAAGAAAGAGAAAGACGAACGCGTGAATGGAAAAAATTAGGCAAAAACGAACGTACGGAAAAACCTTTACCGATTTATTTCCATACTGACGCAACACAAGCGGTAAATTTTTTTGATTGTAATATTAAAGATAATTATATTGATTTGCTTTCTTTTTCCGGGCATAAAATCTATGGCCCTAAAGGTGTGGGCGCGCTTTTTGTTCGTGATGGAATTCGATTGGAGGCGCTTCAACGCGGTGGACATCATGAGAAAAATTTGCGCAGTGGAACTTTGAATGTTAGTGGAATTGTGGGGCTTGGCGCCGCAGTATCAATTAAAAATAAAAAATTATCCGCCCAAGGCGGACCAGCCTTGGGCTGGAGAATTAAAAATAATGAGTATATAGGCAATTTGCGGGATAGGCTAGTTAAAGGAGTTAAAAAAAATATTCCTGATGTGGTTTTGAATACTAATCGAGATGTTTCAACGCCGGCGCATGCGCATTTTTCTTTTATTGGAATTGAGGGAGAAGCGCTTTTGCTGGCGCTTGATTTGGAAGGGATTGCGGTTTCAACCGGTTCAGCTTGTGCTTCCGGATCACTCAAAGCTCCGCACGTATTAATTGCAATGGGAATAGATAAAGAGATAGCGAATTATTCAATCCGCTTTTCTTTGGGTAAATTTAATACTAAAGAAGAAATTAATATTGTAATAGAAAAATTAGTAGAAATAGTTAAACGACTCAGAAAGATGAATCCGATTTATAAGAATATTTAAAGATTATTACTTCATTATTAATTGAATGATAAGAATTTGCCTCAAGCTTAGCCTCTGAAAAGATTTTATCATAAGCCCACCAATATTTATTTAAAACAAAGTAAGCTGTGTTGACGCTAGTCAAGTCCATGGCTTTTTTTATAGTTTCTTTTGCCGGATAATCGTATACCATATCAAGATAATATTGATAGAGTGGTCCGCCAGTTGGAATGGGGTAGTAGAAAATTGGATTGCTAGAGTTGTAATACTTTTTAAAGCCAAACTCGTGAAGGGCGGCAGCCGAGACTTGTTGATTGGCCAGAACTATACAGTCGCTTTGCTTAGCATCATTTTCAATCCAGTTTACCGCTTCAATATCATTTTGCCCCACGCTATAAGAATGGGAATTTTCATAATGATCAAAACGAGGGAAAGAGCCGTAAACAGAAAAAAGAATTAATATTATTAAAAAAATAAAAAATATATTTTTTACAAAAATATTTTGCTTATTAAGCTGGTCAAAAAATTTGTACAGACTCAAGATTATAAATGGAAGAGAAAAAATCACTACAGTGATTAAAATTCTATTAGCAAAATTTGTCTGTTCATAATCAATTAAATAAGCAAAATCCAGATGCAATAAAAGCAAGTATGAGCTTAACATGGCTAAGGCGCTCAGAAGATAAATATATAAAACTTCACAATTTTTTTTATGCTTAATTGCCAGAAAAACACCCGGAATTATTAGCAATAAAATTAACAGAGGAATATTATTAATAAAAAAGTAGCATGAGTTTAAAAAGATGTTTTCTGTATTTGGATTTCGCGGAAGCAAAAAACTGAAATTTGTAAAAATTGAAGATTTAGCAAAAAGTAGCTTGCCTTGGCTTAGAAAAAAGAATATTAGAGGCAAGATTAAAGACATTGCCATTACACTGATGCCAAGATAGATTTTTTTCTGTTTTAAATTGCTATGATGCAGGGCAAGCAAGCCGGTCAAAAACAAAGCCGGCAAGCCGGCAATGGCTTGAGTTACGAGCGACGCAAAGGAAAGGACGAGCATTAACGTTAAGTCCCGATAATTATTACATTTAATACCAAACATTACCACCAAAATCAAAAAGAGCCAGGCTAGATTTTGTGGGGTAGAGATCGTAAAAATGCTCAAAGGCAAGATCAACAAAAATAAAATCGTGTAATTGATTATTTTATTATCATCAAGCCATTTACACAATATGCTTCGGAAAAAAAACGGCAAAAAAAGCGCGGCCAAAAAGGGAATAAGATAATAATGAATTGTCTTGAGAGCCGTAAAAGGCAGGAGGTTGAGGACCGTTAATAACGAATATTCTCCCAGATAATACAGCGGTTTTGGCTCAACCGCGCCGTTCTCTTGGATCAAGTCCAAAGTGGCGCCATGAATAAATGGATCAAAACCAAAGCCAAGAGGAAAAACCGTGATTGCCAAAGAAAAAATAAGAAAACAGAAAAAGCTTAAACTTAAAATAAAAAATTTGCTATCTTTTTTTGCTTGATACAGCAAAATTAAAATATAAAAAAATAAAAGTACAAAAAAAGATAAAGGAACGCTTTGCCAGGGGGATAATAAAGATTCTTTGGTACTCACATCAAGCAAAACTCTTAAGGCAAAAACAAAAAAAGCCAAAACAAGATATAGCGTAATTCTGTCAAGACGGGTGGCCAAATTTTTTACATTTTCTTGCTCTGTATTGTCTTTGGGGATAAAATGGAGTATAATAAAATATAGTAGAATTACAGTAAATATTGTAATTGCGAGTCCCGGCGAATTTAGAGCATAAAAATAATAAACTAACGCACCGATAAACGAGCTTAAGCCGAGTAATAAAAGTGTATTTTTTATAATAATTTGAATTTTCATTACTTTATTTTAGCATTAAATTGACATGAGAACAAAAGAAGAAAAAAAAGAATTGCAAAAATTTGAAAAAGCAGAAAAGCTTTTTTTCTTTGATCGTTTTTTTGCCGCCACTATTTTAAAGCTTATTCCGTACTCGGTGAAGCCAAATCATGTGACTATTTGCCGTTTTATTTTAACGCCAATCGTAGGAATTTTAACTTTTTATGGTACATATAAAATTGCCTTAGTTGCCTTTTTGTTGACCGCTTTGACCGACGCAATTGACGGCGCAATGGCGCGAATGCGTGATCAAATAACAAAGTGGGGCAAAATATATGATCCAATCGCGGACAAACTACTAGTCGGAATGATGGTTTTTATTATTGTGCTTAAATACATTGATTTTTGGACAGCCATTATAATTATTTTACTTGAATTTATTATTATTTCGGTTGCCTGGTACCGGTTGAATAAGGGTTATAAAGTACAAGCCAATGTTTGGGGAAAAATTAAAATGATCTTGCAAACTGCCGGGGTGACAATCCTGTTATTATCAGTCGCCTTTAATCTGGCTGACCTACTACCGCTCGCCTCCACAACCCTTTATTTGGCCATAGCCTTTGCCGTAGTCTCAATTTTGACTTATGGAATTTGAATTGATATTTATTGACTTTTTCGCTTAAATATCGTAAAATTAAGCATATAAAATGCTATTTTAATATAGCATTTTTTAGTTTATTTAGCTTATAAATAATTATTTTTATTATATTATATGGACAATAATCTTGTTAGCGAATATAAGAATCGTCTGAAGAAATTAGAAAAGCTTAGAAAACAAGGGATTAACCCCTATCCTTCAAAAAGCAAGCAAAAAAATGCCGTCAAAGAAATTCTTGAATATTTTAATATTTTTGTTGAAAATCAAAAAACCGTAATTATTGCCGGCCGTCTGAGAAGTAAGAGGGGACATGGCAATCTTATTTTTGCAAATCTTAATAATAATGGAAAGCAAATTCAACTGGCGATTTCCAAAAAAGAAATCGGCGCGGACGAATTTAAAAATTTAAATAAACTAATCGATATCGGTGATTTTATCGAAGTGAGCGGTACTTGTTTTGTTACACACAAAGGGCAAAATAGCATAATGGTAAAAAACTATAAACTTTTATCAAAATCCTTGCGTCCCTTGCCAGACAAATGGCACGGTCTTAAGGATGATGAAGAACGCTTCCGCAAACGTTATTTGGATTTACTTTTTAATCAGGAGCTCAAAGATATGTTTATCCGTCGTTCAAAATTTTGGGACACAACAAGGCAATTCATGAAGAAAAAGGGCTTTTTTGAAGTTGAAACACCGACTCTGGAGCTTTCGACCGGCGGGGCAGAGGCGGCACCCTTTCAAACTCATCACGATGATTATGACCTTGACCTTTATTTGCGTATTTCAATCGGTGAACTTTGGCAGAAACGCTTAATGGCGGCCGGTTTTGAAAAAACTTTTGAAATCGGACGCGTTTATCGCAATGAAGGCTCCGGTCCGGAGCATTTACAAGAGTTTACTAACATGGAATTTTATTGGGCTTATGCCAATTATCGCGACGGTATGAAGCTGACCAAGGAGCTGTACCGGACTTTGGCCAAAGAAGTTTTTGGCACTTACCGTTTCGAAGCTAAGGGGATAAAATTTGATTTGTCTGATGAGTGGAAAGAAATTGATTATCGCGATGAAATTTTAAAACAAACCGGTGTTGATATTTTGAAGGTGAATGAAAAAGAAATGAAAGCAAAACTGGACAAATTTAAAGTGAAATATGAAGGGGATAATAAAGAACGTTTAACTGATTCTCTTTGGAAATATTGCCGTAAAAATATTGCCGGCCCGGCTTTTTTAGTCAATCATCCTGAATTAGTCTCTCCCTTGGCCAAGAAAAATGAAAATAAACCCGGCACGGTTGAGCGATTTCAAATTATTATTGCCGGCTCCGAGGTCGGTAATGGCTATAGCGAGCTTAATGACCCGGAGGAGCAGAAGGCACGTTTTGAATTGCAAAAAAAGCTGCTCGAAGCCGGAGACTCTGAAGCAATGATGCCGGACTGGGAATTTGTTGAAATGCTGGAATACGGCATGCCTCCTACTTGCGGTTTTGGCTTTGGTGAACGCCTGTTTGCTTTCATGGCAAACAAACCATCACGCGAAATAACGCTTTTTCCTTTGCTCAAGCCAAAAATAATCCAAAAATTTGACTCGTCCCCAACGGGGAAATAATATTTTTTTAACTTACATCTAATACTCAATTTTAAATACTTAATACTAAATTCATGCTAGACATAAAATTTATCCGAGAAAATAAAAAGGCGATAGAGGAGGCGGCTAAAAATAAAAATGTTAAGGTTGACATTGATCAACTGCTTAAATTAAATGGTAAACGCCGTGAATTATTGATACAAGTTGATGAGCTAAGAGCTAAGCGCAACGAATTAGCTAAAGAATCAAAGGGTGGTAAGCCAACACTAGAACAAATTAACATCGGAAAAGAATTAAAAGAAAAAATAACTACAATCGAAAAAGAATTAAAGACAGTTGACGCAGACTATCAATCAACATTGATTACTGTTCCTAATTTAATTTCGGATGACACTCCGATCGGTCCGGACGAAAGCGGGAACAAAGTAATTCGAAAATATAAAGAACCGACCAAATTTGATTTTGAATCAAAAGACCACATGCAATTAAGCGAAGCACTCGGTATCATTGATACAGAAAAATCAGCTAATATCTCTGGTTCTCGTTTTAATTATTTGTTTGGCGAAGCGGTTATGTTGCAGTTTGCTTTGCTTCAATTTGTTTTTGCAACACTGACTGACAAAAAAATAATCAAAAAATTAGCGGACAAGGTTGGAAACCCATCTGACAAACCTTTTGTCCCCGTTGTCCCGCCAGTAATGGCTAAAAGTGAAATAATGAAGAAGATGGATCGCTTTGATCCAATTGATGATAGATACTATTTGGAAGAAGATGATGTGCTTTTGGTTGGAAGCGCCGAACATACGCTGGGACCACTACACATGAACGAAATTATTGATGAAAAAGATTTACCGATTCGTTATATTGGTTATTCAACCGCTTTCCGTCGCGAAGCCGGTTCTTATGGCAAGGATACAGCCGGCATCTTACGCTGCCATCAATTTGACAAGGCTGAGATGGAGACTTTTGTCCAGCCGGAATATGGACAAAAAGAGCAGGATTTGATTGTAGCTATACAAGAATATTTAATCCGGCAATTGGAGCTTCCACATCAGATTGTGGCAATTTGCTCGGGGGATATGGGTAAACCGGACTTTCGTCAAATCGACATTGAGTGTTGGATGCCCGGGCAAAATAAATATCGTGAAACCAACACTTCTGATTATATGACCGATTTTCAGGCTAGACGGCTTAATATACGTTATCGAAAAAAAGACGGAGGTAAAGAAATGATTCACATGAATGATGCCACTGCATTTGCCATGGGCCGAATGTTGATTGCTATACTGGAAAATTATCAACAAGCCGACGGCTCAATTCTTATTCCGGAAGTCCTTAAAAAATATATGCCGGGGGATATCACAAAAATTGAAGTAAAAAAATAATGTTTGAACGAACCAAAAATTTACGCTTATCAATAATAAAACAAATCGAGCTGGAAGCCTCTAAATATCCGGATGCAATTTCTTTGGCTCAGGGTATTCCCGGTTTTGACACACCCGGTTGTATTAAGCGCCGGGTTGAACTTGCGCTTAAGAGGGGAGTCGTCAGTAAATATTCACTGGTATCGGGTCTGCCAGAGTTACGAGAATTAATAGAAATCAGCTTAGCTAAGGAGAACATGTTTTTTGATTGGCAAAAAGAAATTATTGTTACGGTCGGTTCGATCGAAGGTATTAGCGCTACAATTCTTGCGCTTACAAAGCCGGGCGACGAAATTATTATTCCGGAACCGACTTATACTAGCTATCAAGAAGTAATCAACCTAGCTTCTTGTAAACCGATTCTCGTTCCGCTCAATGAAAAAAATAATTGGTCTTTTGAATTAAAGCGCTTTGAAGAAGCTATTACCGATAAAACCAAAATTATTTTTTACTGCAACCCAAATAATC
The DNA here is from genome assembly GCA_034722035.1 of Patescibacteria group bacterium. Taxonomy (GTDB): domain Bacteria; phylum Patescibacteriota; class Patescibacteriia; order Patescibacteriales; family UBA12075; genus JAYENK01. The sequence goes on along the minus strand of JAYENK010000033.1, from coordinate 28,425 downwards.
CTACCGGAACAATTTATACCAAAAAACAATTAATTCAATTAGCCGAAATCGCCGAAAAAAACAATATTTATATAATGACCGATGATGTTTACAAGGATTTTATATTTGACAAAGAACCGATATTTAGCATAGCAGAGGTGCCGGAATATCGCGATCGCGTTATTCGCTTGTTTAGCTTTTCTAAGGTTTATGCTATGACCGGTTGGCGTATCGGCTACTTGCATGCTTGTGAAAAATTAGTAAGTGAAATTTTAAAAGTGCATGATTCGCTTGTCACTTGCGCTCCGGTGATATCGCAATATGCGGCCATGGGTGCCTTGGAGATGGGGGAGGGGGATGTTGTCAAGTTCAGTTTAGCTTACAAAAAAAGACGTGATCAAACTTGCGTTTTTCTCGATAGCTTGAGCGATTATTTGGATTATGTTCGCCCTGAAGGCACATATTATGTTTTTCCGAAATTAAAAATAGATAATACCGATTCCTGGAAATTTGCTTTTGACTTACTACAAAAAGAACAAGTGGCAGTAGTACCAGGTATGGCCTTTGGTCCAAGTGGAGAAGGACATTTTCGAATAAACTTTAGCCGTGATGAAGATGACTTAAAAAAAGCGTTTGAACGAATAAAAAATTATTTTAAAAAATTAAATACTAGCAAACAATGAAACCTATTTTAAAATTTTTTTTAAAACATTATTTGCGGTTTTTTGCCCGTCTTAGTATAGCGATCAATAAGCCTATTGTTATCGCAGTTTCCGGTAGTATTAACATGCTCTTTGCCAAAGAAGCTATAAAAAAAATTTTGACACAAAATAATTATAAGATTCATACAAACGTTAAAAATTTTAATACAGCAATCGGGATGCCTTTAACAATATTGAATTTGCCTAGTGCTTACAGTTCTTATCATAATTGGATACCAATTATGTTGCATGCACCCAAAAAAATTTTTTTACACCGTGAAACCGAAATTCTGATTCTTAACTATGGTACATCTAATCCCGGAGACATAAAAGATTTATTAAAAATTGCCAAGCCCAATATCGCTGTTATCTGTAATTTGACCAAGAGACACTTAGAGGGTTTTAGTGATATGGGTCAATTGGCAGGGGAGTATCAGTGCTTAATCAACAGCTTGAATAATGATGGTTTAGTTGTGCTAAACAATGATAATCGGCGCTTACATGACTTGGCTCTTAAAACTAAAAAAACTAAGATTACTTTTTCCATCAAGCGAAAATCAGATTACCAAGTTACTGACATTGTAAAAACCAAGCAGGGAATGAGTTTCTCTGTAATTAAAAATTCCAAAAATATTTCTAATATTCAAACAAAGCGTCACGGCGAACATCATATTTACGCTGCTTTAATTGCGACAATTGTTAATGACCATGTTAAGCAAAAAATCAATAAAACCAAGAGAAAGACGACTCCAGACTAAAGGCAAATTACGTTATAGTTCCAAGAAGTATAATAACCCCTTTTTTCAAGAAAAAAAACTGAAAAGAAAAAAAACATCTATCCATTTATCCAGTCGTTTCAAAATAATTATTTTTATTCTTAGTGTTTTATTGTTTTTATTGTCTGCATATATTTTATATGGTCATTATTTTAAAATTAAACACATCAACATTGAAGGGCAAGGCCATATTGAGAAGGCAGTAATTAGCACTATGGCCTGGAGTCATATTAATAATAATTATTTTATTGTTTATCCGGGAAAAAATATTTTTATTTTTAATTCAAACAAATTAAAAAAAGAACTTGCCAAAAAATATGCTTTTAGCGAGCTTAGAATAGAAAAAAAATTGCCCGACATTTTAAATATTTTTTATAAAGAAAAAGACTATGCGGCTATATACACAGAAAACGAAAAATTTTATTATATAGATAACTCCGGAGTTATAATTTCTCAGGCAGATTTAATGGAAGTGAGTGAACGAGATTATCCGATAATAACAAGTGGTGGTGAGAAAAAAATAGATAAACAATTATCTCCAATCAGTCCTAACACAATCAAAGTTATTATAGACATTTTTAAAAGATTTAAAGACTTGAATGAAGAATTCAAAATTGAGCGGTTTATTTGTGAAGACGAAAATAAATCAGTCAAAATAAGATTAAGGTCCGGTCCGATTTTGATTTTTAGCAGCAAAAATGACATTCAAAAACAAATAGATAAGTTAAAAATAATTAAATCGGAAAAATTAAAGGGGACTTTTGACACCAAAAAATATATTGATTTACGTTTTGGTTCCAGTGTATATTACCGCTAATATTAATTATTCTTATATAAATTTATGGAAATAACATTTAAAATTGTATTTGGATTGGCTGTAATTTTATTTTGTTTATTAGTGGTTGGCATTTTTTTATTAATTGTAAAGATAATTTTTTTATTTACACCGGAAATTGTTATAATGGGTATTAAAATGCTTCCAAGCTCAGCCAGTTCATTTTAGGGATACTTCGATTAATCTACATTATGCGAAGTATTGTCTTAAGGTATATTCTGGTCAACAATATGATAAAAAACAAAGCAATAATTGAATATTTGATCGATTATCTTGATTTTTTAGAAATTGAAAAAGGTCTTTCATCAAAAACGCAGGAAAATTATGCAAGATTTTTAAATAAATTTTTTAATTGGTTAAATAATAATGATTTGGACAAACTCTCCCCTGACAGATTAACTCCAAAACATATTTGGAAGTATAAAGTGTTTTTGTCGCGCCATATAGACCCAAAAAGCAAACAGACACTTAAAAAATCGACTCAAAATTATTATCTTATTGCCCTTAGAAGTTTACTTGAGTTTTTTGTTGAAAGAGGAATAAACTCGCTCTCCCCCACTGTCGTTAAATTAATCAAGAATAAGTCACAAAATCAAGTTAAATTTTTAACGCTAAAACAACTAGAGGAACTTTTGAATGCTCCAAATAGCGACGACATCATCGGTCTTAGAGATCGGGCTATTCTTGAGGTGTTGTTTTCAACCGGTTTGCGTGTAAAAGAATTAACCAGTCTTAACGCAGAGTCGATTAGATTACCCCAAACAGCCAAAGAAATAGAGCTTTCAATCAAGGGAAAGGGAGAAAAGGTACGGACAGTATATTTTTCTGCGCGTGCTGTCAAACACCTCAAAAGGTATTTGGGCAAGAGGAGTGACATTGATGAAGCGATGTTTATAAACTATAAGCATGGACACGAAAAAAACGACCAAAGCCGCCGGTTGAGCATAAAATCGATTGAAAATATTGTAAAAAAATATACTCACATCGCCGGTCTGCCGGTTGATGCAAGCCCGCATACTCTGCGTCATTCCTTTGCGACTGATTTGCTCGCACAAGGCGCTAATATTCGTTTGGTGCAAGAATTTCTTGGGCATCAAAATATCGCAACTACACAGATATATACTCATGTAACCAATGAACAGCTTAGAGATGTGCACAAAAAATTACACGGAGGCAAGAGGCTTAAATAAAATATTTGTTTAATATTTTATCTTTTTTTAATTTTTTAATATTTTTGTCAACTTGTTTGTAAAATTTTGGATAATGTTGCCGGTTGATCCATTTGAATTTGTAAAACTGGCGATAAGGTGGTCGTTGATGATGGGCAACTTCGTGGCAAAGAATCCGTAAAATTGCGGATATTTTTTTTGGCTCGCGTTTTCTTGGAGTCAAAATGTCAATAGTGATAAGTCCGGTACGCAAATTCGTTCGCCCAATTTCAAAACCGCGCCTGGGGTTTATTGCTTTTCTCCTAAGCATAGGGCGAAACTTTAAATTATTTGTTTTTAGAATTAAAAAAGCGCGCTCTATAACGCGCTTAATTTCGTTTTCAAAATTCATAAAATTAAGGCAAATAAGCTAGGGGATCGACTGGAATGCCGTTTAGGCGAACTTCGAAATGTAAATGCGGACCTGTAGTCAAGCGACCGGCACCAGGGGTGCCGGGCAAGCCCCCGCTTTGGCCGATTGGCTGACCTTGTACGACATATTCGTCCTCAGAAACAAATATCTTTGATACATGTCCATATACTGTTGAAAACCCATCGCCGTGAATAAGCATGATATAACCATATCCACCATCCAAACCACGCTTAGTACGAGCCACATATCCGCTAGCTGAAGCTTTTAGAGCACTTCCCTGCCCGGCTCTAATATCAATTGCCGGATGCTCAAAAATATAACGAAAAGGGTAGTCGGGGTCATGAAAATAAGCTGTAATAACGTTTTTTTTGACTGGCCAAACAAAACCATTGTCATTAAAAGCCAATTTCTCGCCTTCCAATTTAGATATTTTAGCTCGAACCAGTTTCTCCATACTGGCAATTTCAGCGGCTGCGTTTTCTTGTTCTTTTTTCGCTTGCGCAAGCAAACGTTGGTATTCACGTTCGGACGAAGCAACTTGATTCAAAATAATCGTTTTGCTTTCTTTTTCGTTTTCAAACTCTTTTTTTTGTTCGGCTAATTTGGCTTGCAGGTCTCCCAATTCTTGTTTTTGTTGATCCAAAACTTCACTTTCACGAATTAATTGTCGTTTATATTTTTTAAATTCCTCTAAACTATCCTCCACCTCTTCGTTGATATCCTCCAAATATTTTGATTGACTTAAAAAATCGGCTAAAGAGTCATTGAGCAATAATATTTCGAGAGTAGTTGCATTATCGCGCTTGTGGATAATGCCCAAAATATTTGCAATATGTTCCTTTTCTGCTTCAATTTGTGCATTCTTATCTTTTATTTCCAGATTAGTTTTTTGAATCTCTAAATTTATTCGGCTAATATCAGCATCAACAATTTCAATGTCTAATTGAGATTTTTCTACCCGGTTGTCCAAAAGAGCAAGCTGGTTATTAAGATTGGCTTTTTCTTCTTGTTTGTCATTTATTTTCTGGCTAAGTTCTTTTTTTCTGTCTTGTAACTTATTAATTTCACTTTTTTTATCACTTATACCGTTATTTATATCTTTAATCTCTCGATTCAGCATTGATGAATTATTGTTAGTGTAGTCAATTTGAGCATTGGCTGATTTATTTTTATCAAACAAAAAAAGATTAGCCGTTGATATGGCTAAACCAACAATCAGCAAAAAACTAATCAAATTATAATAATTTTTATTAATTTTTATTTTCATATCTAGAATTATTATAACATAATTTTAGGGAAAATAAAAATTATTTTTTTATTGCTTTCTCTATTCTGCTTAAGCTCTCTTTTTTGCCTAAAACTTCAGCCACCTCAAAAGGGCCGGGGCTGGCTTTTCGACCGGTTAGAGCGACCCGCATTGGCCAAAGATACTCCCCTATTTTTAGTTCTTTGGTGCGCAAATAAGTGACAATATCATCTTCAATTGATTTTTTCGTCCAGTTTTCTTCCGGAATTTTTTCAAGAAGTTCAATGATTTTTTTTAAATTTAATTTGGCTTGACTTAGATCCATTTTTTTCCAAACCAACATATTTTCATCATATTCTAGATTTTTTACAAAAAAGAATTCTGTTAATTCTTTTATTTCATCCAAGCGTTTTAATCTTTCCTGCTCCAGGCCTATAACTTTTTTTATATACTTTTGGCTAAATTTTTCATCTTTTAAATTTAAAAATGGCAGACACAGATCAACTAATTTATTCAGGTTTAGCTGACGTATATAGTAACCATTTAAAAAATCTAATTTTTCCGTATCAAAAATAGCAGAACTGATACTAATATTCTTAAGATCAAATTGCTCCGTTATTTCAGCTAGATTTAAAATTTCCGGATTTTTTTTGCTTTTATCGCTTACGTTGTCTTGCTTAGAATAAGGTGACCAGCCGAGTAAGGCGACAAAATTAATCAATGCTTGGGGTAAATATCCTTTGGCCTTAAAATTTTCCACGCTAACATCGCCGGTACGTTTGCTTAGTTTTCCACCGCTTTTGTTCATCACCAAAGGTAAATGCACAAATTTAGGCGCTTCCCAGCCAAAGGCTTTATAAAGTAAGATATTTTTGGGGAAACTCGGTATCCACTCCTCTCCCCTGACGATGTGAGTAATTTTCATTAAATGGTCATCAACCACAACTGCAAACTGATAGGTCGGAACACCATTTGATTTGATTAGAACATGATCTTCAAGTTCGGCGCTATTAAATTTGATTTCCCCTCTAAGTTCGTCCATCACTTTTACCATGACTGACCTTGGCATTTTTTGTCGTATTACATAGGACTCCCCTGCTTTTATTTTGGCGTCTGCCTCTTCAAAGCTTAAATCACGGCATTTTCGATCATATCTAGGAGCTTGCTTGTTTGCTTGTTGCTCTTCGCGCATTTTTTGCAAGCGTTCACTCGAGCAAAAACAAGGATAAGCTTGTCCACTAGCAAGTAATCTATCACAATACTTACTGTATATTTTTTGTCGCTTTGATTGAGTATAAGGACCATCTTCCCCGCCCAGACGAGCACCTGCATCAAATTTAATTCCAGTCCAGTCCAGTATTTCAATTAGCTTGTCCACCGCTCCTTCAATTTCTCGTTTCTGATCAGTATCTTCAATTCTCAAAATAACTTCACCGTCCTTGCTTTTAGCGATTAAATAAGCAAAAAGAGCTGTCCTAAGCCCTCCAATGTGCAAAAAACCGGTTGGAGACGGAGCAAATCTTGTTTTAATTTTTGTCTTCATGATATTTTTCTTTAAATATTTTTATAAATTTTTTCATGCTTTCTTGGCGTACCTTGTGTGCCCTATCAATTACATTATTAAGATAAATCCATTGCCAGGCTGAGTGATCCCAGGCGTTTATCCGAATATCCGTATTATCCCCCAGGTATTCTACTATCAAAAGCGCTTGTTTTTGTCCTTTGTACCCGGTAAATGAGTGGGAAACCGCACCGCGATGACGGTTCATGTTCAAGGAAAATTTGTATTTATGGATAAATTCTGTGTGGGTTATATATTTAATATTTTTTGCACCGCTTTCTTCTCTTATTTCTTTTAGTCCGGCTTCTTTAACATTTAAACCATCAAGACCGCCTTGTGGAAATTGCCAATGACCGAAATCATCGCTTCGCTCAACCATAAAAACCTTATAGCCTTTTTGAGTTTTTTTATACATCAGCACAGCAACGTTTTTTCTGTAAAAAAAGGGCAAAATAAAACGCCAGCGCAAAAATTTATACCCAAACACAAAAAAAGCATTATAGACTCTTTCTTTTCGCTTGGTTGGAAGATCTTTAATCGGCTGACCATAAAGACGCCAAAACCATTCCAGTCCAAGTATTCTAAATAATTTTGGTGCTTGTTTTTTTTTGCCAATAATATAATCCAAACTTCCACCGATTCCAACCATTACCCGCGAACTATCAATCTCGCTTTTAAGTTTAGAAAGCATTATTTCTTGCTCAGGATTTCCCAACGAACACATAATCAATTCCGGCTTAAAATCATTCAATTTCATGACCAAGTCTTTATTTGGCTCTCGGCTTTTGGGCACATCAAGAATTTTTATACACAAATTCGGATAGTTTTTTTTAAAATAATTACTAAGTTCCAAATTTTTGGACAAACCCACATTCCAATTTATTACCGCAACCCCCCTATTTTCTTCTGCGCATTTATCTATTAGATATTTTGATAATTCATAGCCAGTTAGCCTCTTAGGACAACGAAAAACCAACCAAGAAGCAATTTTTACACCTATACCATCAATCGTACGCATGTCAGAATGATTAATTACGGTAAAATACTCCTCATCCTTTATTGCCTTAAGGATAATCTCCGGATTAACAGTAACTATTAAATGATTATTTTTGGAATTAAAAAAAGAGTCGATTTTCGTAAGTGCCTGATTTTTTTTAAAATTATCAATGTTTACCCCAAGAATATTAATCATTAATCTTAATTATTATTTATTTCCCCCAAAAGTTCGTTTTCGCTTGGCATATTCTTCCAAAACAAACTCAGCGTCCGAACGCTCAAAATCGGGCCAATCTTTTTTTAGAAATAAAAATTCACTATAACTAGCCTCCCAAAGTAAAAATCCGGAAATACGCTCTTCCCCGCTCGTACGAACAATGATGTCCGGATCCGGTAAATCCGCTTGATACAAATATTTTCGAATCATTCCTTCGTGTACTTGATTCGCTTCAATTCCATTTAAAATCATTGTTTTAAGCGCGTCTACAATTTCGGCCCTGCCACCATAATTAAAACAAACATTTAAAGTTCCTTTTTTGTTGTTCTTAGTTTGGTCAATCGCGTTTTGGCAAATATCCGGCAAGTCCCCCGGCAACTCGCTGATTCGGCCTGAAATAAGCAAACGATAACCACGTTCATTCATATCTTCTAAGTTTTCGCCAAAAACTTTGTCAAAAAGTTTCATTAAATAATTAACTTCTTCTTGTTTTCGCTTCCAATTCTCAGTTGAAAAAGCATAAACCGAGACAATCTCTACTCCACACGAAAAAAACCACGCCGGCATCCGTCGCATCACCTCAGATCCTTGCCGATGCCCTTCAAATGTAGGCAAATTTCGCTCTTTGGCCCAGCGCCTGTTTCCATCCAATATAATTCCCACATGTTTGGGAATCTTTTTTGTTTCTTTTTCCTTCATTGTTTTATTTTAATGATTTTTCTTGAACCAGTTTTTCCTGAAATTATTTTAACATTTTTTTTGTTAATTTTAAAGACTCGAGAAAAATATTTAATTATTTCCGTGTTCGCCCTGCCTTTTTTCGGAACTGCTCTAACATTCATTCTATATGTCCCATCATCTAGCTTATTTAACAACTCTGTTTTACTCGCATCTGTATGAACTTTTATTTTAATTACTCTATTATTTGAAAACATTAATTTTTCCCCATTATATGTAGAAAATTTTTATTGGTCAACTGCCCGCAAGCGGCATTGATTGAGTCCCCCAAACGATAACGCTCAACCACATTAATTTTATTTCTTAATAAAATATTTTTGAACTTGCGAATTTGGTCAAAAGTACTTGATTCGTATTTGCCAGTTTCATTATATTTAATCAAATTTACTACAAAAATACTCTTTAAATTGCTTTTTAGTAAATGTGATAATTCTTCCGCATCTTTTAATGAGTCATTAACACCTTTAAGCATAATATATTCTATCATTAAACTTCTATTGGTTGCGATTTGATATTTTTTTAAAACGCTAAGCACTTTTTTTAGAGGGTGTTTTTTATTAGCCGGAATTAATATGCTTCTTAATTTATTATTTGGGGCATGTAAAGAAAAAGCTAGGTTACACTGTGGACAATCTTTAGTAAAACGCAAAATTTTCGGAATCAAACCAATAGTAGAAACTGAAATTTTTCTATTGCTGATATTAAACCCATCCTTACTATTAATCATTTTAATCGCTTTTACGACGGCATTATAATTCAAAAATGGTTCGCCCATACCCATAAAAACAACGTTAGTAACATTTTCTTTGTATTTCTTCAAATATCTTTTAAAAAATAATATCTGCTCTATTATTTCAAAACTATTTAAATTTCTCTTAAAGCCGTTTTGACCAGTCAAACAAAAACTACAGCCTAAAGGGCAACCGACTTGTGAACTGACACAAACCGTATTACGGCTTTTATAGCGCATCAAAACCGTCTCGACTAAGTCGTTAGTAAAGTTTAAACGCGCTTTTACGACATTTTCTTCTATTTTAATTAATTCTTTTTGAATGTCTTTTGAGGTGTCTTTAAACGGACACTCTTTTTTTAATTTTTCTTTTAAGGTTTTTGGCAGAGTTGTCACTACGTCCCAATCGTTAATTGCCAAACCAAAAATAGCCTTTTCAACCTGTTTCTTGCGAAAAGACGGTTCTAATTCTAAAATTTTATACATTTTAATAAAATTCATATAAATTAAAAAAACAATCCACCACTCAAATCTTCGGATATATAACGGTTTTATCATTCGAAATTTCACGCACAGAATGGTCGGGGTGGGCGGACTTGAACCGCCGATCTCATCGTCCCGAACGATGCGCCTTAGCCACTAGGCCACACCCCGCTTGAGTGGACCTAAGGAGAGTCGAACTCCTTACCTCCGCAATGCGAATGCGGCGCTCTACCAAGTGAGCTATAGGCCCAGGGTTAATTTGTAATTTGTAGTTTATAAATTACAAATTATAAATTTATTTTTTCTACTTTTCTATCAATTTAATCCCTTCAATCAAGATGTCTTCAAGCGGTCGATCGCGTTCATCGGTTTTAGCGGCTTCTATTTTTTCGACTGTGTCCATGCCGCTAGTCACCTGGCCAAAATTAGTGTGTTTGCCGTCGAGCCAAGGAGTAAAATCTTTTGTGACGATAAAAAACTGCGATCCATTGGTATTGGGACCGGAATTTGCCATCGCGAAACTACCGCGCACTAAAGGGCGCGCATTAAACTCATCTTTAAATTTATAACCCGGTCCCCCTGTCCCCCACATATCTTTAAACTGCACATCCTTTGAATTAGGGTCACCCGCTTGAATCATAAAATCGTCAATTATCCTGTGAAATCTAGTGCCATCATATGTACCTTTTTTAGCCAGATTTAAAAAATTATTAACGGTTAAAGGCGAATCTTCACTGTAAAGTTCAAATGTAATATCACCTAGATTGGTTTTAATAACAGCTGAGGCGTATTTAGCTAGTAAATCATCGTAGCCTAAATCGGAAAGTTCAGTTGCATAAGCCTTTTTTTGTACCGGTGGTGTCTTGGGGATGGGTGGTGCCTTAAGCGCAGGATTATCACCTGTTGTTTTGATTTTGGGTGTAGCCCCATTTTTAATTTCGTTTAATCTTGTCATAGCGCTTAATTCGTCTTCATTGATTTCGCCCTCTGGGACGGTATTTTCATTTAAAGTCATATTGTCGTTTTGCACACATGCAGTTGTGAGTGCAATTAAAATCAATAATAAGATTGAATACTTTTCCATAATTATTTATTATTTATTATTTAACATAATGTCCTTTTTTTAGTTTTCTATCATCTTTTCTCCTCTTTTCTTCTATTTTATCTTTAGCTTTTATTTTTAATTCTTTCAGATTGTCATCGCGCAATATTTCCACTCTCTTTTCTAACAGTTCTAGTTTATTCAATTCTGGATCTTCGATTACCTCAGAAAGCAGTACATCTAAAATCGCCCCCATTTCCGGCCCGGGTTTAAAGTTCATTTTTTCGATCATGTAATCCCCGTTAATTTTAAGCATTTTTACACTAACCGGATCATTTTGTACTCGTTCAAACATATATTCTAAATGACGCAATTTATATGGCTTTGCCTTAGGTACGCCCGAGCCAAGCCTATCGGCAATACGCATATCAATCAAGTCTTTCAAATTGTCTTTGCCAACTTTTTTGATAAGGCGTCGAACCGAAGCTGCTGTTACTTTTTCGGTATCATAATAAAACATATGATTGCGCACCAAATTAACTATCCGATCCGTGTCTGCACCGGAAAACTTAAGTCGTTTCATAATCTTTCTGGTCATACGCTCGCCCACATATTCGTGTTGATAAAAAGTAGCAACTCCATCTCTATATTTTTTAACTTTAGGCTTGCCAATATCATGCAATAATGACGCTAAGCGTACTTGCCATTCTTTGCTGGGGCAATGTTTTAAGCTTAGCATACAATGCTTAAAAACAGTATGTACATGATGCCGGCTTTGTGCCACACCGTCGCCGATTAACAGCTCCGGAATAATATAATTCAATAAGTTTGTTTTATATAACTTCATCATCCCTTCGTAGGAATGATCAGAAGATAATATTTTTACAAGTTCATCTTTTATTCGTTCATTCGCGATAAACTTAAGACTACCGGCCATTTTCATAATTGCTCGCTCTGTTTTTGGTTCAATCTCAAAATTTAATTGCACCATAAAACGTATCGCCCGCATCATCCGAAGCGCATCCTCCTTAAACCGATCAACCGGCTCCCCCACCGCCCGAATAACCTTCTTCCGAATATCTTTCTCCCCACCAAACAAATCAATTATTTCAAAATCTTCGATGTTTAATTCTTTATTTTTTACTTTTAACTTTTTACTTTCAACTTTTACCTTGCCAGCTAGGGCGTTTACCGTAAAATCCCGCCTCTCTAAATCCTTGTCCAAATCTTTTTCAAATTTGATTTCGTCCGGATGGCGCCGATCGCTATAGCGCCCTTCGCTACGATAAGTCGTCACCTCCACCACTTGCTCAGTCTCTCCTTGTTCATTTTTTGTTTTAACGAGCACTGTCCCAAAAACATTATCATATTTAGAATCCGGAAAAATCTTCAAAATTTCTTCAGGCAGAGCATTGGTGGTAAGATCCCAATCTTTCGACAATATCTCTTTATTCGCATGTGCCAACATCAAGTCCCGCACGCATCCGCCCACGATATAAGCCTCAAATCCGGCTTTTTCAATTTTTTTTATTATTTCTAATACATAATTTGGTATTTCCATATGATATAATATACTATAATTAGTAAAAACATGCAATTGTAAACGCCAAAGAATTCCACAAAACAAAAAAACCGACTTACCGGCTTTTAATTGATCTAGGTAAAATCGGCACTCGGCAATCAAGTGCGCAAATTACCGATAACTACCAACTCGATAATCTAGTAGGGAAACAAGTTATCTGCGTCTGCAATCTGTGAACAAGAAAAATGGCAAACTTTGACTCTGAAGTATTGGTGTCCGGCACAGTGACGTTAAGAATGGTTTTAGACTGTCTTAATTAATTTATTAGAACAACGGCTCATCCTTGTGTCTGGGATGACAAGGATTATACTGATTTTGTTTTAACTTTTTCTTCAATCTCTTTATAAAAATCTTCTTTGGAAATTTCTCTTACTGTATCACTGCCACGATTACGAATTTGAAGATTTTTTGATTTAGCTTCCTTATCTCCGATTACAAGCATATATGGCACTTTTTCTTTAATTGCATTTCTAATTTTTTTACCAACCGTTTCATCACTCTTATCAACTTCGACACGAATATCGTACTCAAACATTTCTTTGGCTAGCTTTTTACAAAATTCATTATGTTTTTCGCTGACTGCAAGCAATTTAACTTGAACCGGCGCAAACCAAAGCGGAAAATTACCGGCATAATATTCAATCAAAAAAGCAAAAAAACGTTCAAAAGAACCAATTAAAGCGCGATGAATCACAAAAGGACGTTTTTTTTGTCCTTTTTTATCAATATAATTAAGATCAAAGCGCTCAGGCAAATTAAAATCTACCTGAATTGTAGAAATTGAATCCTCTTTGCCAAAAACATTAATTGCCTGCACGTCCAACTTAGGACCGTAAAAAGCCGCCTCACCTTTTTCCTCGTAAAAATCAACCTTGCTCTCTATTAACACCTCCCTCATTGTTTCTTCTGCCTTAAGCCAATCCTCTCGTTTCCCGACGTATTTTGACTTGTCTTCGTCAGACAGTGACAAACGATACTTGTAGCTATCAAAACCAATATCTTTATAAAATCGCTCCAACATTTCCATTACTTCCAAAAATTCGGTTTTTAATTGTTCAGGGGTACAAAAAATATGAGCATCATTCTGTGTAAAGCCACGCACTCGCTGTAAGCCGTGTAATTCACCGGATTTTTCATAACGATGAACCAAACCAAATTCCCCCATTTTATAAGGCAATTCGCGATAACTTTTTGGTTTCATGCTATATACTATCATTCCTGCCGGACAATTCATTGGTTTTAAATAAAATACTTCCTTGTCAATTTCCATCGGTGAATACATATCCTTGTCATAAAAACCAAGATGACCGGATTTTTCAAACAATTCTTTTTTATTAATAACCGGAGTCAGAATATGGACATAACCGTAAGAGCGTTCCATTTTCCACATATAATCTTCCAGTAAACGACGCATAACATAGCCATTTGGCAGCCAAACCGGCAACCCTTGTCCAATCTCCGAAAAATTTTTAAACAAGCCCATTTCATTTCCAATTTTACGGTGATTACGTTTTTCTGCTTCAACCATCATTGCCGAATATTCTTCTAATTCTGCTTTTGTTTCAAATGTAAGCGCATAAACACGGGTAAGCATTTGTTTTTTTTCATCGCCACGCCAATAAGCACCGGCCAAGCCGGTAAGTTCAAAAGCATTTTGTTTTATTTCCCCAGTGCTTTTTAGGTGCGGCCCCCGGCAAAGATCTTCAAAATTGCCCAATCGATAATAAGAAACGTTTGTTTCGCCTTCTTTTTTTAAATCTTTTAATAACTCAACTTTATAAAATTGCTTTTGCTCTTTTTCTTTTTTTATCGCTTCGTCAATTTTTAATTCAAAACGTTCAAAAGGGACATTCTTTTGAATTATTTTTTTCATTCGCTTGCTAATTTTTGCCATCGCTTCCTCTCTTATTCTTGTGTCGCCAAAATCAAAATCGTAATAAAAACCATTGTCGATTGCCGGACCAATTGCAAATTTAACCTCCGGCCAAAGTTCTTTAACGGCAGCCGCCATAATATGCGAAGTGGAATGACGCAAAATTTCTAAATTATCATTTTCATTTTGCTTTTCCATATATTTTTTTAATAATTTTGTCAAAAATTATTTTTTTCTGATTAAAATCTCTATTCTATCGGACAACTTGGGAACCTGTTTGAGAAAATCAGGTAAAAAGCCGGGATAAAAAATAATTTCGTAACCGGCAATGTTTTTTATTTGTTTTAAATAAGCATCAAGCTGGGCCTGATTTAAACCTTTAATTTTTTCTACGTCAATAATTTCGGCATTATCACGAATACTGACCTTGCCTTCGAAGGTGGCGCTTAAAGTCGCCTCTTTAGCCAAATAATCATAATTATTCAAAGAATAAATTATCTCACTATCATTAAATTCGATTACTTCTTTATCCGGAGACAGAGAAGCGATAAATTTTTGTTTCGATAAATCAACTGATGCTTTTTCGTCAAAGGCAACTATTACTATATCAGCGCTAATTGAAGCGGTAAATTCGTTAATTTCGTCGTTAACTTCAGCCTCGATTTCGGTTTTGATTGAATTTTCATCAATTCTATATTTTAGCTCTTTATACTCTTCATAATTACTTTCTATGTCATTTTTAGCTTTTAATAGTAATTTTTGTTTAAGATCGCGAACAGCGCCATCCAAGTCGGATTCCAATACGTATTTATCTACTTTCTCCCGGTACAAAATTACTTCTTTGGTTTCGGCATATATCTTGTCTTGTAACCCCGCCCAAAGACCGGGAATAGTAAACTTAGTAGGACCAATTGCCATATCCGCGCTAGGTTCATCGGCATAAATTTCGGCTGTGACTGATTCACCGGCCGGTACGTTTATTGTGTTTTTCAAACGAAATAACTCCCCATTAACTGTCAATAAACGAGTTGTCGCGACCAATGGCTGGTTGCGATTATAATTATTAATAATAATTGCTTCTCCGACCGCCTCTTTTCCCACTACATCTTCTCCGCTAGCATGGTAAACAGCGTCTAAGCTAAATTCATTTTTTTCTACCAAGCCGGGAATAATATTTCCACCGCCATTAATATTTTTCGGATCTTTAACATCAAAAATAATATTACTGCTAATACGCTCTTGATTAGGAACAATTACAACAGTAACCTTGATAAGTAAAAAATACACTACTACAAACACCAAGACAATGGTTAGGGCAATGAAACTAAAAGCAATATTTCGATAAATTGCGACTGAACGATTAGACTTGGGCAAAACATTTGTAGTTTCACTCTCTAAACTGTTGAGCGAGCCAAAGTCAGATTCTTGATTTACTTCTTTTATCTCAAGCTTTTTTTCTTTCGCTTTTTCTTCACTGATAGCTTGTTTAACAAAACTACTACTCTGTTCCAAGGCCTTAGTAACACTATTGGCTTTTTCGTTTATTTTCTTTATTTTCTTTTTATCCGTCTTCTCCATTACCTGAGCGTCTTCGTCAATAACTGCTATTTTTTGGGCTGGAGCCTTTTTTACTGCTTTTTTTACTTTTTTCTTTTTAGTGGCTACTTTTTTCTTTATAGCGGGTTTTTTTTCATTTACCTTGGCTGTTTTTTTAATGCTTGTTTTTCGAAATTTTTTTTGAGCTGGAGCCTTATTATCATCAGTATCGACTGTGACTTTAATTGTTTTTTTAGCCAAACTCATTATTACAAATATTATTTATTAACAGTATAAATATTATAACAAATTTAGTATATTATGTCTATATATTCCCTGGCTGTTTTTCTCCAATTAAACCTTTTAATTTGTATTTCCCCTTTTTTTATCAAGTTTTGTTTTATTTTTTCCTTGTTTAACACTTGAAAAATAGCTTGATTGATCGTTTGCGGATTATTTGAGTCAACCAAAACGCTTGCTTCAGCGCACACTTCGCTCAAACTAGAATTATTGCCGGCAATTACAGGACAAGCACAAGCCATCGCTTCGAGCGGAGGGAAGCCAAAGCCTTCGTAGAAAGATGGGTACACAAAAATTTCTGCTAAATTATACAAAATCGGTTTATCCTTATTGTCAACGTATTTAATAAAATGAATTCTATTTTTAACTAGTGAATTTTGCCAAAATTTTACAATTTCTTTATATTTCCAACCCATAGCGCCGGCTATTACTAAATCAATCGCGTCATTCTTGCTTTCCCGGCAATACAATTCAAAGGCCTGGATTAAACCAATTATATTTTTTCTGGGTTCGATTGTATTTAAACTAAAAATAAACTTTTGCGGTAGCTTATATTTTTTTCTTATTTCTCTCTTTTCACTTTTTTCTAAATTTAATTTTTTAAACTGCTTGCCAATACCGGAATAAACCACTTTTATTTTATTTTCTTTTATTTGACAAAGATTTACTATATCATTTTTAGTATTTTCGCTAATAGCAATGACTTGATCGGCTCGTTCAATTAACTTTCGCGCATTAATCAAATAATGCCAAATATTCTTGCGCAAAGAAAAATGTTCGCTAAAACGCAAAAAAGAAAGATCATGAACAGTTAATATTAATCTTGTATTATTACTAAGCGCGGCAAAATTAAGATGTGGCATAAAAAATCGATCAACTCCGAGGATTTGATCAATTTTAGGCGTCTTAAATCCTTTTTGCAAAATATAATTAAAAACTTTATTGGGATACTGGGTAAATTTTATTTTTACGTTAGCGGAATTAAAATTAGGGATGCGGTTACTGACATTGCGCCAAGAATTGTAATATAAAATATATTGATTTTTTTGATCAATTTCAAGTATATTTTTTAAAAGCCGGTAAGTAAATTCGGATATGCCACCATAATACCTGTCCATTAAGGTACGAATATCTATTCCAATTTTCATAGTATTTTAAAACTCCTCTTTGTGTGCCTGTTTTTTAATTTTTATAAATTCCATTATTTCTTTTTTGAAACGTTCAATCGAATATTGCCCGGCCATTTGTTTAATTCTTTGCGAATGATATTTTTTGGGGTTAAAATTGCCAAGTGTACGAACAATCGCCTGCGCACTTTGTTCATAAAAAAATTCACCGTTAATACCGGCCTGAACAGTCTCTCTTGCCCCGCCTCGCGCATAGGCAATAACAGGTCTTCCGCTCGCCATAGCTTCAATCGCGGTAATGCCAAAGTCCTCTTCCTGTGGATAAAGAAAGGCTAAGCAAGAAGCATAAAGCCCGGGTAGCTCTTTATCTTTGACTCTTCCCAAAAATTCAATATAAGGCGAATTACCTGCAATTTTTTTTAAACGCGGTAAATCGACCCCGTCACCATATACTTTTAACTTTAAACCAAGCTCCTTAAATGTCTCAATCGCAATATCAATTCGTTTGTACGGCGCCAAGCGGCCCCCGACTAAATAATAATCGCCCAGACTTGCTTTCACGTCAAAACGCTCAACATCAACCGGAGGATAGATCACAGTAGAATCACGCCGATAATATTTTTTTATTCTTTTTCTAACTGTTTTGGAATTAGCAATATAATAATCCACCCTATCAGCAGCAGAGCGATCCCAAAGCCGAATATAATTCAACATTAGTGATATTACTTTTTTAAAATATTTATTATAATTCAACTCATTAATATATTGATGAGTATAATCCCAAAGATATCGAGTAGGAGTGTGGCAATAACAAATATGCGGCGTGTCGGCATCCGTAATGACCCCTTTAGCAAAAGCGCTTACATCAGAAATCACTAAGTCAAATTTACGCAGATCAAAAAATTCTACTGCCATTGGCATAAAAGGCATATACCATTTATAGTGTGATACTCCACCCGGCAATTTCTGAATAATTGAAGTTTCGATTTTATGTTTTTTAAAATATTTGTCTACCTGTTTTTCCTTATAAAGCAAAGTATAAATAGTCGCCTTGGGGAAAAGTTCGGAAAAAACTTTTAAGACTTTCTCTGCTCCTCCATCCTGAGCTAAATGATCATGAATCAATGCTACATTCATATTTTTTGAATTTTAATAATTTTTATGCCACTTTCCGCCCTTTTATTACAGCAAGAGGGGTTCTTAGAAGAATTGCCGAATCGAAAGCCAGGGACCAATTCTCGATATAATAAGTATCCAGTTTTATTTCTTCTTCAAAACTGAGATCGCTCCGACCAGAAATTTGCGCCATACCGGTAATGCCCGGCTTAATTGTCAATACTTTCTTGTAATGGCTTTCATATTTGGCGGTTTCCAGCGTCATGTGCGGCCGCGGTCCAACTAGACTAATATCCCCTTTTAAAACATTAAATAATTGGGGTAATTCATCCAAGCTCCAACGTCGAATAAATTTACCGACGCGAGTGACGCGTGGATCTTCTTTTATTTTGTGCAGAGGTTGATTAAGCCGCATATTCCTGTTTTGATTTGCGCTCAGTTCGTTCAAGAGCTTGTTTCCCTCTTTGGTTGCACTTGGACCTTCGCCGTCACAAAGATGAAACAACATTGAACGGAATTTATAAAATAAAAAGCGTTTGCCAAATTGCCCGGTTCTATAATCCAAATAAAAAATCGGACCCTTTGAGTCCAATTTTATTATTAAAGCAAGCAACAACAAAACCGGTAAAAATATAATTATTAAAATAAGCGATAAAATAATATCAAAATTTCGTTTAATAATTCGCCCCCAGCCATCCAAAGGGGTCTTTTTAACTTCAACTACTGGAACACCGGCAATTTCCTGAACATCGGTTTTTAGAACTTTGGTACCAAGCAAATCGGCTGCATATTTAAACACTAAATGATGCTCATCGGCAAAATCGTAAACACGCAAAGACTCGGCCTTGCTCAAGTTGAAATCACTTTGAATTATTTCATCGATATCTCTGTTATCTAAAAATTCTTTCAATTCTTGCGCTGTTTCCAGACTAAAGTTTCGAAAACGTTTTATTACTTTGTAGCCAGATGTCTCCGAGGAAGAAAAATACTGAATAATATTATCAGCGGTTTTATTGTCTCCAATTATTACCACCTTTTTTACGCCCACTCCACTCTTGAAAAATTGACGTTGAATTCCACGAACAATTGCCCGAGCTAAACTCACATAAACAATTGCTAAAATAAATCCGGCCAAAACAATAAAACGAGATTCAAATAAATCTCGCTGAACAAATATTATTATTACAATCGCGACAAAACCGGTAGAACAAGCCAAAACCACGCGATAGATTTCTTTGACTAATTTACGCGCGCTATTGATTGCGTAGAGACCACTTAAAGCAAAAATAATAATCCAAAGCACTGCTATAATTATAAGTGCTTTAAAATATCCATCAAAATCCAAATCAAAAATAATCGGTCGGTAGACCTGAAAAAAATCAGTGTAACGAATGTAATAAACGCTGATTCCGGCCAAAATTATCGCTATATAATCTAGCGGTACTAATAATGAAGAAAATACAAGCTCAGATTTTTTCATGTTTCTTGGCGCCTTGCTTATTTTTATAAATATCAGGACAAAATATAAGCCGGATCCTGTCAAGGACAATCATTTATCTAGCCTTGCCATTACTGGCAAGATCATGCGATCCACTTTTTCCCCGCCTGAATGTAGAGGCGTAGCATGTGTTACGCCTCTACATTTAGGCGGGGTTTGATCTTGCTCTAGGTAGGGTTTACCACGCATCCTTGTCGCCAAGGAGCGAAATTTGTAGCTATTTATCTCGAGAACAAATAACACCAAACAACTTTTCACCTTTGATCTCGATAAACGAGATTTGTATAGTCTCTGTGGCACTTTCCCTGGGGTTACCCCCGGTGGGTATTACCCACTACCCTTTACCTACGCTGAAAATTCGAAAAACATATACTCCCGCAAAAAAGAGCCTTGCTCTCCAAAGCTTCAGCGTAGGAGAGTCCGGACTTTCCTCCCCGATTAAACCGAGGTGATTGTCTTTTTGCCCTGATATTTATAAAAATAACGTGTTAATTATAACACGTTTATCCTAACAAATTCAAATTTATCTGTCAATATAGCATTTTAATCAATTTTTACTTAATATTAGCCCTAATTTCACCCATTAACTCCAAATAAAACTCTAGATTGTTTAAAGCCGCCAATCTCTGCCCCAAAGGCTCCCCTATTTTAAACAAATGATGCAAATAAGCCCTAGAATATTCCCGCAAAACCGCTAATTTTGAATTTTCATTAATCACAGAAAAATCTTCCTTATATTTTGAATTTTTAATATTATATGTCTTAAAAATTGAATCATTAGAACTTTTAAATTCATTGAAAATTGAAAATTGAAAATTGAAAATTGGCTCGTAGAGCCTCCCATGCCGACCTTCGCGGGTTGGAATCACGCAATCAAACATATCCCATCCCATGTCAACACAAGCTACAATATCATCGGGCAGTCCAATCCCGAGGCCAAAACGCAAATATTCATCTGGAATTAACGAAGCAGTATATCTTAAAATTTCTTCCAAAAAATTACCATCCTTGTCGATCGGCCTAGCGCCATAGCCAAGACCGTCAAAACCGATTTCAAGCAAACTTTCTGCGCATCGTTTCCGTTCATCCTTACTCTCTCCGCCTTGAATTACACCAAACAAAAGTGGGCGCTTGTCTTTATCTGTTTTTCGTTTTTTTATCTGCCGGTAAAACTCAGCACGACAGCGCCGTGCCCAAGCAATCGTTTTGTCCACCGACGCTTTCATCGCCTGCTCACTCAAATCATTGGGAGGACAATCATCCAGACAAACCATCATGTCTGTCCCTAAGTCAAATTGAATCTGAATCGATTTTTCCGGAGTCAAAATTTGTTTGCTTCCATCTAACGGAGACTTAAACTCAACCCGGTCATCAAAAATTTTTCCCATGCTTTTATTGCGGTGCAAAAGAGAAAAAACTTGAAAACCGCCGCTATCGGATAAAAGCGGACCCAGCCAATTCATAAACTTATGAACGCCACCCGCTTTTTTAATTATTGCCGTTCCCGGTTGTAACAACAAATGATAGGTATTTACTACCTGAGCAGACAAATTAAGTTTTTTAAGTGTTTCCACGTCAATATTTTTGAGCACAGCTCGCGTCGCATCCGGCATAAAAAAAGGAGCGTTTATTTTTCCGCTCGGCAAATTAATTTCGAGCAAACGCGCCTTTTTTGTTGTTGAATTTTTGATTATTTTTAACATAAAAAATCCCTATTCCACAATTCCGTCTCCTTCAGCAATCTCATCGTCTTCTAATTTGGTAGTTTTTGCTTTAGTTTTCTTTGTAATTTCTGATTCAGTAATAGAATCAGTCGCAGATACGCTTGAACCTGGTAAAAGCACCATTATTTTATTTTTATCTTCCGCGCTCGGTCGAACTTCGATGCTAAACTCGGCATTAGCAGAAAATACCGAAATCGGCATTCGTACGATATCCCAAGCGATTACGCGCAAATTATCATTATAAGAAACATCACCAACCGTAGAACGCTCTTTTTCGGCGAAAGAAACATATTCGGGTAAACTCACAGACACAATCGCGTTATTAAGTTCGTGTAAATTATTATTAATCTCCCAATAAACCTTATAAGTAGTGACTTCATCGACTCGTGGCGGGTGCGGACCGGTACCAACCGGAATATTATCTTCATTAAAATAACGTATAGTTTCAATCAATTTTAAGTCACTATTTATTGCATTAACAATTATATTGCTACGATTATCTTCGTTGTTATTGTCTGTATTTCTTTCGCTTGTCGCGATACCGCCTTCTTCATCCCCTTCTTCACTGCTTTCTCCTACACTATACCGAGCATAACTTTTGACAGAATATTCATTATCGCTGCTGACAACTCCTGATTCAAAAAGCTTAATTGAAAAATCAATTGTTCCTTCTTCGTGTTTTTTCAACACTTTAAGCTCGGAAATTTCTGTTTTTGTCCAAAACAAAGTATTACAACGCTCCTCTCCCTCATTAAGATCTTTCAAGCTACCAAAATCCAACAAATCACTCTCCATCACAGCCATAATCGTTACATCATTAAGTTCTGTTTCGCCTTTATTATTGTAAACAATAGAATAATTCAAAGTTTCACCGAAATTCACCCCCTGGTCTTCGCGCGAGCCGTTGATTATTAAAGTTAAATTGAGATCACTTTTTAAAATTTCCAGAGGAATTAACAAACTTTTAAATAATTGATATTCTCCATCTTTAATCGGCTTCTCCAGCTTTAGTACAAGCTCTTGTTTTTCACTCACTTTATCAAGTATTTTTATTTTAATCGGCAAAATTTTCGTGTTTGTTAAAACATTTTCCACCAGCCAAACCCCGGATCGACTGATAGTGTAATCCAAGGTTTTGTCGTCGTCTTCTTCTTTGGAATTATCCAATATTTTGATATTTTCTTGTGGTTCCAGACTTGCGCGAAAACTATTGATATAACTACTTTCTTTGGCGCTAACAACCAAATCAATTTCGTGTTCGTTTCCAACCAAAGCAGTGGGAAGATAATCCAAATCAAGCTCCAGGCCAATATCATTTATTGTGGTTGTTAAACTAGCTTCTTTTTTAAACTCAGAAGAAAAATTAGCCGGTGTATAGCGGATTGCAGCAAGCAACATCTCAACTTCATCCTCGTTGCCAATCATAGCTCCTTTTACTCTGATAGTGTTTACCGATTGAGCCGGAATCGACATAATATCCCAACGGCGCTTATTTTCTTGTTTATTTGCAGGAAAGCTATCCAAAAATATAAAACTGTCAGGATAGGTAAGTTCAATTTGTGCGTTGGTGATCACAATATTACTTAAATTTTTATAAGTAATGGTATAAAAAAATTCTTCTCCGGCCACTACCTCGGTCTTACCTTCAACTGAAAATTCCAAGGCAGTCGCATCTGTACTGACATTAATATAAAAATAATTATAAGAACAATAAATTCCGGCGCCAATTAAAGCAATAAAAATAATAAAAGAAAATAACCAAAAAAATACGCCTCGCTTTTTCCTTACATCCAGATGCTTAACGTCAACCATTTTGCCTTTGTCATCTTGATATATCTCATTAAGACTTTCTTCAATTTCTTCTTCGCGTTCATCGTCCGGCACGTCAATTATTTCACCTTCGTTCCCATCCTCTTCGATTACCTTGTTTTCAAAATCCTCAAGCTCCTCATCGGTAGGCAAAGGACGCTTGCTAAATTCAGCCACACTGGATTTTTTCAAATTAATTTTAACATCATTTTTTTTTGTCATGATTATAAATTTTTATTCGAAATATCTTTTAGTTTTATAATCTCATCCGCTTTTATTTTAACCTCTTGCTCTAAAAAATAAGAATCAATTCCTGGCAAAATCCTTAACCAATTTTTGATTAGATAAACTATTTTTTTTAAATTCGCTTTATCTTCTGCAATTAAATTGCTGATTTTTGAAGCGGCTTTTTCTCCTTTTTGCTTAAATTCTTTTTGTTTTTCAGCTGATAACTCTAAATAACGATCCTTAAGATCGTGAGACATTATTTTTTCAATCTTTTTTCGCCTTTTTTTGTCGGGTATAAATTCGTTCCTCTGATCATTTTCTCCGCCTTGACTACTTTTAATTCCATTTGTTTTTTGAACACGATCTATTTTTTGTTCTCCACCCTTATCAATTTTGATCGGAATTTCATGTTTCTCAAAATCTGAAACTTTTTCTTTCTCAACACCAAAACCACCTGCTTGATCCAAGCTTTTTTCACTTTGATTAATAATTTTTTCTTTTATTATTTTATTGTTTTCATCTTCTGACATCAATTTTACACACTTGAGTATTTACGAACAGCTAAATGGCTAGCAATAATATTTACAAATGCAACCGCGATAAATTCTAAACCAAAAATTATATGGGCTTGACCATAAAAATATTGAATCAAGTTAACATTATATCCCACAAAAAACGTCTCCAAATAAGGTTGCAAGAGGGTTAAAAATGGGTAAAATAGTCCCATAACGGCAATTAGGCCGAATAAAGTATAAATAATGCCGGAAAGTAAAAACGGCATTTGGATAAACCATTTGCTTGCACCCACCAAACGCATAATCGTAATTTCTCGCCTGTGCGTATAAATAGCAACTCGAACTGAGTTATAAACCACTAAAATTGTAATAAACAAAAATATTGTAGACAAAAATAATCCCGCCTTACTTACCTTCTCTGTAATAAAATTTATTTTGTTCAACATTATCTTGTAATTGGTAAAATTACGCGATTCGATTATTTCATCGTCAAAGGTATTGATTTTATTAATTAAATTATCAAATTCATCCAAACTATTTGGACGTATAATCAAATTTGGCGTCAAAGGATTGTTGCCGATTTCACGCAAAGATTCAAGAATTTCTGGATTGTTCGCGTGAGTTTTGCGAAAATTTTCCAGAGCCGCTTGTTTGGAAATATAGTTAACTTCCTTTACTTCGTCTAGATTAGCTAACTTTGTTTTGAGAGATAAAATATCTTCTTCACCGGACTCACTTTTCAAAAATAAATTAATATCAATTTTATCTCTAACCGCATCAACTGCCGTGTCCCCGATTACTTTTACCACGAGAAGCATATTAACTGTAAACAATGATAATATTAAAATGATAACAGTAACCAAAGACAGCCAAATATTTCGACCAATGTCTTGTAAGCTAAATTTTATTATTCTAATTATAGAGAGGAACATACATTATATATATTTTAAATTACAATAAATATCTTCCCTTTTCTCGGTCGCTGATAATTTGTCCATTATCAATCGTGATTACACGTCGGCGTAAACGATTCACTATCTCTCTGTTATGCGTTACCAATATTACGGTTGTGCCGAATTTATTTATCCGTAGCAGTAATTCGATAATCTCATGTGCGTTTAATGAATCGAGATTTCCGGTTGGCTCATCGGCCAATAGTATCTTGGGGCGATGAACTAAAGCGCGCGCAATCGCAACTCGTTGCCCTTCTCCGCCCGACACTTCCTGGGGATAACGATAAACTTTCTTTTCTAATCCGACAATCTTCATCACGTGCGGAACAATTCTTTTTATTTTGCGCGGATTTCCACCACAAACCTGCATCGCGAAAGCAACATTTTCGAACAAAGTTTTCCGCGGCAATAATTTAAAGTCTTGGAATATTACACCGATTTGACGACGTAAAACCGGCACTTCCCGCTGGCTAATATTGGTAATGTCCCAACCGCCAATAACTATTTTCCCGTTATCAATTTTCTCTTCGCCAATCAAAGTTTTAACTACCGTAGTTTTACCAGTACCGGACTGGCCGACAATAGAAGTAAATTCGCCCGGTTTAATATGAAGATTAATCCGATTCAAAACTCTAGCTCCAGGAGTATATTCTTTTGATACATTATAATATTTTATCATTAATTAATTATTTTATTTAATTAATTTTCTTTTAGCATACTCTATTAAATTTCCTGTTTCTTCAAAACTAATTCCTCTTTCTTGAGCCCCCATCGTAATAACATAAAAATTATTATTAACCTGTCCCGGACCGGTCGAAGGATTTTCTATCTTGACAGCCAGACAATAACCGGCTTCGTGCAGATACCCGGTTTTAGAACCGGCTATATTATACTTATACTGCCTAATTAAATTATTAGTATTTCTCACTTTAAAAGTCTTGTCAGTGTTTCTGGTGGTAATTACGTGTTCATAAGCAATGCTAGCTTTAGCTATTAAAGGATGTTTTAAACATTCTTTCATTATTATACCATAATCTTGCGCAGAACTCACGTTTTCCGGCGCCAAACCGCTTGGTTCAATAAAATAAGTACTTTTTGCTCCCCATTCTTGAACTAACTCGTTCATTCGAGCAATAAAATCGGGGCGGCTTAAAGAACCGGCACGAACCAAGGTTTCCACGGTATTGTTAGTTGAACCGGTTAAAGAGGCATAAACCAAATCTTCAATCGATAAAATATCCCCCTCGCTTACACGTAAACGAGCCGATTCCCATTTGTTCACATGCTCATAATTATATAATTCATCCTGCTCGCTATAGACAATATCAACATTCAACGATGGCTTTGTATCAAAAAAAGTCTTAATTGCCACTAACTTGGTCAAACTGGCCAAAGAACGAGTTGAGGTAGAATTTTTTTGCCAAAGCACTTCCCCATCTTCTTGCATAACAAGAGCCGATATGGCACTTATTATCGGTTCTGTTCCCATGCCTGCGTC
Organism: Patescibacteria group bacterium; assembly: GCA_034722035.1. Lineage (GTDB taxonomy): Bacteria > Patescibacteriota > Patescibacteriia > Patescibacteriales > UBA12075 > JAYENK01. The sequence goes on along the minus strand of JAYENK010000033.1, from coordinate 1,781 downwards.
CGCGTCCACTTCAAAGCTAGACTCAATCTGAAGCGGCTCAAGATAAACATCGGTCGTACCCGCACCCAAAGCAATCAGTGAGGCAAAAGCATTTTTTTCCAGATCGATCACACGCTTGGGAAACAGAGAGCGATCCGGACCATAATCATTTATTTCCACGTCAACGAAATTACCGGTACTCTTATGCCAAACACGTAAAATCGATCCCTTGGCAAAATCCGGTGAAGCGGCAAAATTACCCGGCTTATAACCGTACCAGCTGGCAGAGCCGCTTATCATTTTACCGGGATAAGAAAACACAGCTAAGCGTGCATATGGCAAATGAATCACTGAACGAACAAAGTTTTCATAAGAAAAATCTTTGGTCGGTAAGGGGCGCCAGGCCTTCCTTCCTTTATCATAAAAAAATACTTGCTTATAATTACCATCATTCTCGCTATAATGAAATTGAATATAAAAAGGAATCTTATTCTGATAAGCTGATTTATTTTTAAATTCAAATTGGTAAAAATTACTTAAACGGTTTAATTTCCATGGCTCTGGCAAATTTTCGTTTAGCTTGATTATCTCAACCGGAGTGGCGGCATTAAGAATACCAGGAGTCAAAGACAATTTTAATTCATCAAAACCGTTCACCGTATAACCTTTATCAATCGTAGCTGTGTCCAGATTGATATTATAATATTCATTTAAATCTTTTACCTCTTCTTCAGCAGCAATGCCAAAGCCGATTATCGGCGTAAAAACAAACGATATTATTATTAATAAACAAAAAAAGCTTCTTTTTATAATTCTGTTTTTTTGCATTCTAATTTTTAATTCTTAATTGAAAAAAGAAAGAGCCAATAACCGGAATCGAACCGATGACCTTTCCCTTACGAAGGGACTGCTCTGCCAACTGAGCTATACTGGCGCGCTAATCAACCAAACTCCATAATTTATATTGCCCCACCCTCTCTTTAATATAATCATTAAGCGTTTTCCCTTTTACATAAACATAGCTCAAATACAAATTATCTTCTCGCTTGTCAAAACAGCGATAAATATAATAACCGCTATTATCGTTTATTACTCCACTCACCTCGCCTATTTCAATGTCTTTTAATTCACTCAAATGCGGAAAATCATTCAAATCATCCGGCAAAGAAAGAGTTATTTTGTCCTGTGAGTCGCCATATCTATTGGCGATTTTAATAAAATCATCTTCTTTTTTAATCAAATCTTTTATTTTATTAATCCGCGCTAGTCCAACCTGATTAATTGTCTGATCGTGCATAATTTCCTCTAATAAAATATTTTTTATTTCAATCAAAGATAATTTTTTAAGACTAATTTGAATATTATATTTTAATAATAAATTATTACTGATTATACTTTCCACTATTTGTGTTTTTACGGCACGATCCAATTCTTCCGCTTGTGAGAATTTACTTGATAAAATATTTTTAGTATCAATATAGGTATAATAATCAATCAAGCCATCTTGGCTAATGTAAGCCGGCAAGGATAAATAACCGCTAAGCCCGCGCAAAAACTTATTATCCAGTTCGCGCTCCACAACGACAATCAATAAAGCGGTATAGAGCATTGTTGCGAAAATAAAACCCAAGAATAAAATTAGAAGAACAATTTTATATGATTTTTTAAAAGATTCCAAACTTTGAACTAAAGTCTGATTCAATTTACGGTCCAATGCCTTTAATTTTTTTTGGCGTAATTTTTTCCGTTTTATCTTTTCTTTTTTTTTCTCCTTTTTTTTTCTTTTTCTTTCCTCTGATTTT
>JAYENK010000032.1:0-12589 GCA_034722035.1 Patescibacteria group bacterium | reverse complement strand
TATTCTATACAATAATCGGAGTGATTATTGGCACAGCCGTTTTATTTTTCTTTTTGCAGGGCTATTTTGAAAAACATCCTATTTCATTACCAATGGCGGACGGTCAACTTTTATTGGGATTTGATTATGTCACCGTACGTATCATTATTTTTATGGTCTCTTCGCTTATTTCCGGCTTTATTTCCGCATGGTTAATTATAAGACAAAATACTCTTAACTCTATTTTGGGAAGATAATCAATCATTTATATGATCAAAATCAAAAATATTGTAAAAAATTTCACAACCGGCACTGTTGTTACCAAGGTGTTAAAGGGCATTGATTTGGAAATTCCCACAGGTCAGTTCGTTGCTATAATTGGGCCATCGGGATCGGGGAAATCCACTCTTTTGTACCAGATGAGTCTTATTGATCGTCCGACAAGTGGTGAAGTTTTTATTGACGAACATTAATGGATAATACCATCCTGCCTAATATTATGCTGGGTACAGATAGTAATGTTGCTAAAAAAATGGCAGAAAAGGTCTTTGAATCAATACAATTTCCTTTATATAATTTATTCAATTTGTAGCTATGTAATATATAAACGTAATGCATATAGCACACTATTTAATTTCTCTGCGGAGGGGGAGAGATTCGAACTCTCGGAACCCGTGAAGGCTCAACAGTTTTCAAGACTGTCCTATTAAACCACTCTAGCACCCCTCCGGATTTATTTTTATTTAAATTAAATTTTAAAAAGTTTTTCCGCCCAAGGCGGATCAGCCTTGGGCTGACAAGACTGTCGTATTCAACCACTCAGCCATCCCTCCGTTTTTTATGTTGAATGTTTTTTTACAAATGCTCTACCTGAACCTGATTTTAGATACTTCTCAAATTTAAATGCTTTATATTCGTTATTAATTACAAAATAAAAATCTAATTTTATTGGCAAAATTTTTGCGGTTGCTGACACATAGCCTTTTCTATGTCTCTCTAGTCTATTTTTTAAATTATCTGTACAACCAACATAAAAACCATTTTTGCATTTTAAGCTATAAACATAGTACATAAAAAATATAAACGTGGTGAATCTCACCTACGCTTTTCCTTAAATTAATGTTTTGGCGGATTTATCACGCCGTAGCTAAGGTGAAGTTTTGTTGTGCTTGCACACAAAGCTTCAGCGTAGCGAAGGCGGAGAGGGAGGGATTCGAACCCTCGGTGAACTTGCGCCCACAACACCTTAGCAGGGTGCCCCTTTCGACCGCTCAGGCACCTCTCCATAACAAAAATAAAACCAGCAAAGGCTAATTTACTAGTTAAAATATTTATGTTATAATAATGATATAAAAATTTTCCTTTTCTGTCAATCTTATGTCAAATAATAATGAGAGTACAAATAGTGATAATTTGGGTGAAATTCACGCAGAATGGCAAATACCGGAGTTTGATCAACATGAACGCAATAGAACTTGGTATATTATAGCGGTAATTATAGCGATTTTGATGATGTTATACGCTTTTTTTACGGCTAATTTCTTGTTTGCCATCATCATTATTATTACGGCCTTGATTGTGATTTTGCGTGATGGCCGGGATTCCACTTCAATTAGGGTCAAGATAAGTGAGCATGGGATTATTCTTGGGAGAAAGTTTTATGAATATGATGAAATAAAAGATTTTTCCATTATTCATAAGCCACAATATGAAGTGAAAAATTTATATCTGAATTTTAATAATATTTTACAACATCGCTTAACGATTCCTTTGCGCGAAGTAAATCCTTTGGAAATTCGTGAAATTTTATTGCAATATTTATCAGAAGATTTGGAGCGAACCGATCCACCACTTTCCGAATCGATCAGTAAAATTTTTAAGATATGAGTTTTTTGTGTTTATTTTAATAATGCACGAAACAAACAAAAGCAACAATCAAATAAACAAAGTGAAACTGCCTTTTTTAAAAAGGTTTTTTGATGTGTTTTTTTCTTTGATAATAATAGTTATATTTTTTCCGGTTTTTGTTTTGATTTTTTTTGGATTAATAATAGAACATTTATTGCGCCTTGAATGGCCTTTGCCTTTTTATATTGAAAAAAGAGTATCGCAAGGGAAAAAATTTAATTTAATTAAATTTAATCCTTTTCGACCCGCTTTGATCAGAAAATATCAACAAGAAAATAGATATTTTTATACTAAAGGCAAAGAGCGTAATTTACAGAATTTAACTTTGATTGGAAGGGTACTGCAAAGAACATATTTTGATGAATTACCGCAATTTTTTACAATTTTTATTGGCAATATGACACTGGTTGGGCCGCGTCCGGTAAATTTGACGGTGCATCAGAAAAATTTAAAGCAAGGCATATACACCAAGGAAATATTTAAGGCCGGACTCACTGGCGCTTATCAGGCGCATAAAGGAGAAAAAAACGCAAAGCAACATGAGCTGGACATGAATTATATCGCGTATGTGCAAAATCACAACGAGTTAGATATTATAAAAAATGATTTTAAGCTAATTAGAAAAACAATATTAATATTAATAAAAGCAAAGGGATTATGAGAAAGTATTTTTGGGAGATTGATACAGATAAATATAAAAATTATAATATTATAATTGATATTGATGGGACTTTGTGTGCGGAAGGAGAGAGCTTGATTGGTGAGAGAGAAAAAAGAGCGGTTAATCTTTTGAAGAAAAATAATTTAATTTATATTTTTTCTAATAATCCCGATAAAATCAGAAGTCGAGATATAGCCGATCAAGTTGAGTGCAAATATTTGGAAGCACCACACAAGAAGCCATGTAAGAAAATTATTAACTATTTGCCAAAATCAAATCAGCCGATATTAATAATAGGGGACAAGTTTTTGACTGATATTATTTTTGCTCGAAGAATAAAAGCAGACTATATTTTGGTTGAAAGCTTGCGAAGTGATAATGATCGGTTTTTAGTAAGAATTTTTAATTTTGTGGATGATTTTATTGTTAAAGTAATGAAATAATTATTCCATTGCCTTTTGATATGCTTTATTGGCACGTTGAGATTGGTACGGTAAAAATTAATAATTTTCTTTGTCATTCCTGTAGATTTTACATGATTCAATGATAAAAAGAGGAACACATTATTGTTTTAAATGCCAAAAGTGATTATAATAAACATATAAATTATTAATAATAAAGAAATATGACAAAAGAATTAGGACCAAAAACTAAAAAAAATCTAGAGGAGGCTTTGGCCGGTGAATCCATGGCGCGAAATAAATATGATTGGTTTGCCAAAGAGGCGAAGAAAGAAGGTTATGTGCAGATGCAGAATATTTTTATGGAGACCGCCCTTAATGAAAAAGAACACGCTAAACTTTGGGCAAAATCGCTTGGCTTGATTGGAGACACGCCGGCTAATTTGGAAGCGGCCGCTGCCGGAGAAAATTTTGAACATACGGAAATGTATACCCGCATGGCCGAGGAAGCCGAAGAAGAGGGGCATGATGAAATTGCCGAGTCTTTTTTGAAAGTGGCTGAAGTTGAGAAAGCGCATGAAGCCAGGTATCGAAAACTGATCGCTAACATCAAAAATGGAGAGGTGTTTAAAAAAGAAGAAGTTAAAAGATGGAAATGTAATAATTGCGGTTACATTCATGAAAGCGAAGAAGCGGTAGATTTTTGCCCTGCCTGCAAACACCCACAAGCATATTTTGAGATCTTTGAAGAGACATATTAATTATTAGAAAAATATATGACTAAATTAAATGATATATATAAATGCGAGATTTGCGGTAATATCGTGGAAGTCTTGCATACCGGTGCCGGGGAGCTTGTCTGTTGCGGTGTGCCCATGGTTTTGCAAAGCGAAAACACAGTTGATGCAGCCAAGGAAAAGCATGTGCCGGTAATTGAGAAAACCGATAATGGCTATAAGGTAAGCGTTGGTGAAACTTTGCACCCGATGGAAGACGAACATTACATCGAATGGATTGAGTTGATTGCTGATGAGAAAATTTATCGCAAACACTTAAAACCGGGCGAAACGCCAAGTGTAGAATTCTGCATAGAAGCAAAAGAGGTGAGTGCGCGCGAGTATTGTAATCAGCATGGACTTTGGGCGGCCTAGCTTAACCTTGACCGCTATAATAAAAATTGATAAAATTAATTTATATTTTATAATTAATATTTTTAACTAGACAAAGTTTTTGTTTTGTCTGGTTAGACTACAAGGAGTATGCAAACAGGGAGGAGTTTTTTTATACCCGCGTTTTTTAGCATGGGTATTTTTTTATTTTTTAGCTTTGGGTTATTTTTATTTGGAACACTAACGGCGCAAGCCGGCATTGCTAATCATTTGGTAATTAACGAGCTGGCAACTGCTGGTAGTTCCGCATATGATGACTGGGTCGAGCTTTACAACCCGACCGCTAACGACGTTGACTTGGCCGGTTGGAGTTGGCAAAAAACAGCTAGCGACACAGGTAATATTAGTCTTGGAGAATTAACCGGAATTGTTCCGGCTGGTGGGTATTTTCTTATCGTTCGCGAAGACACATTAACCAGCGAGGATTTAAAAGCTGAGGCTGATTTTTTGGACAGTGACTTTTCAATCGCCGATAAGGATGCACTTTTTTTGGTTAATTCGATTGTAGAGATTGATCCATTTAATCCGGATTTGAGCGTTATTGATGCAGTTGGTTGGGGTGGAATAATTTTTGGCGAAGGCACGGTTTATCCAATAAATATTAGCGCAAATAAGAGTCTGTCCCGTAGTCTGGACGGAGAAGATACCGATGATAATTCAGCTGATTTTGTAATATTGGATACGCCGACAATGGAGAATTCAGGCGAGAGTGATGGAAATGATGTTGGTGGCGACGTACTCGTGACAATTTATCCGGACACCGAACCGGTTCAGTTTCTTACGTCAAATAGTGCCAGTATTGTATTTCAAGTTAATTCGGATGGTGTCGCTACAGTTGATTATGGTCTTGACTCTAACTACGGGAGCACTAGCGTGGAAGCGATTGTTGTGGCTAATACCGATGTTGTAGTTGCTTTAAGTGATTTACAATGCGATACTGCTTATCATTATAGAATTAACGCCGAAAACAGTGACGCAAGCGACTCAGATTCGACCGTGGATGCCACTTTTACGACTTCGCCTTGCGGTATTAATATTGATTCACTAGTAATGACTCGCTCGGGTGCGCGGGCTAACGATGAGTACGCAGAAGGTTGGGAATGGCAATTTGATGTTACGATTTGGAATGCCAGCGAAACTGAGCTAAAAATGAAATTCAACGCTTTTTCCGGTGCGGCCGCGCTTTCAGCCGGCGGAAATATGCGCTACAGCGTAGACTCGGGCGCAACTTGGATTGATATTTTGGCAAACGATACTTATCCGGAGCCGGGAGCGGATATTAGCACAATCGATGAATCAGGCGACGCTGGCCGGCAAGTTTCCATTCTAGTCCAAATGAAAGTGCCAGCCGGCACTTTGGCCGGTTCTTATGGTTCAAGTTATGGGATTTTGACGGAGTAACCCACTCTTGTGTCATCCTGGGATTTTTTTAGGACAATAACACTCTTTTTTGTCATTCCTGTAGATGTTAACTAATTCGTTGCCACTTTTGTCATTCCCGGCGAGCGCTAGCGAGGGAAGGGAATCCAGGGGATAGCAGTAGTAATAGGAATAATCAATTTAAGCTAATTAAATTTTACGAACAATCTTTAAAATAATAAATAAAAATTTTACTTCGCTATCCTGGATTCCCTTCCCCTACGCCCGTTCGCTATCGCTCACGGGCTTCGGCCAGGAATGACAAAGAAAAAAAAGTATGTTAATAAAAACAATAATCATAGCGATATTATTAGTCTCTCCCCTGGGTGCTTTGGCCCGTTCGGAAATAAGTGGTTATATTAGCACTGATCCGGCGCGGGTAGATGAGGATATTAATCAAGTTGATGACGGTGCTGATGATGCGCCAGAAGAATCTGCGTCGGCGTCAGGTAGTGGTGGTTCTTCTGTCTTGTTTTTTTCTAATGATAAAAAAGACCAAAAACCGGAATTAATCTTAGAAGAAGATGAAGTTGTTGTTAATGATATTGATGAGCCGGTTGTGCTCGGCTTTGATCGTTTGCCAGGCAATACTTTAGTACGCGATGAGAGTGAACGGATTTATATTATCAAGGGAGAGATAAAAAAAGTTATTTGGGATTTAGAAGAGCTTTGGCAATACAAGGGTAAACCGATATTGGATCTACCCGATAGCGAACTTGCAGAATATCCGACCAGGCGTTTTTATGATAATGAATTGATTCGGCAAAATAATACTGCTGAAGTTTATTTGATTAAAAACGGCAGAAAACAACACGTGAAAAACCTGAAAGAACTGGCAAATAAATTTTTTGGCCAAAAAATATATAATGTGGGAAAGGAGGAATTTGTTTTGTATTTAATTTAAGCGCGCAAGACAAGGCAAATTCTCTACATTAGCAAAAAACCGCTATAAAAAGCGGTTTTTGTTTGGTTTTTTACGCTAATATTAAATTAATTTTTGTATTTGCTTGGTTTTTTTATTTATGTTATACTTATTTCATAAAGATGTTAAAAATAACATAAAAATGAAATGAAATATATTGATTTTTATAATAATTTTAAAAAATTTCCAATAATAACGTTAGCTGATATTAGGAGTTTAGCACAAAATTTTGATCGTCGGCGCTTATCAGAATGGCAAGAAAGAGGTTATATTAGAAAGCTTGCTAATAATTTTTATATTTTTTCTGATAAAGAAATCAACGAAAATAACTTAAATATTATTGCCAATAAGCTTTATCAACCGTCTTATCTTAGCTTGGAATATGCTTTGTCTTATTATTCATTGATACCAGAAACGGTTTATTGGCTAACTTCTGTTTCAACTCGAAAAACTAATAAAATTGAAATTGATATTGCTAATTTTTCTTACCGCAAGATTAAGAAAAATTTATTTTTTGGCTACACGCTTAAAAGAATAAATAATAACGATGTTTATTTTAAAATTGCTGAACCGGAAAAAGCTATTCTTGATTTTTTGTATTTACGCAAAGACATTAAAGACAAAGACAGTATTAGCGAACTTAGAATTAGTGGTAGTATTTTTAGAGAAAAAATAAATATAAATAAATTGAAAAAATATTTAAAAATATTTGGTTCAAAGACAATGAATAAAAAAGTAGAAATTTTAAATTCAATTTTATGATTAATATAGGTGAAATAAAAAAACATTACCCTGGTATCAATGGCTTTGAGCGGGCTTTGTTGAGAGAATATCTGCAGTACAAGATACTCAATGCTATTTTTGTATCTAAAATTGGAAGAAAGTTGTCTTTTTTGGGCGGTACAGCTCTTAAGATTGTTTATGGTGGTTATCGTTTTTCTGAAGATCTTGATTTTGATAATTTTAATTTAGGGAAAAATGAGTTTGAACAAATGACGCACGAGATTAAACGTGCTTTAGACTTGGAAGGTTATCTCACAGAGATTAGAAATGTTTATAAAGGAGCTTTTCATTGCCATATAAAAATATCAGAATTACTTTTTAATAATAATTTAAGTCACATGGCTAGTGAAAAATTGGTAATTCAGGTTGACACAGTGCCGCATAATTTCAAGTATGAACCGAAAGTTTATTATTTACAAAAATTTGATGTTGGCCGCAATATTAAAGTAACGCCAATTGATATTTTATTGTCTCAAAAAATAGCGGCTATTTTTGGACGTAAGCGAACCAAAGGACGTGATTTTTATGATGTTTTGCATTTGATTAATCGGACCGATTTTAATTATGAATATTTAGATTTTAAATTGGGCATTAAAAACAAAAAAGAGCTTAAAGAAAAGTTGTTAAGTTTTTGTCAGGATTTGAATTTTGCTCATTTAAGTGAAGATGTAATGCCGTTTTTATTAAAAAAACAAGACGCAGAGCAAATTCTTCATTTTCAAGAGTATATTGAACAGGAATTATAAATATGAAATTATTGATTAAAAAAAACATTAATTTATCCGTTTATGCAAAATAAAAAAGTAGAATTAAATACTCGTTTCAAACAAGCTTTGGACGTGATGGAGAATAGCGAAGAGAATCTTTTGTTGACTGGTAAGGCCGGAACCGGCAAATCAACTTTGCTTGATTATTTTCGGAGCCAAAGCAAAAAAAAGGTAGTAGTACTCGCGCCGACCGGTGTAGCTGCTATCAACATTCAAGGGAAGACCATTCATTCTTTTTTCGGTTTTAAGCCTGACATTACGTTAAATAAAGTAAAAAAGATTAAACCGGGCGTTGAGTATGGTAGAATTTATAAAGAATTAGATGCAATTATTATTGATGAAATCTCCATGGTGCGGGCCGATCTTTTGGATTGTATTGATAAATTTATGCGTTTGAACGGGAAAAACAAAACTTTTTCTTTCGGCGGAGCGCAAATGATTTTTATCGGCGATCTTTATCAGATACCGCCAGTTGTTAGTTTCAGAGACAGAAAGATTTTTTCCGGCCATTATACCAGCCCGTTTTTTTTCAGTTCTAATGTGTTTTTTGACGCGAATTTTTCTTATAAATATATTGAATTGGAAAAAGTTTATCGCCAAAAGGATGCGCATTTTATCAATCTTTTAAACGCAATCCGCAATAACAGCGCGGAGGATGATGATATTGCCGCTCTGAATAAAAGACTCAAGCCCAGTTTTAAAGCAAAGCCGGATGATTTTTATATTTGCCTGGTGGCGGTTAACGCTTTGGCAGACAAGATCAACGAAGAAGAGCTTAAAAAATTATCGGGAAGAACCTGGAAGAACAAAGCAAAGCTCAAAGGAAAATTTACCGCCTCCAGTCCGCCCGCGCCGGAAGAACTGACATTAAAAGCCGGAGCGCAGGTTATGCTTACGAATAATGATACCGAGGGGCGCTGGGTCAACGGAACAGTCGGGCAGGTTGTTGGTATTAAAAAGAAAAAAAACGAACATGACGGAGTAGTGCTTGAGATTAACAGTGGAGAAAAAGTTTTGGTTTATCCGAATAAATGGGAAATATTTGAGTATAAATTAGAGAACGGAGAAATAAGCTCTAAAATAATCGGGTCTTACATCCAGTATCCTATCCGGGTCGCTTTTGCCATTACCATCCACAAAAGCCAGGGCAAGACTTTTGATAAAGTTATTATTGATTTAACCCGCGGTACTTTTGCGCACGGACAGCTTTATGTCGCGCTTTCCCGCTGTACCAGCCTGGAGGGAATAGTTCTTAGAAAAGAGATAAAAAGGGGGCATATTAGAATGGACTGGAATGTGGTAAAATTTATAACAGGTTTGCAGTATGAAAAATCTTTGAAAAAATTATCAATGGAAGAGCGGATACAAATCATTACAAAAGCGATTAAAGACAAAAGAACCATTGGTATTACTTATTTAAAGGGTAAGGATGAAAATTCAAAACGAAAAATAATTCCCAAAAAAATCGGTCAAATGAAATTTAAGGGTTATCCTTTTTTGGGACTGCGGGCGTATTGTCTCAATCGCAAAGCGGAAAGAATATTCAGTGTAAAAAGAATTTTATCCATAGAAGAGAATGATAATTGATATGAAGCTGTTAATTGCAACCCAAAAAGTTGACATGAACGATGCGGTTCTCGGGTTTTTTCATTCCTGGCTCAAGGAGTTCGCTTGCCGAGTTGATTTTTTAACGGTTGTTTGTTTGTATGAAGGACAGCATGATTTGCCGGATAATGTGAAAGTGCTTAGCTTGGGAAAGGAGAATAATAAACAATTTTCAATTTTCAATTTTCAATTTTCAAACAATTTTCAATTTCTAAATAAATTAAAATACACTTTTCTTTTTTTTAGATATATTTGGCAGGAGCGAAATAATTATGACAAGCTTTTTATTCATATGAATCCGGAGTATATTGTTTTGGGGGGAGTGTTTTGGAAGATTTGGAAGAAAAAGATTAGCCTTTGGTATGTGCATCGGGCTACGCCGTGGCAGTTACGAATTGCAGAGAAGTTTGTTGATGTTATTTTTACCGCATCCAAAGAAAGTTTTCAGCTTAAAAGCAATAAAGTGAAAGTGGTGGGACATGGAATCAGCTTGGATAAGGTCAAAGATGAAAGATGCAAGATGCAAGATACAAACAAATTTCAAGATACAAATTTCAAAATACTTTATGTTGGTCGGATTAGTCGGATTAAGAATCAGGGATTATTAATTAGGGCGATTGATATTTTGGATGATAAAAATGTTCAAGTTCAGCTGGTTGGGGCGCCGTTAAATTTTGATGATGAAAAATATAAGGAAGAGTTAAAAAATTTAGTTAAAAAAAATAATTTAGAAAATCAGATTGAGTTTGTGGGGGCAGTGCCGAATAAAGATATTGTGAAATATTATAGCGAAGCTAATTTGGCAATTAATCTTTGTCCGAGCGGGGGAATGGATAAGGCAGTGCTGGAAGCGATGGCTTGTAAATTGCCGGTGATGGTTTTGAATAAGACCTTTGCGGAGTTGATAGGGGAGGAGGATTTGGTTTTGAAGACGGATGATGCGGAAGAGTTGATTGGGAAGATTGGGAGAGTAATGAGTTGGAATCAGGACAAAATCAGAGATACGGGGGAGAGACTGAAGAAGCTTGTTAAAGATAAATATGGGTTGGATAATTTAGTGAAGAAAATAATTAATGTTATTTAATATTAGGTAAAAAATACTATAATTATTGACAATATTTACAATCTGTAATAAAATATTTACATAAACATATACTATTTGTAAGAAATAATTTACACAAATGAAAAAAAGGCTAATATTTAATGAAATAATTCAAAAAATTGAACACAAAAATGTTTTAGTCATTACCGGTATGCGCCAAGTTGGCAAGACCACCTTAATGCGCCAAATATTCGATCATATTGGTGATAAACCAAAGCTGTGGTTTGATTTGGACAATCCTTTGGATCAGAAGATGTTCGAAGATATTGATTATAAAACTATTTATCGTCGTTTGGAAAAAATGGCTAAAAAGGGACAGGGCAGGCTTTTTGTGTTTATTGATGAAATTCAAAATTTTCCCGAGATCACCAAGGTTATCAAGTATTTACTTGATCATTATGGTGTAAAGTTTATTGTTACCGGTTCTTCAAATTATTATTTAAAGAATCTTTTCCCCGAAAGCTTAAGTGGACGGAAATTTTTATATGTTTTGAGCCCGCTTGATTTTAAAGAAATTTTGTATTTTAAAGGCTTGATTGATACAAAGACCGCTCTTCTTAAAAATTTGGAAAAAGCGCTTTTGGAAAAAGATTTATATAAATATAAAGACTACGAACTGGTTTATGATGATTATCTTATGTATGGCGGATTTCCGGAAGTTGTTATGACCGAGGATAATAAAGTTAAGCAGGAAATATTAAAAAATATATTTGCCTCTTTTTTTGAAAAAGATCTCAAATTATTGTCAGATTATAAAGATGTGCGTGAATTAAGAGATTTGATTTTGCTTCTTGCACCCAGAATCGGCTCGTTGTTGGATGTAAGTAAACTGGCAAGTGAGCTTAAGATTGACCGGGTAAAAACCTATGCTTATTTAGAATTTTTACAGGGAGTATTTTTTATCAAGTTGCTGCCGAAATATTCAAAAAGTATTGATCGAAGTGTTGCCGGGGGCCGTAAACTTTATTTTGCCGATAATGGTATTCTAAATATTATGAGCCGTCTTAATGATGGTCAAATTTTTGAAAATGCCGTTGTTGCCCAGCTTGCACAATATGGGGAATTGAAGTTTTATAATAAAAAAAATAGAGAAGAAATAGATATTATTCTAGGTAATACAGCGATGGAAATAAAGATAAATCCTGACAAAAAAGATTTATCAAAACTGGAGAAGCTAAGTAAAAAACTTTCACTTGATTCCGCGCTATTGCTTGGTAAAAAATATTCTACCGATAAAAAAGTATTACCGGCCGTTTTTATTTAGTTGTTTTTAACAGATTTCAATAACCAAGGCTCAAAATTTAAAATAATTTATGTCGGGAGGATTGTAGATGTCAACTAATTCGATGACAAAAACACTTTTTTTTGTCATTCCCGGCGAGCGCTAGCGAGGGAAGGGAATCCAGGAGGGAACCGTAAAAACGTGAATATTATTATAACAAGTTAATGTGCATTAATAAGTTATTTTTTTAAAAAAAGTTTTTACTGCTTGCTCCTGGATTCCCTTCCCCGGAGTTTATCCTCGTGAAGACGGGGGCTCTTCGCTATCGCTCAGAGCTCCGGCCGGGAATTGTAGATGTTACTTAATTCGCTTACAAAATACCTCCCCCTTGTGTCATCCTGGGGCTCTTGCTGAAATGAGATTTTGGCGACAGCCAAAAGCGAGTGAAAAAGCAAGAGAACCCGGGATCCAGGGTTGATTAGTAATAATACGGTTACAAATTAAATCTTGTAAGTACTGCTATCCCCTGGATCCCGGATATTTTTTCTTTCGCTACGCTACAGAAAAAATTCCGGGATGACAAAAGGAAGAGAAACTGTCATCGAATTAGCTGACATCTACAGGAATGACAAAGAAAGAGATTTCTGTCAA